>CACYLC010000057.1 GCA_902775105.1 Oscillospiraceae bacterium
CGGGGGTTCAAGTCCGTCCACCAGCTCTTTTGAAGATCAGAAGAGAGGGACAGAGGTTTGATGGTTTCAAAGTCTCGTTAAACCTGAGAGGACTTGAAATGAAATCCATTAACTCGCCGGTGGCGAGTTGCTCCTTCATCAACCGAGTCCGTTCCACCACGAATCCGCAAACAAGTTCATATGGAGGAGTACCCAAGTGGCTAAAGGGGGCAGACTGTAAATCTGTTGGTGTACGCCTACAATGGTTCGAATCCATTCTCCTCCATCGCGATCGAGTGTCGAAAGATGCTCGATCGTTTTTTATGCGCCGACAGCTGAGAAATAGAACGTCTGTTCGATTTGTTGTAGCAATAATATCACCGAATGGAGATAATGTCAAGTGCAAAATGGAAATTTTTTCTCCAAATGGTTTTTGAAACCGAATGGAGCATTTTTTATCTCCAAACGGAGAAAAAGATGGAAGGAATTTACCGGGCGTGATATAATAATGAAAAAACGGAACAGGAGGCGGGCAGATGGAAAGGCAGGAGCCGTTGGGCAAGCGGCTGCGCACCCTGATGGAGGAGCGGGAACTGAACTACGAGGCGCTGGGCAAGCTGCTGGACATGAAGCCCCAGACGCTGAATCGTTATGTGCTGGGTCAGCGGGAGCCGAAGGCAGGAATCGCCACGGAGATGGCTGTCCGTCTGGGGGTGGATCCCCTGTGGCTGCAGGGGTATGACGTGCCGAGGGAGAGTACGGCGGTCTGTCCACCGGGAGAGACTATGATCCCCATTTTGGGCATTATCAAGGCGGGTATCCCCATCATCGCCCAGCAGCAGATCGAGGGCTACGCCGCCGCGGACGTCTCCCAGCCGGGAGAATACTTCTATCTCCGGGTGTCGGGGGACAGTATGCAAAATGCGGGCATCCACACCGGCGATCTGGTGCTCATTCGCCAGCAGAGCCAGGCGGAAAACGGACAGATCGTGGCCTGCATCGTCCGGCAGGAGGACGCCACCTTAAAGCGCTTTCGCCGTCAGGGGGACTGGGTCATTCTCCAGCCGGAAAACGCCGCCTATGAGCCGTATATCGTCCCCGTCAGCGACTTTGAGACGGGCAATGCCCGTATTTTGGGCATTGCCGTCCGACTGGTGCGGACATTACTTTAATCGGGAAAGGAACAGATACCATGGAACGAAGCGAACAGAATCAGGCCTGCACCTGGGCGATCGAGGATCTCTTTCCCTCTGACGAGGCGTGGCAGAGCGCCCTTGAGGAGGCGAAGAAATTTCTGCCCCGTATCCGGGCACTGGAGGGACGTTTGGGCGAGAGCGGCGAGACGCTCCTCTCCTCCATGGCGCTGGAGGACGAGATGAGTGTTGCCCTGATGGATCTCATCGAGTACGCCGCCCGCAAGGGAGACGAGGACACCAGAGTGGCCAAATATCAGGACATGATGGCTCAGCTCACCTCCCTTTTGGTGGAGATCAACACCGCCAGTTCCTATGAGGACAACGAGATCCTGGCCATCTCTGACGAGGCGCTGGAGCAGTTCTATGCCCAAACGCCCGCCCTCGCCCTCTATCGCCGTAAGCTGGAGCAGGTGCGCCGCAGGAGCGCCCACATTCTCTCCCCCGCCGAGGAGACCCTGCTGGCCAGCGCCGGAGAACTGAGCGAAGGGCCGGATACCATCTTTTCCATGCTCAATGATGCCGACATGACCTTCCCCGACGCCGTGGACAGCGAGGGAAACACCCACGTCGTCACCCACGGCAGCTATATTCCCCTCATGTACAGTCAGGATCGGGCGCTGCGGAAGTCCGCCTTTGAGGGGCTTTACTCCGTCTACCGCCAGTTCCGAAACACCAGCGCTGCCGTCCTCTCGGCCCAGGCCAAGCAGCTGCTGTTCTTCTCCCGGGCGAGAAAGTACCCCTCCTCTTTGGCCGCCGCACTGGACGAGAACGAGGTGCCGGAGGCTGTCTATCACAACCTGATCGCCGCCGTCCGGGCGAATCTCCCCAAGCTGCACCGCTACACCGCCCTGCGGAAAAGACTTCTGGGCGTGGATGAGCTGCACTTTTACGACCTCTACACCCCCATCGTGGGCGATGTGGACATGACCGTCCCCTTCGAGGAGGGCAAAAAGCTGGTGGAAGAGGCGTTGGCTCCCATGGGGGAGGATTACCTGAACATTCTGCGGGAGGGCTTCCGGAACCGTTGGATCGACGTCTACGAGAACGCCGGAAAGCGCTCTGGAGCCTACTCCGCCGGGGCGAGGGTGCATCCCTTTGTCCTGCTGAACTACCACGACACTTTAAACGACGTCTTTACCCTTGCCCACGAGATGGGTCACGCCATCCATTCCTATCACTCCAACAAATACCAGCCGGTGGCCTATGCCGACTATGTCATCTTCGTGGCCGAGGTGGCCTCCACCTGCAATGAGGCGCTCTTGATGGAGCATCTGCTGGCAAAAACCACCGACCGCCGGGAGCGGGCCTATCTTGTCAACTACTTTTTAGAGCAGTTCCGCACGACGCTCTACCGCCAGACCATGTTCGCGGAGTTTGAGCTGAAGATCAATGAGATGGCACAGCGGGGCGAGGGACTGACGGCGGACGCCCTGTGCGAGATTTACCGCCAGCTCAATGTGGATTACTTCGGCCCCGACATTGTGGTGGACGATGAGATTGCGCTGGAATGGGCAAGGATCCCCCACTTCTTCTACAACTTCTACGTCTATCAGTACGCCACCGGCTATTCCGCCGCCATTGCCCTCTCCCGGAGAATTTTAAAGGAGGGCGAACCCGCAGTAAAAGATTATGTGAACTTCCTCTCCGGCGGCTGCTCCGCCGACCCCATCACGCTGCTGCGGGGCGCAGGGGTGGATATGGCGTCCCCCGCGCCCGTGAACGAGGCGCTGGCGCTGTTTGACCGGCTGCTGGACGAGATGGAGGAGCTGATGGCTTAAGCAAGGGATGCCCTGAATTCGTAGGGGCCATTCATAAATGGCCCCTACGCCATCCTTTGCCGCCCCAATGTTTTAAATGAGAACAGCGGCAAACCGATCTCATTTCCATTCATACCCTCTCCTCCTCTGGCATATCATGTACGGACAATGCCAAAGGGGGACTTGCTATGACCTACAATCAAACCACCCTGCCTGCCGAGACGAGCCACCACATCCTGCTGGAGAACCGGAACCGGCTGGCGGTCTCCGGCGTGGAGGAGGTGGAGAGCTTCGACGAGAACCAGATCGTCATGGCCACCTGTCAGGGAGAGCTGATTATCCGGGGAGAGGAGCTGCACATTGAGCAGCTCAGTCTGGACGGGGGCGAGCTGAAGGTGGAGGGAAATATTGATGCCATCAGTTACGAAGCACCCAGAGAAAAAGGCGGCTTCTTCTCCCGGCTGCTGGGCTGATCCATGGAGGTAGAAGTCGCCCTCCAGCTCCGGGGACTGGGATACAGCCTGCTGGCCGGAGCGGCCTCCGGGGCGGTGTATGATCTCTTCCGCCTGCTGCGCCGCCGATGGAGGGGAAAGGGCGTCGGAGCGCTGCTGGATCTGCTGTTCTGGTGCATTCTTGGCGCAGCGCTGGTCAATGTGGCGCTCCGGGTGGGAACGGGGCATCTCCGGGGCTGGGACGCCGTCTTTTTAGGGGTGGGCTGTCTGCTGTATCTGACCCTCTTCAGCCCCATTTTGCTGCCCCTGGAGGAGAAGGCCGCCCGGTTTCTTGGGAAACTGCTCTATCAAATGGCATTCCCGGTGCGGAAAATCTGGTCAGAACTGAAAAAAATTTGTAAATTTCTCAAAAATCACTTTCATTATTGGAAGAAATGGTTTATAGTAGAGATGCTATTTGCAGGAGAATTGGAGCATCTGCTCCCGGGCGGTTCAAAGGAGGATAAGCGCAATGAAGTTCAAGCAAAGCAGCTTTCTGTCCAAAATCGTCGTGCTGATCCTGCTCGTTTTCACCGCCATCACTCTGCTCAACATCCGCAGCCGGATCCAAACCGCCGAGGCGGAACTGGCAGAGTATCAGGCCGCCGTGGACGAGCAGCAGGAGGTCAACGCCGCCCTGCAGGACAACATCGAAAACAGCAGTGACCCGGACACCGTTCTGGCAGTCGCCAAGGACAGAATGGGTCTGCTGGAATCCGGTGAGGTCATCTTTTACGATACCACCAACTGAGCGCCCGTAAGGAGAGAGACGGTTCGCTCACAAGAGAGGAAAGAGAACATCTATGGAGTTGGAAGTCGGATCTATTCTGGACGGAAAAGTCACCGGGATCACCAAGTTTGGCGCATTTGTGTCGCTGCCCGGCGGCCGGTCGGGACTGGTTCATATCTCAGAGATCGCCTACACTTACGTCAGTGACGTGAATGAGCTTCTGAGCGTGGGACAGGATGTGAAGGTCAAGCTCATCGGCATTGATGACAACGGCCGCATCAATCTGTCCATCAAAAAGACGGCGCCCCCTCCTCCTCGTCCGGCCGGATCTCGGCCTCAGACGTTTCGACCCGCCCCTCAGGCAGGCCGTCCCGCCCCTGCTGCCGGCGGATTTAACCGTGCCCCCTCCAAAGACCGGGGTGCCGCCAGAGACCGGGAGCCTCAGTCCTTTGACGACATGGTCAAGCACTTCCTCTCTGAGTCGGAGAGCCGCCAGTCCGGCCTGAACCGTGGGGGCGAGAGCCGTCGTCCCCGTCCCCGCCGCAGAGGTTAATGGGGCATACTATGGCTGATTCACTGCCGCACAGACATCTTCCTGTGCGGCAGTTTTTACGAAAAAAGGACGCCGCCATGGACAGGCGGCGTCAACGGAGGCGGTTACAGCTTCCTACCCCGCCTCCGGGGAGAATGGAGCGAGTTCCGAAGAACTCCGGGAGAGATTCCCTCTCCCGATGGGCTTCACATTGGTGAGCTGCAGATTTATCTTAAACGGATTTCCAAAAATTGTCAAATTCTATTTTTGTCGAAGAGAGGAGGATTGCCTTGATTCTAAAAAACGCCCGCATTTTTCCAATGGATCGTCCGCCCATTCCGGAGGGGTTTGTGGCCTTTGAGGGGGGAAAAATCACTGCCGTCGGCGCTATGGAGGCCTGCCCGGCGGGAGAGGCGCTGGATTTAGGTGGTGCTCAGATCTATCCCGGGTTTGTGGACGCCCACTGCCATCTGGGTATGTTTGGAGACAGCGTGGGCTTTGAGGGAGCGGACGGCAACGAGAGTACCGACCCCGTCACGCCCCACCTCCGAGCGATTGACAGCATCGACCCCATGGACCGCTGCTTTTCCGAGGCGAGAGAGGCGGGGATCACCACCGTTCTCACCGGCCCCGGCTCTTCCAACGTCATCGGCGGTCAGTTTGCGGCCATCAAGACGGCAGGCCGCTGGATCGACCGGATGATCGTCAAAGCCCCCGCCGCCATGAAATTTGCCCTGGGCGAGAACCCCAAAAAGACGTATCAGGGCCGGGGCGAGACCCCTGTCACCCGCATGGCCACCGCCGCCCTCATCCGGGAGGAACTGAGAAAGGCGCAGGAGTACCTCCGCAGGCAGGAGCGGGGCGAGGAGCCGGACTATGACGCCAAGCTGGACGCGCTGGTACCGGTGATTCAGAAAAAGCTCCCCGCCCACTTCCATGCCCACAAGGCCAATGACATTGCAACGGCGGTTCGCATTGCAAAGGAATTCCAACTGGATGCCGTCATTGTCCACGCAACCGAGGGACATCTGGTGGCGGACATTTTGGAGCCGGAGGGGATTCCGGTGATTACCGGCCCCGTCATCAATGACCGGAGCAAGCCGGAGCTGCGCCATTTGGAACAGGAAAATACCGCCGCTCTGGTGGAGGCCGGCATCCCCGCTGCCATCTGCACCGATCACCCGGAAAATCCCGTCCAGTACCTGCCGCTGGCTGCGGCGCTGACTGTCAGGGCCGGTGTGACGCCTGAGAAGGCGCTTTTGGCCATCACGCTGCGAGCGGCGGAGATTGCCGGGATCGCAGACCGGGTAGGCTCCCTGACCGTTGGAAAGGACGCCGATCTGGTGGTGCTGGACGGCGACCCCTTGGAGATGCAGAGCCGAGTGCAGATGGTCTTTATTGACGGCCGGCGGGTAAAATAACCGCATTGTGCTTTGGCCGCTTTTGCGGTACAATGGGAGAGAAGAACAACAGAGAAGAGACAGGAGGAGACTTCCATGAAAATTTCCATCGGCGCCGACCACGGCGGATTTGAGCTGAAGGAGCACATCAAGCGCTACCTGACCGAGAAAGGCCATGAGGTGGTGGACGTGGGGACGTACAGCACCGCCAGCTGCGACTATCCCGATTTCGGCTACGCCGCCGCCAAAAAGCTGTCTGACGGCGAAGTGGACCGTGCCATCGTCATCTGCTCCACCGGCATCGGCATTTCCATTACCGCCAACAAGGTGAAGGGCGTCCGCTGCGCGCTGTGCAGCGAACCGTTTTCCGCCGAGATGACCCGCCGCCACAACGATGCCAATGCCCTTGCCATGGGCGCACTGATGATCGGACGCAATATGGCCGAGCGGATCACCGACGTGTTCCTCGCCACCGAGTTTGAGGGCGGACGGCACCAGAGACGGGTGGATAAGGTCATGGCGGTCGAAGAAAGATAAATTGATTTACCATAATTTATATTATTGTGCGTAGGGGGCGGCGTCCTCGACGCCCCGTGACGGTGATCTGGAAATGATCGGCGGGACGTCGGGGACGCCGTCCCGTACGCATGGCCTAATGGAGAATATTCATAGGCGGAACGCGGGTATTTCTTCCCTTGTCCCTGCCCCTGAAACGTGCTATAATGCAAATTAACATGGATAAATAGCGGCAATTTGCCGATAGGAGGAACTTCCTTGAAACGAAACGACGTATTGATTCCCGCCGAGGAGCTGGAGCGGCAAAAGGACATTCGCCGGCAGCTGTACGAGCGCATCTCCCGGCTCCCCGAACAGCCCCTTGCCATGGTAGACACCTATGGCTGCCAGCAGAACGAGGCGGACTCCGAGCAGATCCGGGGCATGCTCTCGGAGATGGGCTACGCCTTCACCGAGGATGAATCTGAGGCGGACGTCATCGTCATCAACACCTGCGCCGTCCGGGAGCACGCCGAGATGCGGGTTCTGGGTAACGTGGGCGCTCTGACCCACACCAAACGCCGCAAGCCCAGCCAGATCATCTGCCTCTGCGGCTGCGCCATGCAGGAGCCCCACATGGCGGAGAAGATCAAAAAGTCCTTCCGGCACGTGGATCTGGTCTTTGGTCCCCATGTGCTGTGGAAGTTCCCGGAGCTTTTGAGCCAGGTGCTGGACAAGCAGAAGCGGGTCTTTGAGACACCGGACTCACCCGGAACGATCGCCGAGGGTCTCCCCGTGGTGCGTCAGGGCAAGCTGAAGGCGTGGGTCTCCATTATGTATGGCTGCAACAACTTCTGCACCTACTGCATCGTCCCCTATGTCCGGGGACGGGAGCGGAGCCGTGAGCCGGAGCGGATTCTGGAGGAGGTGCGTCAGCTTGCCAACCAAGGCTGCAAGGACATCACCCTCTTGGGGCAGAACGTCAACTCCTATGGCAAGGATCTGGGACTGGACATTGACTTTGCCGACCTTTTGGAGATGGTCAACGCCGTCCCCGGTGACTTCCTGATTCGCTTCATGTCCAGCCACCCGAAGGACGCCTCCCAGAAGCTGTTTGAGACCATGGCACGCTGCGAGAAGGTCGCCCCTCAGCTCCATCTCCCGGTGCAGGCGGGCAACGACCGGGTGCTGAAGGCCATGAACCGCCGCTATGACCGGGCGGCCTATCTGGACGAAATTCGGAGGCTGAGAGAACTGATGCCCGACATCGTATTGACCTCTGACATCATTGTGGGCTTTCCCGGGGAGACGACGGAGGAATTTGAGGACACGCTGTCTCTTTTGGAGGAAGTGCGCTACGACGCCCTCTTTACCTTCATCTACTCCCCCCGTGAGGGAACCCCGGCGGCGAAGCTGCCCGATCCACAGACGCGGGAGGAGAAAAACCGAAACTTCCAGCGGCTTGTCGCCTTGCAGAACCAAATCTCCGCCGAGAAGCACGCCGCCTATGTGGGTAAGACCCTCCGGGTGCTGGTGGACGGGGAGAACGCCGACGGCAAGCACACCCTCACCGCCCGCACGGACGGGGGACGTCTGGTGCATCTGGACGGGGACAAATCCCTTGTCGGCACCTGGCAGCAGGCGAAGATCACCAAATCCTCCAACTGGGCGCTGTTCGGGGAATTGGTGTGAGGCGCACAATTTGGGCACTCTGTGACCGATAGACGGGCGAGCACGGCTCGCCCCTACAAAGCTGCAGCAGATTACGAACAGTTCCAAATGATTGACAGTCCGTAGGGGCGACCCATGGTCGCCCGTGCGACAACAGGAAATGTGATTAGACAGATAGAAGGAGCCAAAACCATGGCCGAACTCACTCCCATGCGCAGGCAATACCTGCAAATCAAAGAGCAATATCCGGACTGCCTGCTGTTCTTCCGGCTGGGCGACTTCTACGAGATGTTCGACGAGGACGCCAAGACTGCCTCGGAGGAATTAGACCTGACCCTGACCACCCGTGACCGGGGCAAGCCGGAGGAGGAGCGCACCCCCATGTGCGGCGTGCCCTACCACTCCTATGAATCCTACCTCGCCCGGCTCATCGCCAAAGGCTATAAGGTGGCCATCTGCGAGCAGACGGAGGACCCGGCGCTTGCCAAGGGCTTAGTGGAGCGGGAGGTCATCCGGGTGGTCACGCCGGGCACGGTGGTGGAGTCCTCCATGCTGGAGGAGGCGAAGAATAACTATATCGCCTCCGTCTGTCTGGAGGAGGCCGGGGCAGGGCTCTGCTTCTGCGACCTCTCCACGGGCTCTGTCTCCGTCACCAGCTTTGCGGGGGAGGGCGCGCTGAACCACGCCCTCAACGAGCTTGCCAAATTCGCCCCCAGAGAGGCGGTTCTGTCTCCAAAATGCTATGAAAATCGGGAACTGACCGATTTTATGAAGGAAAAACTGAACTGCCTTTGTCAGCCGGGGGACGCCCGATTCCTGCCCGAGCGGGCGCAGGCCGTGGTGGAGCGTCAGTTTGAAAACCCCGGCGCGCTCCCTGTCGGCCGCCCCTGGGCGATGCAGGCGGTGGGGGCGCTGATGAACTATCTGAACGAGACCCAAAAGACCGACCTGAGCTACATCAACACATTGGACTACTACGCCGCCGACCGGTTCATGGAGTTAGACCTGACCGCCCGGCGCAATCTGGAGCTGACCGAGACCCTCCGGGGCAAGGAGAAGAAAGGCAGTCTCCTCTGGGTGCTGGACAAGACCCGCACCGCCATGGGCGGCCGCAAGCTCCGCCAGTGGCTGGAAAGTCCGCTGCTCTCCCCGGTGGAAATCAACGGGCGTCTCAATGCCGTAGCCGCTCTGGTGGATAATCTGATTGTCCGGGAGGAGCTGCTGGCCACCCTCCGGGAGGTCACGGATTTAGAGCGGCTCATCGGCCGCATTGTCTACGGTAACACCAACTGCAAGGACTTGCAGGCGTTGGGGGTGGGGCTCTCCAAAGTCCCCCGTATCCGGGAACTGCTGAGCGGTCTGTCCGCTCCCATGCTGCAAGGGCTGAGCGGGGCGCTCTGCGACCTCACCGAGCTGCGGGAGAAATTGGAGGCCGCTATTGTGGACGAGCCGCCGTTTCTTGTGCGTGAGGGCGGCATGATTCGGGAGGGCTACAACGAGGAGGTAGACTACCTCAACCATGTCCTCAACGACAGCAAGAGCCTGATCGCCGACATTGAGGCGAGGGAGCGGGAGAAAACCGGCATCCGGCAGCTCCGTGTCCGCTACAACAAGGTGTTCGGCTACTACATCGAGGTGCCGAGGGCGCAGGCGGACAATATGCCGGAGGACTACGTCCGCAAGCAGACACTGGCCAACAACGAGCGGTTCATCAATCAGGAACTCAAGGACTTGGAGAACACCATCTTCAACGCCCGTGACCGCATTGGTGATCTGGAATATCAGCTCTTTGTGGAGTTGAAGGACGCCTGCGCCGCCCACGCAGACGAGATTCAGCAGACCGCCGACGCCGTGGCGCAAATCGACGTTCTGGCGGCGCTGGCGGACGTGGCCGTCCGCAACCAGTACACCATGCCTCAGGTGGACGACTCCGAGGGCATCGAAATCGTGGACGGGCGGCACCCCGTGGTGGAGCGGGTGTTGAAGGACTCCTTCTTCGTCCCCAACGATACCCTGATGGACGGCAAAAACGAGACGCTGGCCATCATCACCGGCCCCAATATGGCGGGCAAATCCACCTATATGCGGCAGGTTGCCCTTATCTGCCTCATGGCGCAGATCGGCTCCTTTGTCCCGGCGAGGTCTGCGAGACTGGGCGTGGTAGACCGGATTTTTACCCGCATCGGAGCGTCTGACGATCTGGCGGGTGGACAGTCCACCTTTATGGTGGAGATGAGCGAGGTGGCGGAGATTTTGAAAAACGCGACGAACCGCTCCCTGCTCATTCTGGACGAGATCGGCAGAGGTTACTGCGCCGACAAAAAGAAACTGGGAGCCAAGACCCTGTTTGCCACCCATTATCACGAATTGACGGTTCTGGAAGAGAGCCTGCCCGGCGTCCGCAACTACAATATCGCCGCTAAGAAACGGCGTGACGACATTATCTTCCTCCGCAAGATCGTCCGGGGCGGGGCCGACCAGAGCTACGGCATCGAGGTGGCCAAGCTGGCCGGCGTGCCGGGTAAAGTGATTTCCAGAGCCAGAACCATTTTGGAGGAATTGGAATCCGGCAACGGAGTTCCAGTCCCGGTGAAAAGCGTATCCGATGAAGAACAAATTTCCATGGGCGACATGGCGGGGCAGGAGATTTTGAATCAGCTCCGGCTGACCGAGGTCAATACGCTGACGCCCATCGAGGCCATGAATCTGCTGTTTGAGTGGAAGCGGATGATGTGAGGACGATTGACAACGGGTCATTCGTGAAGGGCCCTTACGCCCGATTTCGATAGACGTCCGTAGGGGCGAGGCATGACTCGCCCGCCGCCAACCACCCAATTACCATTAGATAGGAGCACACCCATGCCAAAGATCCAACAACTATCCCCCCACGTGGCCGACCTGATCGCCGCCGGCGAGGTGGTGGAGCGCCCCGCATCCGTGGTCAAGGAGCTGGTGGAAAACGCCATTGACGCCGGCTCCACCGCCCTCACCGTGGAGATCATGGGCGGCGGTATGCACTACATCCGGGTGACGGACAACGGCTGCGGCATCTCTCCCGAGGACGCCCCCACCGCCTTCCTCCGCCACGCCACCAGCAAGATACGGACGGAATACGATCTGGAGGCCATCGGCACGCTGGGATTCCGTGGAGAGGCGCTGGCAGCCATCTCCGCTGTCAGCCGGGTGGAGCTGATGACCCGCACCCCGGTTGCTACCTTCGGCACCGCCCTTCAAATGGAGGGCGGCGAGCTGAAAGGTCAGGAGGAGGCGGGCTGTCCGGAGGGAACTACCATCATCGTCCGTGACCTCTTTTTCAACACCCCCGCCCGGCTGAAATTTATGAAGCGGGACTCCGCTGAAGGAGCTGCCGTCTTTACCGTCATCCAGCACGAGGCCATGGCCCATCCTGAAATCTCCTTCCGCTTCATCCGGGAGGGCAAGGAGGAGCTGCTGACTCCCGGCGACGGAAAGCTCTCTTCCGCCCTCTACGCCGTTTTGGGTCGTGAGTCCGCCATGGGCTTTTTGGAGTGTCCCGGCTACGGGGACGACATCAAGGTGGAGGGCTACCTCTCCCGCCCTGCCTGCTGCCGGGGGACGAGAGCGTATCAGTTTTTCTTCGTAAACGGGCGGTATGTGAAAAGCCGTACCATGACGGCTGCCTTGGAGCAGGCGTACCAGAATACGAAGATGGTAGGTAAATTCCCCGGCTGCGTCCTCAAGCTGACCACCAAATTAAACGCCGTGGATGTGAACGTCCATCCCGCAAAGACCGAGGTCAAGTTCACCAACGATAAGCAGCTCTTTGAGGCTGTTTACTACGCCGCAAAATCGGTTTTAGAGCGGGAGACCGGCCATGTGCAGGCCGTCCTCTCTGTCCAGCCCCCGAAGAATCAGCGGCAGGACACGGTGACCCCCAACCAGACCTTCTTTAAGAGCATGACTGCGGAGGAATACCGCAAGCCGGACACCCCCGTCCTCCGCTCCACGGCGCAGGTTGCTTACAATTCCGCAATTTCCCCCTGGCAGGCGGCCACCAGCCGCAACGCCGCCCAGCTCTTAGAGCGGCAGCGCCAGCGGGAGGAGGAGCGCCGGGCGCAAAAGCAGAAGCAGGATCGGGATGTGCAGGTGGTCATGGAGGCGCTAAACCTGCAAAGCAGCGGCAAAGTCGCCCCTGCCCCGCAGGAAGAAAAGCCGCTCCCCGACGAGCTGCGCTGGGCAGCGGAGCCTGTGGAAAACCAGGCGCAGCCCGCCCCCGCAGAGGAGGCGCTGCCCGCCGACCTGACTACGGCGGAGGAAAGTCCCGTCACCCCGGAAACCCCCGCCTGGCGCATCGCCGGTGAAGTCTTAAACACCTATATCATTGTGGAGCAGGGGGACACCATCACCCTCATCGACAAGCACGCCGCCCACGAGCGGATGAACTTCGACCGGATGAAGGCCAGGGGCTATACCCCCATGCGTCAGGTGCTGCTCTCTCCTGTGGTGGTCAAGCTGGATCCGGCGGAGAGCGAGGTGCTGCTGCGCAATCTGGATATTCTCGCCTCCTTTGGCTTTGAGGCGGAGGACTTCGGCGGCGGAGATATTCTGGTGCGGGAGGTGCCGGATTACATCGAGGCAGAGGAAGCGGATCGCACGCTGGCAGAGCTGGCGGGGCAACTCCTTGCTACGGGGACTGCCGACCCTGCCGCCGCCCGTGACGAGCTTTTGCACACCATGGCCTGCAAGGCTGCCATCAAAGGCGGCTGGAAGAACGGTCAGGCGGAATTGGAGGTTGTGGCGAAGGATGTCATGTCCGGCGAGGTGCGGTACTGCCCCCATGGGCGGCCGGTGGCCATTGAGATGACCCGGAACCAGCTGGAAAAGCAGTTTAAGCGGACATAATTTTGACGCAGTCCACTTTTAACAAAATAGTCATTGTTTTGACAGGAGAAATCGTGTAAACTGATGCTACAAGATTTCGGAGGTCACCCATGAAGAACGAAAACAAGTCCAATTTGCTCATTCTCTTTGCCGGCCTTGCGGCGGTCATTGGCGCTGTGATTGCGGTGCTTCGCTGGCTGGACAAGCTGCCCTTTGGCAGAAAACAGCCCATCCACCGCTCCTTCCAGCGCTCTGACGGCGAACTGCGGCGGGGTGGGAGATAAGCGAAAACAAAAGGCGATATGCCGTCCCCAAGCGGGGCAGGCATATCGCCTTTCTATTCGTCGTGCTGTCAGCTGACTGATTTGGGGTCGTCCTCTTTGCTCTGCCCGGGGAGACGGCTCAGCTGCTCCTCAGACAGGAACCGGCGGACGCCGGGAATTTTGGGCAGCAGGTACAGCAGCAGCATGCCCAGCACATAGCAGGCGCCCAGCTCACCGATACCGACAGTAAAGCCGTTCCATGCCCAGGAGGCCGCAAATCCGGGGCCAAAGGAGGTCTCAAACCAGGCGATCTCGGCGCCGATGATGACCGTATTGGAAATCACCGGGGGCAGAGGAGCCAGCCACGGATTTTTCAGCTTAATGCCGAAGGGGGAGAACAGATTGGCGATGACACAGCCCAAAAACAGGCCGGGTACCGCCTCCGGCAGGAAGAAGGGCAGCACCGTCAGCGCCTCGGAAAAGCGGAGCTGCACCGGGCCGTAGGACAGCATGGGGAGAGTCATAGTGAGTGCCGCATAGACGGCGGCGATCACAGCGCTCAGGGTGATGGAACGAATGGCATTTCTTTTGTTCATAACAGGTATCCCTCCATTTTCATATTTAGAGTACGGCGAACAAATCCGTACAGCGGCGATTGCCTGCCAGAGCAAACGCCGGTTGGACCGGGTGTGGAGAACCGGTCAGTGACAGAATACCACAGGAAGAGAAAAAAAGAAAGCGGGAATGATGCAAAAAACTGCTGCAAGGCGAAAGGGCGCTTGCAGCAGTTTTGATTGGTTAAAGATCCTCCGGCGCGAAGCACTCCTCCGGCAGTACATCGCTCAACTCCCGCAGTACCAGCGGGATGCCGTTGGTGGAGTCGATTGTGCGGGGGGAGCGGATCTCCGGGGCGGATTCCGGCCGACAGAGGGGAAGAGAGAAGGTGGCGCAGAGCCCCCGCTCCGGACGGTTAGAAAGCAGCAGCATCCCCTCGTGGAGCCGGGCGATGTTGCGGCAGACGGTCAGTCCCAGTCCCAGACCCTGCATGGCATCCTGAAGGGTGTCGCCGCCCCGGTCGGGGGCAAAGGCGTCGGAGAGCTGGTCGGGGGTCATGCCCGGGCCGTCATCCAACACAGAGAGATAGGCCCGCTTTCCCCGCCGCTCCAGACGCAGTTCCAAATGGCCGCCTTTTCCGGCGGCCCGGAGGGAGTTGCTTACCAGATGGTAGAGCAGGATCAGCACCAGGTCGTCATCGCACCGGGCGTAGAGAGTTTCGTCCCAGTCCTGAAAGGTCAGTTGACACCCGGCGGCGGACACCGGCGCATCCAGCTGCCGCACCGCATCCCCGCAGAGTCCGCCCAGCTCCACCGCCTGGGGGGTGAAGTCGTAGGGAGTCTCTCCCTCCGAAAGTGCCGCCAGCTCCAGCGTGCGCCCCAGACGGAGCAGACGGAGATTTGCCTTGTTCAGCCGGGACAGGCTCTTATTTGCCTCCTTCTTCTGAAAGGGCGTGATGATCCGCTCCAGCGTCTCACCGGCAGACATGAGACCGGCCAGCGGCGCCCGCAGCTTTTGAGACAGCAGAGGCAGTCTCCGGTTGGGGAGCAGCGGCTGCTCCTCCGCCGGGGTAAGCCGCAGGAGAATTCCGCCCTGATACGGCCAGGTCAGCGCCGTCCAGTCCCGCCCCGCCCAGCGCAGCAGGGCGGCGGCGGAGTCGGTCAGCGCCTGCCACTCATCGGGCAGACGGCTGCCCTCGCTCAGCTCAGGCAGCAGGCGGACAAAGGCAGGGTTGCAGTAAGCTATGCAGTTTTCGCTCAAATAGGCCATCGGCTCCGGCACCGGGTCAAAGGCCGTGCTGATGGGCAGTTCCAGATCCTTCATATGCGCCTCCGCAGCTTAAAAAACCGACAGCCCGCCGCAGAAGGGCGAATTCTGTCGAAACGTGTCGAATCGCTATACTCAGTATAACAAAGCGGAAATGCGGAAACAAGAATTCTGTCAAAAATTTTTGCCTTTATCTCCTGCTCCCGGCCGCTTTTTCTTCCTTATCATGGCTTTCTCCTTCCATCCTATACCGAACAAGGCAAATTGGTGCGGAGATGGAAAAGCATCCTTGGCGCCAAAATGCCCTGTCTCCCGGTCAAGGGAAACAGGGCGTATCCATCTATGGAAGATCAGCGAAATACCTCGTCCTTAAAATCCTCCCACGCATCCTCGTGCTCCACAAAGTAGAGCGGGCAGAGCTTGCCGGTGACGTCGTAATGGCGGATAATATCGTCCCGATCAAGGCCGTAGTAGTCCGCCAGATAGGCCGTCAGCCTGACCAGAGAATCATAGGTCTCCTGCGTAAACTGTCCGTCCTCGCCGGGGTGGCAGCACTCGATGGAGATGGTATCCACGTTGCGGCTGTTGGAGCAGTAGGCGATCTCGTCCAGCGGGATGCACTGGAGGATCTCTCCATTGATTCCGATGACAAAGTGGCTGCTGGCGGAGGTCTCGTGGGTGGTGGCAAGGCCGGCAAAGTAGTTCCGGTTCTGCCGGGCGGTGGTGCCGGGGTTGCCCACGTAGTGGATGACGATGCCGTTTATCTCACGCAGCGCCGTGCCCGGACGGGAATATTTGTTCTGGGGCAGCAGATCGACGGTGACCCAGTCCGGCATGGCGGGGGGCGCCTTAGCTCCGGCGGCGGTTTTGCCGGGGCTGGCTGTTCCGCCCGGCGTAAGGCGTCCGGCGAAAAATCCTGCGACAAAAGAGAGCAGCAGAAGCAGCACCAACGGCAGCAAAAAGGAACGTCTGCGGCGGCGGGTGCGGGTGGGAGTTGGCATGGGAAATCCTTCTCTCTGTAATGATACAAAAGTATATCAGCCCCGACAGCGTTCGACAAAGGGATGAGACTTAAAAAATGTTAAAAAAATTCTTAAGCCTACTCCATCTTTTTGTGGCTGCCAAAGCCGAGCAGATACCAGATCGCCCCAAAAAACAGCAGCAGGACGAGGGTGCAGCCCACCCCGGTGCAGACGCCGCCGAAGTCGATCCAGACGTCCCGGACGCTGGACGACCGTCCTGCCACATGAAGCTGGATCAGCTCGTCTGCGTCGGCGATCAGCAGTCCCAGCAGCAGCGGCCAGCTGATGTGGCGGATGTAGTGCCTGGTATAGACCCGGAGACAGAGGGTGAACCAAAAGCCCAGTACCGTGAATTCTCCGAAGTGAGCCAGCTTGCGTACCACCGCCGTGGTCAGGGGCTTGAAGCCCAGAGAGGTGAGCATGTGGTTCAGCGTCTCCGTAAACCGGCCGCTTCGCAAAGAGGAGGCTGCTCCTGCTTCCAGCGAGTTGCGGAAAATCAAGTAGACGGTATAGAGGGCAAATACGGTAAACAGAATGCGAAAGAGAATCAGCAGCACCTTGCGGGCGCTCACTCGTCCGGTCTCGGCCATGTCGATCTCCTCCTTTCCCGATCGGTCAAATCATAGCACGATTATACGAGCCAGACGCCCCGGTGACAAGTTAAAAAAATATAAAAATCACCCCAGAGACGAAAAACCAAAAAAATTTCCAAAGAGGGGTTGACAACGATCTTTGTCAATGGTATGCTGTGGGTGTGACAAGGATTGTTGTCATGTTGACTTGGAAAATTGTCAAAATGCAAAATATCATTTGAAATGTCAGGAGGGGATTATGTGCCGCTGTATAATCGCTTGAAGGAGCACCGGGCAAGGCTCGGCATCAACCAGCAGGAATTGGGAAAGCTGGTGGGGGCGTCCCGGCAGACGGTGAGTCTGATCGAGCGGGGAGACTATTCCCCGTCGGTGACGCTGGCGCTGAAGATCGCAAAGGTCTGCGGCGTGACGGTAGAAGATATTTTTCGGTATGAGGAGGAAGCACTATGAGCGAGAGAAAAGAAGAGATCCGCAGGGAAGATAAAAAGTGGGGCTGGAAGTTCGGCCTGATTCTCCTTGCGTCCGGCATTGGCGGCGGTTTCCTCGGCGGCGGCGTGGGCCGGCTGGCCGATTGGCTGAGCGAAGGGGGCGAGGGGCTTGCGTGGGTAGCCGAGGTGGCCGTTCCTGTCGTGTCCGCAGTGCTGCTGGCTGTGGTGGTGCTGGGCAACCTGATCGCCCTGCCGATTCTGTGGGGGCGCTGCAAAAAGCTGGCAAAAACCGGCAATCTGGAGGATGAGGCGGTCTGGGAGAAGCTGGATCGGCGGCTCAGCGTGATTCTGGCCGTCACCTCCCTGTCCCTCTGTGTGGTCATGACCCTGATGGGCGTGGCGGTCTCCGGCTTCCGGCCTATTTGGTGGGGAGAGGATGATATCATCCTCTCCACGGCAATTACCTTTGGCGCAGTCCTCGGCCTGGTTGTTGAGTCGGCGCTGGTGGTCATCTTCCAGCGGCTGGTGGTGAACTTCTATAAAGAACACAATCCGGAGAAGCGGGGCTCTGTCTATCAGATGAACTTTAACAAGGTGTGGCTGAAAAGCTGTGACGAGGCGGAAAAGCTGCACATCTATCGGGCGGGCTATACCGCCTATCGGGTGGGATACTACACCTGTCTTGCCCTGTGGCTTGTCGGCATTCTAGGCGCTATGACAGGTCTGCTAAACTGGGCGACCATTCTCTTTGTGGGCATCATCTGGGCGGCCATGCAGGCCGGGTATCTGATTGCGGCGGCAAAGCAAAAGGGCGACGGCATCAATATTACGATCTGACCAAGAAGGAGCATCATTATGAAACAGAAAACACTTACCCCTCAGAAAGCTTTTTCC
>CACYLC010000058.1 GCA_902775105.1 Oscillospiraceae bacterium
TTTGTGCTCAGGAGCCTTCCTTTCGGTGAGTTGAAGCTGTAATCGAATTCCCTGATGGCATAGGTTTTATTTCTGCCAACGATTGGTTGACACATACATTCTCCACATTTGTGATAATAACCTCTTCCAAATCAAACAGCTTTGCGGTAAAATCATGGTTGAGCATAAAGAGATCTCTCCTTTCGTGTGTTGTAGCGGTACTTCTATTCTAAAGGATCTCTTCTTTATGCTCTACTCTTTTTTCAAAAACAGGGCCGGGTGTCTGTACACCCGACCCCAACATTTATTATAGAACCTATTTTTTGTAACCACCTACTGTGAATCCGAGGCACAACGACAAAGTCGAGCGTAGTCACGGGAAAGATAATGAGTACTTCTATGCTTCTCACAAATTTTTCTCTTTTAAGGACTTTCGGAACCAGCTCGCCGTCTGGCAGCGCAAATCAATCATTTCTCTATGCGCCCGCTCAACCGGCTTCAGGTACATCTTGCTTTTCCAATGTATAACACACCTTGGACAAACCTACATCCTCCTCCCCATTGGCGTAAAAATGGGCTTGCAGAACAGAGATAAGGATGGTAAGATATGCATGAACCTACTCTGACACCGAAGAATCCACTGAGGGGAAAGACGGCGGCTCCCATCCATATGGAACCAGTCTGTCCGCACCCATCTCAGGTGCGGATTTTTTCGGTCAAAACATGCAAAGGAGAAATAACCCATGAAGAAACTGCTCTCTCTGCTGCTGGCGCTTGCAATGACGCTGGCCATCACCGCTTGCGGTGCATCCGACAACGCTCAGTCTGCCGCTGACGACTCTGCTCCCGCCGCCCAAGAGGAGACTTCCGCTCCCGAGGAGGAGACTTCCGCTCCCGAGGAGGAGACCGCTTCCGAAGCGCCGGAAGCGCCTGTGGAGGAACTCGAAGTGCCTGCCGAGGATCCGGAGGCTGCCGCTGACGAAGTCACTGTCCGCATTGGCTCACTGAAGGGGCCCACCTCGATCGGTCTGGCGGGTCTGCGTTCTAACAGCGAAGCCGGAACCTCAGCAGGCAGCTACGAGTTTACGCTGGAGGCCGACGCCTCCGCTCTGCTGGCAGGCATCGTGGCCGAAGATCTGGACATTGCCCTCATCCCCGCCAACGCAGCCTCCATCTGGTACAGCAAGACTGAGGGCGGCGTCACCTGTATCGACGTGAACACCCTGGGCGTACTCTACATCATCAGCGCCGACGACTCTATTGCCTCTATTGAGGACCTGGCCGGCAGGACCATCTACCTCCCCGGTCAGGGCACCTCGCCTGACTATGTGCTGCAGTATCTGCTCTCTAAACACGACATGAGCCTTGACGACGTCACGGTGGAGTACAAGTCCGAGGGCGCCGAGGTCATCGCCGCCCTGACCGCCGATCCGGAGGGCATCGGTCTGCTGCCCCAGCCCGCCGTCACCTCCGCCGTTTCCAAGCTGGAGGGCTACTCCGTAGTACTGGATCTCACTGAGGAGTGGGGCAAGGTCAGTGAGACCGACCTGCTCACCGGCGTCACCGTAGTGCGCACCGATTTCCTGAACGAGCATCCTGACGCCGTAGACACCTTCCTCGCCGAACACGCTGAGAGCGTCGCCTATGTGGATGCCGATCTGGCCGCCGTCGCCCAGCTCACCGAGGACTACGGCATTATGGAGAAGGCCACCATTGCAGAAAAGGCCATCCCCGCCTGTAACGTCACCTATATCGCCGGAGCGGACATGAAGGCCATGGTCTCCGCCTACCTGGAGGCACTGTACGAGCTGGAGCCCTCCTCCGTAGGCGGCAAGCTGCCGGGAGACGACTTCTACTACCTTGGCTAAGCCCGCTGCGAAAAAGGCCGCCATTGCCGGTGGCTGGCTGGCGCTGTGGCAGATGGTCAGTCTTATCGTCCATCAGAGCGTCCTTCTGGCCGGGCCGCTGGAGTCTCTCAAGGCGCTGACACAGATGATGGTCACAGCAGAATTCTGGCAGACGGTGTCCTTTACCATGCTTCGCATTGCGGGAGGGTTTCTGCTGGCCTTCGCCCTCGGTATCGCTTTCGGGGCGCTGGCGCACCGGTTCCCCATCGCCCGGGACATTTTGGCTCCCGCCGTCTCCGCCATGAAGTCCGTGCCGGTGGCCTGCTTTGTGGTGCTGCTGCTGGTCTGGGTGGGATCGAAAAACCTCACCTTTGTCATTGTCTTTCTGGTTGCCTTTCCCATTCTCTACCTGAACACACTGGAGGGGCTGGGACGGGCGGAAGGAACACTGCTGGAGATGGCACAGGTCTTTCGCCTGAGCGGCTGGAGAAAGCTGCGTTATGTCTACCTTCCTGCTCTGCTGCCCTCTCTCATCAGTGCCTGTCAGCTGGCGCTGGGCATGAGCTGGAAATCCGGCGTGGCGGCGGAGGTCATCGGCACACCCCTCCACTCCATCGGCCAGCAGCTCTATTTTGCCAAGATCTATCTGGAAATCGACCATCTGTTTGCATGGACATTTGTCATTTTGCTGGCGAGTACGCTCTTTGAGACGGTCTTTCTGGCTCTGCTCCACCGGGCAGCCCGCAGAATGGAGGGAACTGATGATCTACGGATGTGAACGGCTCTCCAAGTCCTACGGAGCACACAGGGTATTGGAAAACCTGACCCTCTCCTTTCCATCGGGAAACCGATATTGTATTATGTCGCCTTCCGGTGGTGGAAAGACCACCCTGTTCCGACTGTTTTCCGGTCTGGAAGTTCCGGACGGCGGACGGCTCATCGGATTTGATACTGCCCGCATTTCCATGGTCTTTCAGGAGGATCGCCTCTGCGACCATCTTTCGCCGATTACCAATACTGCGCTGGTACAGACTCGACCGAATCGAGGGGACATTCATGCGTATCTGACAGAGCTGCTCCCCGAAAGCTGCCTGTACCAGCCTGTCTCAGCGCTCTCCGGCGGCATGAAGCGGCGGGTGGCGATCGCCCGAGCGCTGCTGGCAGACTCCGACGTCCTGCTGTTGGATGAGCCGTTCACCGGCTTAGACGAAGAGAGCCGGAGCCGGACCATTGACTTTGTGCGCTCTCATCAGGGAGGGCGACTCCTCCTCATGGCTACGCACCACCCGGAGGAGGCAGAGCAGCTGGGGGCAGAGATCCTCCACCTGTAAAATTGACACCGGACTTTCCGTTTTCAGTGGAAGTCCGGTGTTTTCATTCTTTTTTCACGCTAAACTGATAGGCAGCACTCTGGTGGTATATCTCACCGGGGCGGAGCACGGTTGTATGAAATTGGGGGAAATCGGTGGCACAGGGGCAATGCTGGCTCTCCAGACAGAAACCGTGGCGGTTTTCGTAGATCACACCGCCCTTCCCTTTTCGGGGCGGCTGGACGGAGATGTAATTTCCGGAGTAGAGCTGGGTGCCCGGCTGGGTGGTGTAGTAGTCCATGACAATGCCGGTCTTTGGGCTGTAAGCTGTCGCAGCAGGCCGCTCCATAGACGGCTCGTCTGTCACCATATTCAGGTCATAGCCCAGGGCATACCGCAGCATGGGGTGGTCTGCACCGATGTCCTGTCCAAGGGGTTTGGGGGTACGGAAGTCAAAAGGGGTGCCCTCCACCGGAAAGACATTGCCAGTCAAAAGGTTCTCAGCGTCTGCCTCGGTGTAATAGGAGGCATTCATCCGCAAAACCGTGTCCAGCGCATCCCCGGAACCATGGCCGGCGAGGTTCCAATAGGCGTGATTGGTCAGATTGAGGATCGTCGCCCTGTCTGTTGTGGCGGCATAGTCCAGTGTCAGGCGGTTGTCGTTGGTGAGGTCGTAGCGGTAGGTGACATGCAGGTTTCCGGGAAAGCCCTCCTCCCCGTCCGGGCTGAGGAAGGAGAAGGTGAGGGAGTTCTCCCCCATCACACCGTCAAACACCCGGAAGCTGAAGCTGCCGTGAAGGTGATTCTGCCCCTCGTTGGGCCAGAGTCGGTAGGTGACTCCGTCGATCTGAAACTGTGCCCTGCGGAGGCGGTTTGCCACTCTCCCCACCAGTGCGCCAAAAAAGCCGTCCCGCAGCTCATACTCCCGCAGGGTATCGTAACCCAGGAGGACATCCACCGGCTGCCCCGCCCGATCCGGCACGAGGACGGACTGGAGGGCTGCGCCGTAGGAGAGGATCCGCACCTCCATGCCGTTTGCGTTGGTCAGCGTGTAGCGCAAAACGGCCTGACCGTCTCTGGTATATCCGAAAAATTCACTGGCAACCGGCATGGCAAACGGCCTCCTTTATAAAACGACAGCCGGGACACGGCGCATCCCAGCTGTCGGCTTTCTTCTTATTTTTCGACAAAGGCTGCGGTGTTTTCCGCAATATGCTTCGCCGTCAGGCCGTACTCCTCCAGCAGTGCGTCAGCAGGGCCGGAGTGTCCGTATTCATCATTGATTCCAATTCGCTTGACAGGGACAGGATCGTGCTCACAGAGCAGACTGCAAACTGCCTCGCCCAAACCGCCGATGACGGAGTGTTCCTCCACGGTAACGATTTTACCGCAGTCCTTCGCTGCCTTCAGCACCAGTTCTTCATCCAGAGGCTTGATGCTGCACATGTTAATAACCCGCGCGGAGATGCCCTGTTCAGAGAGCAGCTTTGCAGCGCCTACTGCCTCGGGCACCATAATGCCGGTGGCGATAATGGCCACATCCGTGCCGTCCGCCAGCACCTCGCCCTTGCCGATGGTCAGTTCGTAGCCCTCCTCGTGGATGACGGGGGTGGCCGACCGGCCGAAGCGGACATAGACAGGCCCTTCATGCTCGTAGGCCGCTCTGACGCAGGCCTCAGCCTCTACACTGTCCGCAGGGCAGAGCACCACCATACCGGGGATGGCCCGCATCAGGGCAAAATCCTCACAGCACTGATGAGAAGCGCCGTCCTCACCTACGGTAATGCCGCCGTGAGAGGCACAGATTTTGACGTTGAGATGGGTATAGCCCACGCTGTTGCGGATCTGCTCAAAGGCACGTCCGGCGGCAAACATGGCAAAGGAGGACACATAGGCCACCAGACCCAGCGACGCCAATCCGGCGGCAACGCAGACCATATTGGCCTCGGCAATGCCGCAGTTAAAGTGGCGGTCGGGAAACGCCTTGCCAAAGACGGCGGTCTTGGTGGAGCCGGCCAGGTCGGCGTCCAGAACCACGACGTTGGAATGTTCCTCGCCCAGTTTCTTCAGCGCATTGCCATAGCCCTCACGGGCGGCGGCTTTCTTTACTTCTGCCATATCACTGCGCCTCCAGTTCTGCCAGCTGAGCCTTCAGCTCGTCCAGCGCGATCCTGCACTCTTCATCGTTGGGAGCCTTGCCATGCCAGCCGGCATTGTTCTCCATGTAGCTCACGCCCTTACCCTTGGTGGTCTGCATGACGATAGCGGTGGGCTTGCCCTTGGTGGCTCTGGCGCTGTCAAAGGCCGCCTCCAGCTCCTCAAAGCTGTGGCCGTCCACGGCAATGGTGTGATATCCGAAGGCCTCCAGCTTGTCCACGATGGGATAGGGGCTCATGACGTCAGAGACCTTTCCGTCGATCTGCAGGTTGTTGTTGTCAATGATGACACAGAGGTTGTCCAGCGCATAGTGGGCGCCAAACATCAGCGCCTCCCAGACCTGACCCTCCTGGATCTCGCCGTCACCCAGCAGGGTATAGACCCGGAAGTCCTTACCCAGGAGCTTGCCTCCCTTGGCCATGCCGGCGGCGGTAGAGATGCCCTGTCCCAGAGAGCCGGTTGACATATCCACACCGGGGACAGTGTCCATATTGGGGTGCCCCTGCAGATAGCTGTCAATATGGCGCAGCGTGACCAGATCCTCCACCGGGAAGAAGCCCCGAAGCGCCAGAGCGGCATAGAGGCCAGGGGCCGTATGTCCCTTGGACAGCACAAAACGATCCCGATTCTCCCACTTGGGATTGGCGGGATCTACATTCAGTTCTTTGAAATAGAGATAGGTAAACAGTTCAGCAGCAGACAGGCTCCCACCAGGATGGCCCGCCTTTGCGCTGTGAGTAGAGGTAATGACACCCATACGCACCTTGCAGGCGGTGATTGCCAGTTGTCTCTTCTCAGCTGCAGTCATTCACTTCACGCTCCTTGCATCGCTCGGGAAACATTTCAATATTACCCGAATACATTATACACGCATCAAAACCCCGACGCAAGTGGTTTGCGTCGGGGTTTGCAAAAAAATGACTATTAACAAATATTCAACGTAATTTTGTCAATTTTTCGTCAAATTTCCTGCATGAAGTTGGAGACAAAGGTGAGTGCAGCACCGATGCAGGTGGACCAATAGCCGTAGCTGGAGATGGTGCAGAAGCTGCCGTCGGTCTCAAAGGTAGCAATTTGGGAGATGCGGTCCCGCAGCTCATACAGATAGGGGCCGATATAGCCGGAGAGGACGCCGCCGAGGATGACCTGGCAGTCCAGCACCATGTGGATATTATTGATGGCGATGGCCAAATGGCCCAGATAGCGATCCCAGATGGCCTGATACTCCTCGTTCCCCTTCCGCAGGCCGTCAAAGAACTGGTCAATGGTGATGCCAAGATCCTCACTCAGGCGGTTGACGGAACAATATGCCTCAAAACAGCCCTTCTGGCCGCAGCCGCAGGCATCGCCGCCGGGGACAAGGCACATATGGCCGAATTCGCCGCCGTGGCCGGTAGTGCCCAGATAGGATTCCCCGCCGATGCGCATGGCGCCGCCGATGCCCCGATGGAGGAAGAGGAATACCATATTCTTTTTCTCGGGGTTTGCCCACCAGGTAGCAAGGCCGCCGGCATTGGCGTCATTCTCAAAGTGGACGGGATAGGGGATCTTACTTGCGATCCGACCCAGATCCAGCTCCGTCACCGGCTGCACCGGAGAGAGCGTCGCCACGCCGTCATTGCCCTCGGGCACACCGCAGATGGCAATACCCACGCCCAGCAGCCGCTCGGTATCAATGCCGTTGGTGGCGATAAAGCTGTCAATGGCCTTGCCCAAAAAGTCTGCGTACTCCTCGTCATTTGCCAGAGGGCGGGCAATGCGCTGGCTGCAAATCAGCTCCGCCCGAATGTTGATGCAGGCCAAATGAATGCGCTGGTGGCCCAGATAGACGCCGATGGAAAACCGGGCATTGCTGGCAACGCCGATGGCCCGGGGCTTGCGCCCGCCGGTGGAGTCAAAGGTGCCCTGAAATTCCAGCAGCTCCGCCTCCTGCAGCTCCTTCAGATTCTGTCCCACGGTGGGCAGGCTCAACGTCAGCGCCTGAGCGATGTCCTGCTTGGTGACAGGTCTGCCGGAAGAATAGATATAACGAAAGACACGGTTGCGGTTTTGACGCCGAAGCTCAGCAGTATTGTAAGTAGTAGCCATATTCATACCCCTCATCAGAAAACTTTTGGAAAAGTAATTCATGCCGAATTCTATTTTACTTTTCCAGAATTTCGATGGAATTTTTGCAATTTGATCATTTTGCCCATTTAACAGCAAAAAATGGGGGTGCAATCTTGCAATATTTTCAAATCCAGCCCTCCCGCCAAGCAGGATTGTCCCCTCTGTTCCGACCCATTTTCTGTTTTTCTTTCCCGAAAAGATGTGCTATACTATGGAAAACCGACGAGAGGAGGCGTACTTCATGTCTATACAGCTCACCGATCCGGTTCAGTCCCTCCCCGGCATCGGCCCGGCCCGGGCAAAGCGTCTGGAGAAGCTGGGCATTGCCACAGCTCAGGATCTGCTGCTGTGGTATCCCCGAAACTACGAGGATCGGCGAGAGCGCGCCTCCATTCGGGAAGCTCCGGCCGATCATCCGGTCTGTGTCAAGGCCATGGTGGCAACCTCTCCCCGCTCCAGCTACATCCGCAAGGGTCTGGAGCTGGTCAAGGTCAATGTGGTGGACGACGAGAGCGCCATGGAGATCACCTTTTTTAATCAGAGCTACGTCCGCACGGCGCTGACTGTGGGGCAGGTCTATCTTTTTTTTGGCACCGTGGAGCGCAAGGGCAGCCGCTTTGCCATGACCAACCCCGTCTTTGAATCCGAGGAGCGGCAGCGGTTCACTCAGCGCATTATGCCGGTCTACCCCCTGACGGCGGGTATCTCCAACAATCTGCTGGCAGGGGCTGTCCTGCGGGTTCTGGAGGACTGTGCCCAGCAGCTGGAGGATCCGCTCCCTGCAGAAATCCAGCGGCAGTATCAGCTCTCCCACGCCGGCTATGCCGTCCAAACCGTCCACTTTCCGCCCTCCTGGGAGGAATTGGAGGTCGCCCGCAGGCGGCTCATTTTTGAAGAGCTGTTCTACCTCTCCATGGGTCTCGCTCTGCTCAAGGGCAGCGGACAGCGGCAGGCGGGACTCCCCTGCTCTTATTATGACCCGGAGGATTACTACGCAACCCTCCCGTTTACGCTGACAAACGCCCAGCAGCGCACGGTTCAGGAGTGCTTTGCCGATTTAAGCTCCGGCAGCGCCATGAACCGGCTGATCCAAGGCGACGTGGGCAGCGGCAAAACGGTGGCAGGGGCGGCCTGCGCCTGGCTGATGGCGAAAAACGGCTATCAGTCCGCTCTGATGGCGCCCACTGAGCTTTTGGCCGAGCAGCACTACCGCACCCTGAAGCCCCTTCTTGCCAAGAGCGGTCAACGGGTGGGGCTGCTCACCGGCTCCATGAAAGTCAAAGTGAAACGGGAGGTCTACGCCGGGCTGGAGGCGGGAGAATACGACCTCATCGTCGGTACCCATGCTCTGCTCTCCGAAGGGGTCACCTTCCAAAAGCTCGGGCTGGTCATCACCGACGAACAGCACCGTTTCGGCGTGGGGCAGCGGGCGGCACTGGCTGCCAAGGGAACCGATGCCAAGCGACCTCATGTGCTGGTCATGTCCGCCACCCCCATTCCCCGGACGCTGGCCCTCATCGTCTACGGCGATCTGGAGGTCTCCGTCATCGACGAGCGTCCCCCCGGACGGCAGGAGATCCAGACGGTGCTGGTGGGCGAGAGCAAGCGCCGGCAGATGTACGGCTTTATCCGCAAACAGGTACAGGAGGGACATCAGGTCTACATTGTCTGCCCCGCTGTGGAGGAGTCGGAGGACGCCGCTCCCGGCTATATGGACTTAAAGGCCGTCACCGCCTATTCCGAGACGCTGCGCACCAATGTTTTTCCTGATCTACGGGTAGGACTGGTACACGGCAAGCTAAAGGCGAAGGAGAAGGAGGCCGCCATGACTGCCTTTTCCAGGGGAGACTTGGACATTCTGGTGGCCACCACCGTCATTGAAGTGGGTGTAGATGTCCCCAATGCCACGCTGATGGTCATTGAAAACGCAGAGCGCTTCGGTCTCTCCCAGCTTCACCAGCTCCGGGGCCGGGTGGGACGCGGCTCCAGCCAGTCTTACTGCGTCCTGCTCTCCTCCAATCGGAGCGGCGAGACATTGCAGCGGCTGAAAGCCCTGTGCTCCACCAACGATGGCTTCAAAATTGCAGAGGAGGACTTAAAGCTCCGAGGCCCCGGCGACTTCTTCGGCTCCCGGCAGCACGGTCTGCCCCCTTTGAAGGTGGCCGATCTCGCCACGGACACAAGGGTGCTCTACCAGGCGAGAGACGCCGCTCAGGCGCTGCTTGCCTTCGATCCCGACCTGAAACAGCCGGAACACCGACGGCTGCGGGAAAAGATCGAGCAATTATTTGAAGAACACAGAGATACATTTAATTAGGAGGAAACCACCATGGGCAACTATCTGAAACGCTGCGAAGAGCTGCGGGCGGACACCACAAGGCACTACGGCTGTTCTCAGGCCGTCTTTATCCCCTTTGCCGAGGCCATGGGCATGGACACCGAGACCGCCTACCATCTCAGCGCCCACTTTCGGGCGGGAATGCTGCAGGGGGAGGTCTGCGGGGCAATCACAGGCGCATTGATGGCGCTGGGGCTGGCGGAGGCCGACTCCAAAAACGCCGCCGCACTGTTGAACAAGGTCAAGGCCAACCATGAGAATATGCTCGACTGCCGTGACCTGCTGAAAAAGTGGCACAGTGCAGGCCATTCCGACCGCAAGCCACACTGCGACGGGATGTGCTTTGAGTGCGTCCGGTTGGTGGAGGAGCTACTGGAGAAAGAAAACGCCGGGCAGGAAGGTTGAGAGGCGCCTTTGCCCGAATTTTCTGCATCTGCGGGCAAATTGCCGTCTCTGACCTCCGTCAGTGGGAAAAGTCTGTTGTTTTTGCCTATTTACTTTAGTTTGTTAATGCGCTAATATGTGAACACATCAGAGCAACTGCTCCGATCCCTTATCAATTTGAAGAGAAAAATGGAGGAAATAGAAATGAAGAAAGTAACTGCATTGCTGCTGGCACTGGTCATGTGCCTGTCTCTGGCATCCTGCGGCGGCAGCAAATCTGCCGATGCGCAGGAGGCCCCCGCTTCCGCCGCAACCGACCTGCAGAACGTGCAGAGCAAGGGTACGCTGGTGGTCGGTATCACCGACTTCGAGCCTATGGATTACAAGGACGAGAACGGCAATTGGATCGGCTTTGATGCCGACCTCGCCACCGCCTTTGCCGAGAGCCTGGGCGTGAGCGTAGAATTTGCCGAGATCAACTGGGACAACAAGATCCTGGAGCTGGACGGCGGCAGCATCGACTGCATCTGGAACGGCATGACTCTCACCGACGAGGTCACCAGCGCCGCAAGCTGCTCCAACCCCTATATGAGAAACGCTCAGGTAGTGGTGCTCCCCGCTGACAAGGCCGAGGAGTACGCTGACATCGAGAGCATGGCAGATCTGACCTTCGCCGTGGAATCCGGCAGCGCCGGCGAGGAGGCTGTCAGCGAGCTGGGCTATGCCACAACCCCCGTCACCGCTCAGGCTGACGCCCTGATGGAGGTTGCCGCCGGCACCTCCGATGCCGCCGTCATCGACCTTCTGATGGCCTACGCCATGGTGGGCGAGGGCACCAGCTATGACAACCTGACCTACACCATCACCCTCAATGAGGAGCAGTACGGCGTCGCCTTCCGCAAGGATTCCGACCTGACCGCCGCTCTGAACGACTTCTTTGCCGCCCAGTATGCCGACGGCAGTCTGGACGCTCTGGCAGAGACTTACGGTCTGGCCGGCTCCGTCATTCCCCAGTAATTTCGCATCCATTCATCCAAATAGAGGACGGGAGACCGCCCTCTATTTGGTCTTTCCATAGAACAGAGAGAAAGCAGGGTATCCTATGGAACTGTTTCAACAGCAACTCCCCATCGTCATCCACTCGCTGAATATCGGCTTCTTGCAGACGCTGAAGCTGTTTTTCGTCACCCTCATCGGAGCGATCCCCCTGGGACTGGTCATTGCCTTTGGCTCCATGTCCCGTTTTAAGCCTCTCTCCGCCCTGAGCCGTACCTTTGTCTGGATCATTCGAGGCACGCCGCTGATGATCCAGCTGCTCATCATCTACTACTTTCCCGGTCTGGTGCTGAACAACAACATCTGGGGCAGCGGCGAGACGGGGCGTTTTCTGGCCTCAGCCATCTCCTTCATCATCAACTATGCCTGCTATTTTTCGGAAATTTACCGGGGCGGTATTCAGGGCGTTCCCAACGGGCAGAACGAGGCGGGACTGGTGCTGGGTATGACCAGACGTCAGATCTTTTTCAAAGTCACTCTGCTTCAGATGATCAAGCGTATCGTGCCCCCCATGTCCAACGAGATCATCACGCTGGTCAAGGACACATCGCTGGCCCGCATCATTGCTCTGCAGGAGATCATCTGGGCGGGGCAGGCCTTTATGAAGGGCTCTCAGGGTATCTCCGGCGCCATCTGGCCCCTGTTCTTCACGGCGATTTACTATCTGATCTGCAACGGCGTACTCACCGTCCTGCTGGGACGGCTGGAGCGCAGGCTGGACTATTTCCGGTAAGGAGGGGAGTTACATGGCAATTTTAGAGGTCAACCACATCGAAAAACACTTTGGAGACACAAAGGTATTAAAGGACATCAGCTTCTCTCTGGAGCAGGGAGATGTGGTCTCCATCATCGGCTCCTCCGGCAGCGGCAAGACGACGCTGCTCCGATGCCTGAACTTTCTGGAACGGCCTGACGGCGGCAGCATCGTGGTAAAGGGCGAGGCTCTGTTCGACGCTGCAACGCAGTCCGCCCAGTCCGACGCAGAGATCCGGAAGAAACGGCTTCACTTCGGTCTGGTTTTCCAGTCCTTTAATCTGTTTCCCCAGTACACGGCGCTGCAAAATGTCATGCTGGCCAAGGAGCTTCTGGCCAGAGAGCAGCCGGACTACAAGCGCAGGAAGCGGGAGATGCTCAACGAGATCGAGCATCAGGCACGTCAGCTGCTCATTCAGATGGGCTTGGGAGATCGGATGACGAACTATCCCCACCAGCTCTCCGGCGGACAGCAGCAGCGCGTGGCCATTGCAAGAGCGCTGGCACTGGAGCCGGACATTCTCTGCTTTGACGAACCCACCTCTGCCCTGGATCCGGAGTTGACCGGTGAGGTGCTGAAAGTCATCCGGGAGCTTGCCGAAAAAAAGACCACCATGATCATTGTCACCCACGAAATGGCCTTTGCAAGGGATGTTGCCAGTCAGGTCATCTTTATGGACAACGGCTATATCGTCGAGCAGGGCGACCCGCTTCAGGTCATCGAGCATCCCCGAGAGGAGCGGACACGGCAGTTTCTTGCCCATTATGCACAAAAATAACCGTTTAGCAGCCCGACCTCACCGTTCGGGCTGCTATTTTCCCAGTTTTTACCTGCTTTTGGTTGCATTTCGGCGCTATGAGGTGTAAAATGTTCCACACATGAACCTCAGGAGGTGCGGGTATGTCTTTTTCGATGAACCAGTATTGGGAGAGCGCCGATTGTCTGCGCTCCCGACTCAGCGGCTTTCAGCCCGAGGCGCTGATGATCCTCGGCTCCGGTCTGGGCTTTCTGGCGGATGAGTTGGAGCACCCGGTCTCCGTTCCCTACGGGGACATCCCCCACTTCAAGCCCTCCACCGCTCCCGGCCACAAGGGACAGTTGGTCTTTGGCAGATTAGAGGGCAAGGATGTAGCCGTTATGCAGGGGAGAATGCACTTTTATGAAGGCTACTCTCTGCAGGAGGTCACCTACGCTGTCCGGGTGCTGCGGCTTCTGGGGGCAGAAAAGCTGATCGTCACCAACGCCGCAGGCTGCGTCAACAGGGAGTGGTCGGCAGGGAGTCTGATGCTCATCACTGACCACATCAAGCTCTGTCTGGAGTCTCCTCTCCGGGGCGAGAATCTTCCTGCATTCGGCCCTCGGTTCCCTGACGCTTCCACGATCTACACACCGGAGTATCAGGTCCTCGCCAGGAATGCCGCTCAGTCGCTGGACATCCCCCTGAAAGAAGGCATCTATATGTTCTTCCCCGGCCCGCAGTACGAGACCCCCGCGGAGATCCGTGCCGCCCGTATTCTGGGCGCTGACGCCGTGGGTATGTCTACCGTCCCCGAAGCCATTGCCGCCCGTCACTGCGGCATGAAGGTGCTGGGCCTGTCCCTGCTGACCAATATGGCCGCCGGCATTCTGTCCCAGCCCCTCAGCGAGGAGGATGTTCTGGACGCCGCTGCAAAGGCCAGCCGTCAGTTCTCCCTGCTGGTGCGGAATTGCCTCGCTCAAATGTGAGTACAGCCCGTCTTTTTTCCGGCGGACGTGGATAGAATTTCTTAAAGCGATTTTCAGGCAAGGAGTCAAGGCCATGTCAAAAACCCAAAAGCAGAATACCTTCTTCGGCGGAGCCGCTATTCTGGCCGTCGGCATCGTACTGGTCAAGATCATCAGCGCCGTGTATAAGATGCCGCTCATCAATATTCTGGGCAAAGGCTACGCCGATTTTACCAACGCATTCAACATTTTCAACATCCTGCTCATGATCTCCACAGCGGGCATTCCCGTGGCCATGAGCAAGATGATCTCTCAGGCCAACGCCGAGGGACGGCGGAATCAGGTGCACAAGATTTTCCGGGTTTCCGCCCTGTTCTTCCTCGCCTTTGGCGCAGTCTGTTCTCTCGCCATGTTTTTCGGCGCCGACGCTTTTGCCGGGCTGATGAACAATCCGAAGTCCGCCATCTCCATGCGGGTGCTGGCGCCCTCCGTGTTTTTTGTGTCGGGACTGGCCGCCTTCCGGGGCTATGCACAGGGGCATTCAAACATGACCCCTTCCTCTGTGAGCCAAATCATTGAGGCGCTGTTCAAGCTGATCGTCGGTCTGTCGCTGGCCATGTTTCTGGTACACATCGGCAAAGACGAATCCACTGCCGCCGCCGGCGCCATTGTAGGCGTCACGGTATCGGAATTAGCGGCACTGCTGTACATGTTCTGGGACTTTTACCGCACCCGTCAGCAGGAGCCGCCTGCGGGACATGACAAAATCTGGAGTACGAAAAAGATTCTGGCGGTCTGCCTCTCTCTGGCGATCCCGATCACCCTGACCTCCTCCGCCACCTCCATAATCACGGCGGTAGATACCTCTCTGGTACAGGGACAGCTGCAAAACGCATTGGGCATGAGTCTGGATGACGCCCGGGATCTCTTTTATCAGTACAGCGGCGTTCAGACCGTCTACCAGATCCCGGCCTCTCTCATGGTGGCCATCACCGCCTCTGTCATCCCGGCCGTCACCGTTGCCTTCCAGCAACGCAGGCGCAGACATGCAGCCCAGATCGTAGGTTCTGCCCTCAAGACGGCCTCTATCATTGCACTTCCCTCCGGTGTTGGCATGATTGTACTGGGTAAACCCATCGTCATGCTGCTCTTTCCCCGGCTGTACGCCAACATTGCAGGGCCGATCCTCTCTCTCCTGGGTGCTGCCAGCATTTTTGTCTGTATTATGCTGGTCTGCAACTCCGTTTTGCAGGCACACGGCATTCTCAATCTGCCCATCGCCACCATGCTGATCGGCGGCATCGTCATGGTCATCTTTGACTTCTTCGTCGTCGCCATTCCCAAAGTCAATATCTTCGGCTCCCCCATCGGCTCCTGTATCGGCTACGGCATCACCTGCTGCCTTGATCTGTTTTTGGTCTACCGCATTGTGCCGGGCTGCCCGGGCTACCTCAGGATCTTCGGAAAGCCGCTGCTCGCTTCTGTTCTGATGGGTGCCGCTGCGTGGGCGGTTTACGGTCTGGTGTATCGGGTCATCTCCAGAAACGCCATCGCTCTGATTTTGGCCATGGGCGTAGCTGCAGTGGTCTATTTTGGTCTGCTGGTCGGACTGAAAACGCTGACGAAGGACGACCTTGCCCTCATGCCCAAAGGAGACAAAATCGGCCGTCTGCTGCGCATCAAATAAGATTGGGAGGCACACAATAGTTATGGTTGACTTTCCATGGAAAGACAAGTATGATATGGAAGATTTCCGTCAGGTGATCGCCATTCTCCGTCACCCCGGCGGCTGCCCGTGGGATATGGCGCAGGATCACCACTCCATCCGCCGCAATTTCATTGAAGAGGTCTATGAGGCCTGCGAGGGCATTGACACGGAGAACACCGAGCTTCTGCGGGAGGAACTGGGTGACGTGATGATGCAGGTACTGTTCCACGCCTCCATTGAGGAGGATGCCGGAAACTTCAACATTGACGACGTGGCGGATCAGGCGGTGAAAAAGCTGATCTTCCGGCATCCCCATGTGTTCGGCACCCGTCAGGTCTCCGGCACGGAGGAAGTGCTCGCCAACTGGGACGAGCTGAAACGGCAGGAAAAGCACCAGGAGACCTACACCGACACCCTGCATTCTGTCGCCAAGACTCTTCCGGCACTCTGGCGGGCGGAAAAGGTGCAGAAAAAGGCGGCTAAGGCCGGCTTTGACTGGCCGGATGTCTCTGGCGCTTTTGGGAAGATCGAGGAGGAGACAGCCGAGCTTCGGGAGGCCGCTGCGCGTCAGACCAATGTGGAAGAGGAGCTGGGCGACCTGCTCTTTGCCGCAGTGAACGCCGCCCGATTTCTGGGTGTAGACCCTGAGGACGCCCTGAACCGGGCCACAGACAAGTTTATCACCCGCTTTCAGCGAGTGGAGGACGGTGCAAACAGCGCCGGTACCGATATGAAAACCATGCCGCTGGCAGAGCTGGAACAGCTCTGGCAGAAGGCGAAACAACAGGAGGAATAACCAATGAACAAGACAGAACTGATTCAGCAGACCGCCGCTCAGACTGGTCTCTCCCGCAAGGACGCTGAGGCCGCCGTCAACGCCGCTCTGGATGTGGTGACCAAAGCTCTGGCTTCCGGCGACAAGATTCAGATCGTGGGCTTCGGCTCTCTCGAGACCAAGGATCGTGCCGCCCGCACCGCCCGGAACCCCCGCACGCTGGAGCCGGTGGAGATCCCCGCAAGCCGTACCGTCGCTTTCAAGCCCGGCAAGGCGCTCAAGGACGCTGTCGCCCTGTAAGATGCGGCTGGATAAATACCTGAAGGTCTCCCGGCTCATCAAGCGGCGCACTGTTGCCAACGAGGCCTGCGACGCAGGCAGAGTGCTGGTCAACGGCAAGGCCGCCAGAGCCAGCTACGACGTGAAGTCCGGCGACGAGCTGGAGCTCCAGTTCGGACAGCGTACTGTAAAAGTACGGGTGCTGACTGTGGCGGACAACGTGGGCAAGGCGGATGCCTCCGCCCTGTATGAGGAGATTTGACCGCATGATGTCAAAAAGGCTCGCCTTGTGGCGGGCTTTTTTGCTGTCCTATCGGAAAATATATTCCCTCCTGCAATCAGACAGACTTCTGCTCCGTCTAATCAGCAGGAAAACGAGAACCGGTTCCCCACTTTTCCCGAATGGAGATGATCACCTGATATGAAAGAGCTGATCCGCAAGGCCCGTGAGGGCGACCCGGATGCCTTTATTCAGCTGATGGACGCCCACAAGCAGGCCATGTATCAGGTGGCCAGAGGTTACTTCTCCAGCCACATGGACGTTGAGGATGTGCTGTCTGAGACGGTTCTGACCTGCTGGGAGCGGCTGGACACCCTGCGCAGACCGGAATTTTTCAAAACCTGGCTCATTCGCATTCTCATTAACAACTGCAATGACTTGATCCGCAGCCGG
>CACYLC010000059.1 GCA_902775105.1 Oscillospiraceae bacterium
CTGCTTGGTATACCGCTGAGGGCGGATATAGGCAGTGGCCGCGGGATTGCCCCACATAATGCCGAGACCGCCCCAGCTGGCCGTCATGGTGTTGCACTTGGTTTTGTCGCCTGCCGTGACCAGCATCCACTGCTTGCCGATGGCCTCAAAGACGTTGGGATTGAGCGTATTCACATCAATTTTCTGCAACATTTTATAACCCTCCAAAATATGGCTTTCTCCTATTTTATGCAAAAAACCCGCACCGGATTCCGATGCGGGTTATCTTGCAGCTTACTTGCCGAGACCGAACTTCTTGTTGAAGCGGCTCACACGGCCACCTGTGTCCACCATTTTCTGCTTACCGGTGAAAAAGGGGTGACACTTGGCGCAAACTTCCACACGGATGTCCTGCTTGGTGGAGCCGGTAGGATAGACCGCACCACAAGCGCAGCGGATGGTGGTCTGCTGGTAATCAGGATGAATTCCTGCCTTCATGATGTTCACCTCTTTCGATGTCTAACATTAAACTGCGGGAAAAGGGCATTTCCCCAGAAAGCAGTAGTTATCATAGCACACCCATCGGAAAATTGCAACTCTTTTTCGGGGATTTTCTGAAAAAATTTCCTACAACTCAAATTCCTGCCCCAGGCGGAAGTACCACAGCACCCGCCGGGCGACCTTTGTGCCGAAAATCTGCTCCACCGCCCACGTATAGCTGTCGAGCTGTGTGCGGTAGCGCTGGCTGTGTTCTGCAATCTCCGAGGGAGACAGCCGATCCGTCTTAAAGTCCACCACGGTGAGGCCATCCGTCCCGGTAAAGCAGCAGTCCACCACGCCCTGGAGCATGACCTTCTCCCCCGCCGGGGCTTCGGGGTAAATCTCGTTCGCCGGGGCAAAGAGGGAGAATTTAAACTCCCGACGCAGGTCAGCGGCGGCGATCGCCTCCCTGCCCAAGGGAGACGCATAGAACTCCGCCACCATCCGGGGCTCCACGCTGTCCGCCTCCATTTGGGTCAGCCAGCGGCCGGAGACCAGACGCTCCAATTCGCCCTGCACACCCTCCACCGTGCTCGCTTGCCTGAGGTCGATCCGTTCCATGACAGAGTGCAGTACGGTACCCTTCTGGGCTGCGGTGAGCCCCTCTGTCTCCTGCCGGAACCGAGGCCGGGGAAAGTCGGGCAGCGGGACAGGCCGTCTGGTACCCTCCGCCGCCTCCTCATCCAGCGCCCGGCCTTTCAGCTGGGTTGCCGTCACCTTGCTGGGCATATCTGCCAGCGCCCGGTACGGATAGCGCCAGTCCAGCAGGGCAATTTCCAGCGTCTCGTCCTCCCTTGCCTCGACGATCTGCGTCTCTTCGGCCTTTTCCCGGGCTGACGGGCGCTCCCCCGCCACAAGCCGGATGTCCCAGTCCGAGGCGGAGATAGGATTGGGGCTTTGACTGCCCATGCGAAGATTCCCCGCGTCTGTCCGTGCCAGCACCGGGAGCAATAGCCACTTGGCCACGCTGTCCTTCTCCTGCAGCGCCTGCGGGTCGGGCTTCGGCCCCGACTCCGGAAGAAGAGCGGAGAGTTCTTTCCACGCATCCTCCACAGAGAAGGTCATAATGAGCTTTTCCCTGGCACGGGTCATAGCGACGTAGAGAAGCCGCAGTTCCTCCGCCTTGCTCTCCTCCTCGATTTTGAGCTGAACCGCTTTCCGGGCAAGGGTAGGATATTCCACCCGCAACTCGGCGTCCACTCCCTTGGGTCCGATGCCCAGCTTGGGGTGAAAGAGGACAGGCGCTCGCTCGTCAGTGCGGTTGATGGCTCGGTTGAGTCCCGCCAGCACCACCACCGGGAATTCCAGTCCCTTGGAGCGGTGGACGGACATGATCTGGACGCCCTCGCCGCCCTTCTGCCCCAGGGAGGGCAGGCGTCCTCCCTGTTCTTCCAGCCGGTGAAGCATATTGACGAGGTCAAAAAGGCTTTGCCGCCCGGCGGCAGCGAAATCCCGCACCCAGTCGTAAAGCGCCAGCAGATGCGCCCGCCGCCTCGCCCCGCCCTCCATGGCGCCGAAAAGCGCCAGAAGGCCGGTCTGGTCGTAGATCTCCCACAGCAGCCGGTGGCTGCTGATGTCCGTCGCACGGAGGCGCAGCGCGGCAAGGTCATTCAGAAATTTTCGGGCGGATTCATCTCCCCCCTCCGCTGCCTGCACCAGGCAGGTGTAGAGGTCTCCCTCCCGGCAGTTCCCCCGGAGCGTTGCCAACTGATCAGGGGGAAAGGCGTAGAGGGGAGACCGCAGAACGGAGAGCAGCGGGATATCCTGCCGGGGGTTGTCGATGATCTCCAGAAGGGACAGGACGCAGCTAACCTCGGTGGTGTGGAAGTAGTCGTCCGCCCCCTCCGTCTGCCACGGAATGTTCCGGGCATCCAGCGCAGCGGTGAGATAGCCCATAACGGCGCTGGGAGAGCGGTAGAGAACGGCAATATCGGAGGGCCGCACCGGGCGGAGGCAGCCGTTTTCGTCGGTCACAGGGAAGCCTTGCCCCAGCAGCTCGCCCACCCGCTTCGCCACAAATTCCGCCTCCACCTGATCCTTGTGGATTTTCGCCTCCTGCTCGTCCCGTTCCAGTCCGGAAAGGTCGATGCAGTCCAGCTCCACCCGGTCGTCAGGATGTTCCGGATAGGGGAAGCCGGGATAGAGCCGCTGATCCTCCGTATAGTCCATCTCGCCGAACTGTTGGGACATGATGTGCTCAAAAATAAAGTTGACGCCGGAAAGCACGCTCTCTCTGGAGCGGAAGTTGCGGCTGAGCACCACGGTGCGGGGCTGACCGTCCTTTGCCTGAGCCGAGGAACGGAAGGTGTGGTATTTTTTCAGGAAAATGGTGGGGTCGGCCAGCCGGAAGCGGTAGATGGACTGCTTCACGTCTCCCACCTGAAAAAGGTTCTTTCCGTCCACCGTCAGAGCGTCAAAGATGGCATTCTGGACGGCGTTGGTGTCCTGATATTCATCCACCATGACTTCGGCATAGCGCCCCCGGAGTTGGAGCGCCAATGGGGTAGGCTGGTGATCGTCCGCCACCAGCGCCTTCAAGGTCAGATGCTCCAGGTCGTTAAAGTCCACCAGCCTGCGGCGGCGCTTGGCGGCAGAATACGCCTCGTCCAGCGTCTCCACCAGCCCGAAGAGGGCCGAGACCGCCGGACGGACGGACGCCATGTCCTCCAGAAGGGTCTTGTTGGATGCAAAGAAGAGATTGGACAGCCCTTTTAACCGCTTTTTGCACTGTTCCCTGGTGGCCTTCACCTCCTCCTGTAAGCGCTTGTCCTGTATCTTGCGGCTGGTTTTCAGGCGGGGGAATTCAATCTCACAGAGCGCCTGCGCACTGTCCCAGCCCCGATCCAGAGCGTTTAAAAAGGACTCAATGCTGTCCATGGTATCACAGAAGCTGGGGGCATAGGCCGCCTCCAACTCCTTATCTGCCATCATGGCGTTCAGCGCCTGAAGCATCCGGTCATACCAGTATTGGGCAAGGGCTCTCGCTCTCCCCATGATCTGGTTTCCCCACACTGTCTGACCCACGTCTCTGACCGCCGTGAGGTCAAATGCCTCGGTCTGCTGCCGCAGCCATTCGTTGGGATGAGGGTGCGCCTGAATGCGGCTGTGGATGTCCAGCGCAATGGTTTTCAGCTTCCTGTCGTCCCGTCCGGCGGACATGGTATCCACCAGTTTGGAAAAATCGTCATCGGGTGAGATGTTCTCATATTGCCGTTCCATCACCTGCTCCAGCGTCTCCCGGCGGAGCAGGTCAGCCTCTCCCTCCTCCGCCACCCGGAAGTCCGGGTCTAAGTCCAGCAGATGCCCGAACTCCCGCAAAAGGGCGGTACAGAGGGCGTGGATGGTGGAGATCTGCGCACGGTAGACCAGGTTGAGCTGACGGCGGAGATGCCTGTCTTCCGGCTGTTCGGCCAGGCGCTGGTGGATACCCTGTAAAATCTTGCCCCGCAACTCGGCGGCGGCGGCTTTTGTGAAGGTGATGATGAGGAACTGATCCACATCCAACCCCTCCTGCTCCACTCTGTCCAGCAGGCGCTCCACCAGAACCCGGGTCTTGCCCGAGCCCGCAGCGGCGGAGACCAGCAGCTCCCCGCCCCGGTGATCCACGGCGGCCTGCTGCTGCTCTGTCAGTCGGATGCTCATTCCTCTCCCTCCTTTGCCTCCCAAAATGCCTTGCCCTTCACGGAGTAGAGCCAGCGGCGGCGGTCGCTGCCTCTGCCCTCCTCAAAGTGGCAGGCCTGGGCATAATCACAGAAATCACAGGCGCTATGGCCGCCGCCCTTCAAATAGGGGTCGGCGTCAATGTCGCCTTGGGCAAGCTCATGTCCCATCTCCCGGAGCAGCTTATCTAATCGTTTGGAAAGTCTCCCCCACTGTTCGGCGGTGGCCAGGCTGTCCCCGGAGATGGTGCCGTTTCGCCCCACCCGCAGGGGCAGAAACCGGGGGCCGTTCTCCCCCCACTGCTCCATGGCCCAGAGCACTTCCTCGTCTCTCAAAAGCAGGCCGGAGCGGCGCAGGGCCCTGTCTGCCTCTTTCATGCGCTGATTGCCGTCCATCTCCCGGCTGCCGGAGAGGAGGACGTCTCTCGCCGGGAGGTAGAGCACCCCGGCAGGCTCGATGGGCTTTCCGAAGTAGTCCTCCCCCCGCTCCTTCAGCGTAAAGAGATAGAGCAGCATTTGGAGGCTCAGCCCATGCCAGATGTCTGTCAGGCTGAACGATTTCAGGCCCGTCTTATAGTCCACCACCCGGAGGTAGAGCCGGCCGTCCTTTTCCCAGCCGTCCACCCGGTCCACAAAGCCGGAGACGGAGAGGGTAATGCCCTCCACGTCGATCTGCACCGGCGGCAGCTCCTGCCCTCTTCCAAAGCCCAGCTCGAAGCTGATGGGCTGGAAGCGGCTCGATTGCAGTTCCTCCACCACGTTTTGTACAATCAACCCCACCGAGGCAAGGAGGCGGTGAAACAGGTACCGAAACCGGGCGGACTGATCTTCCATGCCGCCCAGTTCCTCCCGGATGTACCGCTCCACGGCTTGAGCAATCAATTCCTTCCGCCGCGCTTCGGTGAGTTGAGAGACGCCCCCCTCGTCCCGGGCGGCTTGTAAGACGTGTTCCAGAACGTAATGGACAAAGGTTCCTGTCTCCGGAGCGTCGAACCCCGCCCGTTTTCTGGGCTGTGCCTTGAGGCCGTACTGGCAGAAATAGGAAAAGTGACAGGACTTCAGTTGATCCATTCGGGAGGCGGAGAGCGCCACTCGGTTCGTGTAGAGCGCCTCCACTCCCTCAGGGCTGAGCCGTCCCCGGTGGGCGTTTCGAGCCTCACTGACCCGCCGGGGCATATCCGACCAACCGGGCCGCCGGGCAAGCTCTTCCAGAATCCTATTGTCGTTTCGCTCCGCGCCCAATTCCAGCGCCGGAAGCGGGGCAAGCAGTCGATTCTCCGTCCGCTCCTGTCCACGGGGCAGACCGTCAAACATCCCCTCCAGCCGGTGCCAGAGGATGGCGGGCCGCTTTTCACTGCCTCCTGCCTGCCGGGGACAGGTGAGGATCAGAAGCTCTGACGGCCGGGTCATGATGTCGTAAGCCATGGTCTGCTCCCGGTCCAGGCGGCGATCCGCCGAGGGCGCCAGCTCCAGACCTCTGCCGGTAAGATAGGCACGATCCTCCTCTGTCAGAAGGCCGGGGGCCTCAGATACCAGCGGAAACTGCTCGTCGTCTACGCCAAGCAGGAACAACGCCTTGCAGGTACAGCGGTTCAGCCGACCCACCTCTCCCCCGTTCACCCGATCCAGCGAGACGGGGATGGAGCCCACGGAATACTGGCTGAGTACCAGCCGGAAGAGGTCGGAAAAGTAGTCCAGCTCCATGACCTGCTCTGCCAGAAGCTCCCTGCACTGCTCCAGCGCCTGAAGCAGGATCTCCCAGAGCTGGCGGTATTCCTCCGCCTGCTGCAGGTCTCCCTGCTCCCGCAGGTCGTTTGCCCGCTCCGTCAGGCGCTGAGGCAGCTCGATCTCCTCCAGAAAATCGCAGAGCGCTTCGGCTAGCTCCGCCCCCGTGCCGCTCTGATGCTCGCCCAGCGTCTGTAAGGGGCGGACGATCTCCCGCCGCAGGCTGTTCAGCCGCCGGAGCAGTTCCGTGTCCTCGTCCCGCCACGGCAGCGCATAGCCCATGGGGTGCCAGGTCCAGTCCGCCGTTCTCGTCCAGCGGCTTCCCCGGATGTTCCAGCAGAGGGCGTAGTTTTCCAAAAGGTCGATATCCTCCCACGCAAATCCGGTCAGTCCGGTTTTCAGATAACGAAAGACGTCCTCATATTCGTAGTGATTGCGTACGCAGTCCAGCGCTGCGGTGAGGAGGGTCAGGATGGGCTTTTCCAGAATCGGCTCCACTCTGCCCAGAAACAGGGGAATCTGATACCGGCGGAACACCGTCTCCATCGATGCCTCGTACCGTTCCAGCGTCCGGGCGGCCACGGCGATGTCCCGAAAGTGCCAGCCGTTCTCCTTTACCAGCCTGAGAATCTCCCCCGCCGTCCATTCTACTTCCGCATAGGGGTTTTCGGCCTCGTAAAGGCAGATGCCCGCTCCCGCTTCGCCGCAGTGGACGCCATTGGAAAACAGATGCTGCTCCAAATGGCAGAGCCAGTCTCCTGCCCCGTCCTTCCGCCCGGCCAAGATCTCATATCGGACATCCATGCGCCGCTCCCGGCAGAGGGAGAAAAGCTCCAGCGCCGTCCGGCGGCTGGGGAGAAACACAGCGTCTCCTGCCTCTTCCAATGTGTCACAGGTCAGCGCCACTGTCACGGAATGTGCCTGCCGGAGCATCGGCTCCAGTATCAGCCGCTGCTGGGGGGTAAAGTCGGTGAAGCCGTCCAGATAGACGTCCTTGCCCCGGAACCAGGGGCAGGTCTGCAAGGTCTCGGCAAGCCTCGTCAGCCGGTCTCTGGGGTCTTGGGCTCGCCGGGCAGTCAATGCCTCATAGGCAGCCAGGATCAGTCCCAGATCACGGAGCCGGTCGCCGCCCTCACCGGGCTGCTCGTCGGCGGCGGCGATCAGCTCCTCCGGCTGCACGCAGTAGCTTTTCAGCTCGTCCCCGGTGGCCAGCAGCCGCTCCAGGAAGGCCGCCTTCTGGGAGGGACGGGCGTAGACCTTGAGACTGCCGCTGACTGCCGAGACCGCCTGACTCATGAGGAGCAGCCGCCCGCCGGCGTCCAACTGGGGAACCGCCAGTCCTCCGCTCACGGTAAAGACCCGGTGGGCGAGCCGGGTGAAGGACAGCACCTCGGCATATTGGGACGCAGACGCCCCGCAAACCGTGCAGAGCCGTCGCTCCATATCGTGGGAGATCTGCTCCGGCACCAGCAGCACCTGAGGCCGGTGCTGCCCCTCCCGGCGGAGGCTGTCAAATATTTGCGTTGTCTTACCGGTTCTCGCCCGGCCTAAAATGAGGTTCAGCATGGCCGCTCCCTCCTTTTTCTTGCATCCATTATATCAAATACGGCAGCAAATGGACAGCCTGAAAACCGCCATGTCAGTCCCCTTTATGGGACATCTTTCCCGCTTGTTGTTCTGCGGAAAATGGTGTATTATATAGGCATCTGTCACAGGTAAGGGAGGTGTGTCCATTGCATCGAGCCAAGACTGTCTATGACGAGATCACCCGCCCCCGGCGAAAGCGGACGCCCCTCCGGCTTTATGGCCCCTATCTGCTGGCGGTCATGATCCCGCTGCTGTTCCTCGCCCTGTTCCGGGCGGTACGCTATCATCGTCCGCTGGTGAACACCTTTATTTGGAAGGTAACCACCCCCTTCAAACACGCCATTGCCCGCATGTGCGCTCCTCTCCCCTTCGCCATGGCGGAGGTCATTTGGACGCTGGCCGTTCTCTTTCTGCTCGTTCTGGTGGGGCGGTCTCTTTTTGTAGCGGTGCGCAGTCTGATTGATTATTTACAGGGCAGAAAAGCCCACCCCCTGCGGCGGTTTCTGCGCCGCGCTCTCGCCATTTTGTCGGCCGGACTCATCATCTACTCCGGCTATTCCGTGACCTGGGGCGTCAACTACTACGGCGACACCTTCTCCCAGATGAGCGGTCTGGAGGGTCGGGAAATGACAGCGGAGGAGCTGGCCGCCCTCACCGGCGCCTTTGCCAACAAATGTAATGATCTGTCCGGTGAGGTGCTTCGGGATGAAAATGGGTTGTTTATCGGGCAGCCGGACAGTTTCTTTGACCGAAGCAGCGGGATGTATCAGAATCTATACAACGAATTCCCCTGCCTGAATCTGGACGAAGCGCAGGCAAAGCCTATGTTTTACTCCCGACTCATGAGCTGGCTGGGCTTTACCGGATTTTACTTCCCCTTTACCGGGGAATCGCTGGTCAACGTGGACGCCCCCGCCTGTCTGGTGCCTGCCACCATTTTGCACGAACTGGCCCATCAGCGCAATGTGGCGTCGGAGGCGGAAGCGAACTTTCTGGCCGTCATTGCGGGACTGCACAGCGACGATGCAGAGTTCCAATACTCCTCCGCCCTTCTGGGCTATATCCACCTCTCCAACGCCCTCTATTCCGCCGACCGGGAACTGTGGCGAAGCGTCTCCCACACGCTCAACGACGCTGTTCAGGCGGATCTCAGCTACAACAGCGCCTATTGGAACCAGTTTAAGACCCCGGCAGCGGATGCTGCCGAGGCTGTCTACACCTCCTTCGCTCAGAGCTACGAGCAGAGGGACATTATGAAGAGCTACGGCGCCTGCGTCGATCTGCTGGCCGCCTACTATTTGTCGGAGGAGTGAACTGCAATGACTGATCGTGAACTGGTAGAGTTGGCCTTTGCCATGTTGGAGCGCTCTTATGTGCCCTACTCTCACTTCCCTGTGGGTGCCGCTCTGCTGTGCAGAGACGGGACTGTGTTCACCGGCTGCAACGTGGAAAACGCCGCCTTCGGCTCCACCATTTGCGCCGAGCGCACCGCTCTGGTCAAGGCGGTCAGCGAGGGACATCGGGAGGATTTTGCCACGTTGGCAGTGGCAGGCAATTCCGAAGACTACTGCTGGCCCTGCGGCGCCTGCCGGCAGATGCTGTACGAGTTTGCCCCGGAGCTGCGGCTGCTGGTGGCAAACCGGGCGCACGAATTTGTGGAGCTGCAGCTCTCCGAGCTGCTCGCTTTTACGGGTGCTGTTTTTACGGAGACGGTGGGATTCGAACCCACGAGCCCTTGCGGGCTACCTGATTTCGAGTCAGGCTCGTTATGACCACTTCGATACGTCTCCCTATTCCACATGGGGACATAACGCCTCTTACCGAGTCTCTATTATGCCATAAGCAGGTTGAAAATGCAATACTTGTTTTCCTGCCTTCTCCCGTCGCATCTTGTCTGGCAAAGAGACAACCCATCTGCGAATACCCTTAGAGGAGAAAGGAGATGGGACTATGCTATCCCTCTTGACCATGCTGCTCCTGCATGGGCAGCTGTTTACCCTGCGCCTGAGCCAGAACGGCTCCTTCCCCCGCCCTCTCAAGGAGAGCGAGGAGCGGGAGTATGTCCTTCGGGCGGCAGACGGAGATATTGAGGCACGCAATAAGTTGGTGGAGCACAACCTTCGGCTGGTCGCCCATATAGCGAAAAAATACTACACGCAGACCGGCGACACCGACGACCTGATCTCCATCGGCACCATCGGGCTCATTAAGGCCATTAACACCTATCAGCAGGGAAAGAAGATCAAACTGGCAACCTACGCCGCACGGTGTATAGAAAATCCTATCCTCTCACCAAGGGGATTACAGAGTGCCCATCGTATTAAAGGAGGTTGCGGAGCGAGCGGGCAGGCGTGGGAGAAGTATTTTCGGAGCAGAGTATAAAAAGTGCGGAGGCGCAGTCGGTAGTTGACTGCGCCTCCGCTCACTTATGTTTTAAGGTCTTGATGACCGAATCCAGCAATTCAATTTTCTGCCGATTGGGGCAGTTCAGCTGTTTCAGCTTCCAGTTGATGTAGTCGGCGCGGACATCGGCAGCCCGCTGGGTCAGTTCTTGCTGTCCTTCCTTTGTCCGGGGATAATACACTTTCATTTTAACAGGTACGCTGGTTCGGATGATCCACACCTCCTTTGTCATTAGCATATGGAGGATGGAGCAGAGACATGAGTGAAATGCGATGCAGAAACTATGTGAGCGGGAGAAAAATGAGTTGATAATAAGGTTGTGCTATCCCAAACCATGTGATATAATCATTTTTAATAATAAGTATTTTAATTGAACGCCACATCTTTATAAAAGTCGAGAATCCGATCATCCTTGCAGAGTTAGCATGAATGCTACTTGCGGTCACAATCCCGATTATGGGGCACTGAATGTGGCCCGCTATTGACATCGAAGGGGGACCAGCGACAAAATCAGCGGGAGAGGTGATAACTTGCTTGCACATATAAAAGAAAATGGAGAGCAGCAGACCTTAGCGCAGCATAGTCTGGGCGTCAGCAAGCTATGTGAGCGTTTTGTGGCCCGAAGGCTCCAAAGCGTTGCGGGACTGATTGGATTGCTCCATGATATGGGAAAAGGAACAGAGGGATTTCAGGAATACCTGGCCTGGGCAGCTGAACATCCAATGGAACGGCAATCACATCCAAATCATTCTGGAGCAGGAGGGCTCTACGCATACAAACACTGGTACAGGTATGGAAGCGGCACAGAGAAAATGACGGCACAGATGATCGCGCTGTGTATCTGCGGACATCACGCAGGATTCCACGATTGTATCAGTGAAGATGGCTCGTCCGGGCTCCTAAGGTTTTTGGAGCAGGAAGACAATGCGCTTTACTCAGAAGCAGAGCGATATTTCCTGTCAGAGATCGCTTGCAAACAGGAGCTGGACAGGTTGTTTCATCTGGCCTGCGATGAAGTTGCGCACCTTCCGGCCGAGTTAAAAAAGAGCACTTTTTATATGGGAATGCTGACTCGATTATTGCTCAGCATCTTGGTTGATGCTGACCGCTGGAACACTGCCTGCTTTGAATACGGATACGATCCATTTGAAACGACATCCGAACCAGACTGGGCAAAGTTGACACAGACGTTTGACACATTCTGCGATAAACATTTCACCGGTACAGATCGGTTAAGCGGTATTAGAAGCGCAATCTCAGATGCCTGCGCAGAGAAGGCATTGTCATCCCACGGCATTTTTAGGCTCACCGTCCCTACCGGGGGAGGCAAAACACTCTCTAGTCTGCGCTATGCCCTGCTTCATGCCCAGTTAAATCATCAGCGCCGGATTTTCTACATTATCCCCTTTAACACAATTCTTGATCAGAACGCCAGAGATATTCGAAATGCGCTGGGAGATTATCACTCTGTTTTGGAACATCATTCCAATGTTGTTTTAGAACGGGAGTCTGATGCGACAGATTTCTATCAGGAGGAACAAGATTATAAACGGCTCACTGAGCGATGGGATAGCGACATTATTCTGACCAGCATGGTGCAATTCATGAATGCACTATACAGCGGCAAAAACACGGATGCCCGCAGGCTGCATCGACTTACAAATGCTGTACTGATATTTGATGAGATACAGGCACTGCCCAAACATTGCAAAAGTCTGTTTGAGCTTGGAATTCAGTTCTTGTCGCATTTCTTCCATTGCACGATTGTTCTATGCACAGCGACTCAGCCTCAGCTTGCGGTTGAGGCAAAGGAACTGATGCCAAATGTGGATCAACTGTATCAGAACTTGCAAAGGGTTCACTTTTTCCCGGAAATCACTCCATTAAAAACCTGCGAGGAGGCATCCAGAGCATTAAGCCGACTGGTCAGGGAAAAGCGGGCTGTGTTGATGATCACGAACACAAAGGCGGCGGCATGGAACATTTTTGATTTCGCACGTCAGATACTGGAGGATTCGGGATATTGCAGAACGCAGACGCCTCCCGGGCTCACGGATGAGCAGATTCAGGAAATGGCATGCAGCGCAGGCGACAATGAGATTCTTTGCGTGCATCTCAGCACCCTGATGTGTCCCGCTCACCGCCTGGAGATGCTGCGGTGGGTACGCATCTGGTCTGCTGCAAAGAAACGGATTCTTTGCGTATCGACTGCGCTCATTGAGGCTGGCATCAATGTCAGCTTTCCGGTGGTTGTGCGTAGCCTGACAGGTCTGCCGAGCATCATTCAGGCTGCCGGACGATGCAATCGGAATATGGAAGCGGAGAGAGGCGAGGTGTATATCTGGCAAATGACTCCTGATGATGAAAAATTGCCTGCTTCGCTGCAGGAAATCAGAGACGGGCAGCAAATCAGCGGCGAATTGATGGAGCGATATGCTGAATCACCAGACCGGTTAGGTGAACGTGAGGCGATTGCCAGCTACTTTAAGGAGGCGTACAAGAAAAACAAAAGGCATTTCAACTATCCTTGGAAGGGTACCACTCTGAAAGAGGTGCTTAGCGGAAACACCGATTGGAAGGAGGCGGCCCTGCTTCACAACACCGCGCCTTGGGGGAAAATGCTGCTGCATCAGGGATTCCGTTCTGCCGGAAAGGAATTTCAGGTGATAGATCAGCAGACCAGAAGCGTTATCGTACCATACGGAAAAGGGAAAGCGCTCATGGAAGAAATGCAAAGAGCGCTTCCCATGAAAGAGAAGATTCGACTGCTGCGACAGATTCAGACATACTCCGTCAACCTGTTTGAGGGGGTGTATCAGCGGCTGGTGAAAGAGAACGGACTGCGTAAGCTGGATGATATGGAGATTATGGTACTGAATGAACAATACTACAGCATGGACGGAGGTGTACAGACAAAGCCACAGGAGATGGAGTTTATGCTCTTATGATTTTTGTGATTATCATATCTATCGAGTATTGACTTACATGTGGAAATGTGCTATTGTAATGTTTGCCAGGGGGAACCGCCGAGCGTTTTGGGAAGGCGTGAGTGCTTAGCGCAACACAGCCGAAAAACCTTACGCCGGAACAATTCTGAACGTTGAAAAAGAGCAAAAGCGCCGGGGAAGAGAATCTTCCTCAACGCTTTTGGCAATGCAGAGATTATCAAAGCTATCTTTTCAATCAACATGAGCGGACAACCAGCCCATGACACTTCTGATTATAATTGATTTTCGGGGTCAGTGCAACAGAAAATATGGGCGGTGTTCAACAAAGTACAAAGAAGGTGATAACTTGAAAATCAGAAATCAGGTGGAATTCAAGGTATACGGCAAATATGCTCTGTTCAGCGACCCCATTAACCGCATGGGTGGAGAGAAGCTGTCCTATATGGTATGCACCTATCAGGCGCTGAAAGGGATTGTTGAGAGCATATACTGGAAACCGTCTATATTGTGGATAATTGATGAAGTGCGTATTATGAACCCGATTCGGACTGAATCCAAGAGTATCCGCCCGATCAGCTATAATATACCACAAAATACACTGTCTGTCTACACCTATCTGAAGGATGTAGAGTATCATGTGAGGGCGCACTTTATTCCCAACCCATACCGTACAGAGCCGGATCTGATCGAAGACGGAAAAAACGAGAACAAGCACCACAATATTGCAAAGCGGATGATCAAAAAAGGCGGACGCCGCGATATTTTCCTGGGCACACGGGAATGTCAAGGCTATGTGGAGCCATGTGCGTTCGGCGAAGGGACGGGCTTTTATGATAAATATGGTGAGCTTGACTTCGGGGTCATGTTCCACGGATTTAACTATCCGGATGAAACCGGAAAAGAGGAGCTTGGCATCCGTCTGTGGAGAGCGAAAATGAAAGACGGTGTGATTCAATTCCCGGCGCCTTGGGAATGCGACCCCGCCATGTCCCAAGTGATACGACCTATGAAGGCCAAGAAGTTTGGCGGCAAATACAACAACTTCACCGGATTGGGCGAGCAGGCAATCCGGGCGGAGCTGGAAGAACTGGGAGAGGAGGCGGCACAGAATGGGTTGGATGCAGAGCCTGTGTAATGCGTATGACAGCGTTGTCAATGCCCGCTTTTCTGATGGAGAGGCACCTCTGATCCCGGTGGGATTCACTCAGAAAGAGGTTAAATTTCACGTCGTTTTGAATCGAGCCGGCGAATTTCGCACTGCGGAGGTGTGGGACGACAAGAAACAGAAACACTACGAGATGGTGCCGAGCACTCCGCAGGCGGAAAGCCGTACCGGTGAAAATGGAACCCCTTATCCTCTTTCGGATCAGCTGAAGTATTTCGTCTGTGAGGACGACGAAAGCATCTGCTTTAGAAAATACATGAATCAGCTCTCAGCATGGTGCGCAGAGGAGAATGCGCCGGATTGTCTGCGTGTTCTTAAAACTTATCTGGAGCGAAAAACAATTCTGCAGGACCTGACTGAAAAAGCTCATATCGCTGTGAAATATCACAAGGACCCAGATAAACACGATGGAAAAGGCCCGGACGCAAAAGCCTTTGTGGTATTTTCCGTTGATAGTGGAGCCGATGAAGAGGAGAGCGCACTGTGGAGGAGGCGTGATGTAAAAGAAAGCTGGAACAGGCACATCGCATCCCACAGTTCACTTGAACAGAAGCTCTGCTATATAGAGGGAGAAAAGCGGCCTATTGTTGACAACCACCCGAAGGTTCAGGGAAACGCAAAGCTGATCTCTGCCAAGGATGCCGAGTATCCGTTCCAGTATAAGGGCAGATTTACGGAAGATCGAAGTGCTGCCGCAGTCAGTTATAGCGCTTCAATGTGTGCACATAATGCGCTTGACTGGCTGGTGGCAAGACAGGGATTCTCCCGATACGGTATGACTTGGGTCGTGTGGGGTAGCGGTGGAATGGAGCTCAAAGCGCCGGTAGACGATGCGGAG
>CACYLC010000060.1 GCA_902775105.1 Oscillospiraceae bacterium
CGGCGTTTCTCCTCCATAGGAAGCCTCCTTATAATTGTTCTGAATATTATATCAGCCCCATTTCAAAAATTCAATCCATATGGATGACAAAAGACAAGCCTGTCACCGGGTTTTTGCTATGCAAAACTTCGCATCTGCATATTTTTTCGTTCTTCGTACATACTGACGGCATGGAATGAAACAGAGGAGGTATGCACCATGTGCGATAAAAAGCTGGGCAGCCAGACCTTTGCCCTCGCCTGTCCGCCCTCCATTGCGGGCTGGGGCAGTGTCGTGGGCAAGAAAGAGGGCGACGGCCCTCTGGGCAGCCAGTTTGATATGGTCTCTCAGGACAGTTATTTTGGAGAGACAACCTGGGAGAAGGCGGAGAGCTCCATGCAGCGGCTGGCACTCTCCCATGCGCTGGAAAAGGCAGAACAGCCAGCGGGTGCGTTAGATGCCCTCTTTGGCGGCGATTTGAACAACCAGTGCATCGCCACCTCCTACGCCGCCCGGAGCCTCAACGTCCCCTTCTTCGGGCTGTACGGCGCCTGCTCCACCATGGCGGAGAGTCTGGGTCTGGCGGCGCTGCTGCTGGACGGCGGCTTTGGCTCTTTTGCGGGGGCAGTAGCCTCCAGCCACTTCTGCACAGCGGAGCGGCAGTATCGGATGCCCTTGGAATACGGCGGTCAGCGGACACCTACCGCCCAGTGGACGGCGACGGCATCTGGCGCTGTCATTCTCGCCCGAAACGGCCCCGGCCCCTATATCACCCACGTTACGGTTGGCAAGATCGTTGACCGGGGCATCAAGGACGCCAATAACATGGGTGCGGCTATGGCGCCCGCCGCCTACGACACGCTGAAAACCCATTTTGCCGATACCGGACGCTCCTCCGAATTTTACGATCTGATCGTCACCGGCGATCTGGGCAGGCTGGGCAAGGCGCTGCTGGAGGAGCTGTTCCGGGAGGACGGCATGGAGCTTTCTAACTACAACGACTGCGGACTGATGCTCTACGATCTGGAACATCAGGACGTCCACTGCGGCGGCTCCGGCTGCGGCTGCTCCGCCTCCGTGCTCACCGGGGTGTTGCTGGACGGGCTGAAATCGGGGCAGTATCAGAACATCCTCTTCTGCGCCACCGGAGCGCTCCACTCCCCTACCGCCCTGGGACAGGGCGAGAGCGTGCCCGGCATCTGCCACGCCGTTGCCATCTCCAACACACGCTGAACAAAAGGAGGGTTCCATTGCCATGCTGCTCGATTGTATCAAAGCTTTTCTGGTGGGCGGGCTGATCTGTCTCGTCGGCCAGTTTCTCATTGACCGCACCAAGCTGACCCCCGCTCGCATCCTCACTTGCTTTGTGGTGGCAGGTGTCATTTTACAGGCCATCGGCCTCTACCAGCCCATCTCCGACTGGGCAGGCGCCGGGGCCTCTGTACCACTGACCGGATTCGGGGCAATCCTGGCCCGGGGTGTCAAGGAGGAAGTGGCAAAAAAGGGGATTCTGGGTGCCTTTACCGGCGGCACGCAGGCAGCCGCAGGCGGCATCGCCGCAGCCGTCTTTTTCGGCTGGCTGGCAGCAGTGCTGTTTCGACCTGAGGATAAGAGCTGAAACGGAAACCCGGAGCGGCCGTGCATATTGCAGCCGCCCCGGGTTTCCTATGCTTATTTTCAGAATGTACTGCGCAGAGCCTTACTGCACATCCAATTCAAAATGCCCGCTGTCAAACAGAATGTCCTGTCCGTGGCCGTCCTTATGAAGGCACACCTTCTGCGTCCCCTCACTTGCACTGCAATACATCCCGGTAGAACTGATCCAGCGCCTCCTGAGTGGGCAGATTTGCCACATACATCTGATTGCCCATTGCCCCGGCCAGCACGTCAGGAATACGACCCACCATCTTCATCTGGGGACCGTACAGGCGCATAATGTCCTCATGGCTGTATACGAAGTTTTTTCCGTCCCGGCGTCCGGCATAGGCGCAGAAGTTGTGTTCACCCTCTGGCACGGTGCTTCGGTCAAAGGCGATCATATCCGCCCAGATCTTATAGACGTCAGTGCTGTGGGCGAAGTTCATCATATCCGGAGAAAAGCCGCCGCTGGGACGCATATTGACTTCTAATCCCACGACCTGCCCCTTCTTTCCGAGGCTGGGCTGATCCTCTGTCAGCCGGAAGAACTCAAAATGGATGAACCGGCTCCGAACACCGAAGCTCTTCACCACTGCCCGGCCGGCGGTGCGGATATCGTCCGGAAGCTCCTTGCGAATATAGTAGAGGGAATTGCCGTTTTCGTTGACGATGTCCATGATAGACACGGGAGAGACATTGCCTGTCTCAAAGAGCGGCTCGCCCTCGGAGTTGATAATGGCGTCGTAGGAGTTGACCTCGGCGTGAACGAACTCCTCCATAATATAGGAGACATCCAGCTTATTCCGGAAAAAGCGCTCCAATTCGGCGTCATTCGACAGCTTATAGGTGTCGTTGGCGCCCACGCCGTTATCCGGCTTGACGACCACGGGATAGCCCACCTCACCGATGAATCCCTTACAGCCCTCCACGGAATCTACGATATGATACCGGGCCACCGGGATGCCGGTTTTCCGATAGAACTCTTTCATCTTAGACTTATACTTGATGCGGGGCATATCCTCCACCTGAAAGCCGCTGGTGATGTGGAAGGCGGTGCGCAGCTGGGCGTCCCGCTCCAGCCAGTACTCGTTGTTGGACTCCAGCCAGTCCATGGGGCCGTGCTTGAAGATGAGGAACGCCACGCCCCGATAGACTTCGTCGTAGTTTTCCAGGTTGCTGACCTTGTAATATTCGCTCAGGCTGGCCTTCAGCTCCGGAGCAAGCTGATCATAGGGTTGGTCGCCGATGCCCAGCACATTGAGGCCGTTTTTTTTCAGCTCCCGACAAAAGAGCCAGTAGTTGGTGGGAAAATTGGGAGAGATAAAGATAAAATTCTTCAAAATAACGCATCTCGCTTTCTATTTCGTCTGTCAGCCCAGCAGGTAGGGGAGGAAATATTCCACCTGCTTGTACCACCAGGGCCAGTCGTGACTGCAATCGTAGCCCCAATAGTCTACCCAGGTATGAATGCCTTTGCTCATCAGGATATGGTGCAGTTCTCTGGTGGAGTCCGGCATCTCCCAGTCTCCAAGGCCGACGCAGATGACGGATTTCTTCTGGTTAAACTCCCGGATGAACGGGTGATCCAACGGCAGATTTGCCATATAGTGGACGGGAGAATTCAGATAGACCACGTCATCCATATAGCCGTCAAAGCCATAATCGGCGTTGTAAATACCGCTGAGCGCCAGCAGCCTGTCAAACAGATCCGGCCGGCGGTAGAACAGGTTGACCGCGTGGGTTGCACCCAGCGAGCAGCCAAACACCATAATGCCGGGATAGCCCGTCCAGCCGTTGCGGTGGTTCACCATATCCCGCATAAAGGGGACGAACTCGTCGGTGATATAGCGCATCCACTGCTCATGCCGCCGTGCCCGCCAATAGGGGTCTCCCCCTTTATCGGACCAGGTCTCCCCATCCATGGTGTCAATGGCAAATACCATCACACGACCGGACTCGATCCATGGCGCCCAGATGTCTGTCATATGGGCGTCCTCGAACTCGAAAAATCGTTTGTCCTGAGTGGGGATGTACAGTACCGGCCGCCCGGCGTGGCCGTAGACCTTGCACTCCATGTCACGATTTAAAGCATGGCTGTACCACTTAAAATATTGCGTTTCCATGTCGAAGTCCTCCCGCTCAGGGATTGTAGAACAGCGTGCTCATAAAGAAGGGGATCTGCCGCTCCCAGCTGGCCTCGCAATGGTTGCCGCCGGGAACAATGCGGCTGGTCAGATGTACGCCCTTCTCCACCAGCAGCGCCGCCGTTCTGCTATAATACCGAGCCATATCTCGATGAAATTTCATCTCTCTGGAGCCGTAGTCCATGTAGACCACCGTGTCCGGACGGACGGATGCCCTTTGGATCAGCTCCGCCAGCTGATCCGGGGCGCACCAGACAGAGGGAGATAACGCCGCCGCCCGGGAGAATGTCTCGTTATACTCCAAGACTGCGTAGAGACTCATCAGTCCGCCCATGGAACTGCCGCCGATAAAGGTGTGTTCCCGGTCAGGCAGCGTCGGAAAGCGGCGGTCAATTTCAGGCTTGAATCCATTGACATACCAGTCCATGGTCTCCCTGCCCCGGCCATTGATGGAGCCCAACGTGGGATCGTCAAAGGAAAAGGGGGAATATTCCACGAGGCGGCCGTGATCCGGGCTGTGGTTGCACTCCACCGCCGCCACAATGAGGTCGGTGTCGGTGTAGTCCAGATAGGCCTCCATGCCCCAGCTCTTGCCGTAGGTGGCGTGGCTGTCAAAAAAGACGTTGTGGCCGTCAAACATATACAGCACGGGGTACCGGAGGCTGGGGTTCTGCCGATAGGAATGGGGAACATAGACATATGCCCTGCGGGGGGTGTCACCGGTGAACTCCGGAATCGTGATCTCCCATTGATATACCATAGTTCATCAAACTCCGTTTTATGGTTTGTTGGGTTCAGTTTAGCACAGCAGCACAGGCATTTCAATCTTCTTTTTTGGTTCTCCCCTGCAAAAAGCGATTCCATGCAGCGTCACGGAATATCCGGACAGCATCGAACCGGAAGCTGTCTTACCGCTCTCTACGCCGGATTCCAGATGCTGATAGTATTCATCTGCCAGATGTAGGTTCAACTGGACAAACAGGGATCTCTTTGATATAATTACCGCATACAGGTAGGAATGTACAATTCATACCTCAGAAACCAGATAGACTGGAATCATATTGGAGGGAGTCCTTATGCTTTACGCACTTTTATCCCTGTCCCCCATCCTGCTGGCGCTGCTGGCCATGGTGATCCGCCGCATTCAGCTCTCCGCGCCCAAGGCACTGTTTCTGTCCCTGTGCCTTGCCATTGTGCTGGCGCTGTTCGTATGGAAGATGGAGCCTGTGGCTCTGGCGGCCTACGGCGTCTTAGGCGTCTGCAAGGCGTTGGAGGTATTTTTTATTATCTTCGGCGCTATTCTCTTTTTAAATATGCTTCGCCGCTGCGGGTACATGGAGGCGATTCAGCGCAGTTTCTCCCGGGTCAGCCCGGACCGCCGGGTACAGGCGATTTTGATCGCATGGCTGTTCGGCGCATTTATTGAGGGTACCGCCGGGTACGGCACCCCTGCCGCTCTGGCCGCTCCCCTGCTGGTAGCGCTGGGCTTTCCCCCGGTGGCAGCGTGTATCGTCTGCCTGATCGCCAACTCCACCCCTGTTCCCTTTGCCGCTGCGGGTGCGCCCATTACGGCAATGGTAACGGCCATCTCCTCCGATTTGGGGAACAACGCCCAGTATGTGGCGGAGTACGGTCTGAACTTTGAGCAGTTTCTGGACGAGGCAACCAAGCTCACCACACTGTTTCTCGGCGTGGGCGGCATTGTGGTGCCGCTGCTGCTGATCGGCGTTTTTCTGGCACTCTACGGAGAAAAGGGTCGGAAGATCCGGGATTTTGTGGAAATTCTGCCCTTCGGCCTTTTTACCGGTCTCGCCTTCTCCCTTCCCTACTATCTGATCTCCGTCGTTGCAGGCCATGAGTTTCCCTCCATTCTGGGTTCCTTTATCGGCCTGCTGGTGTCGGTATTTGCCGCCTCCAAGGGTTTTCTCATCCCAAAGCACGTGTGGCGTTTTCCAAATGACGCCGACATTGACGAGCAGCCCCACACGCTGGAGGGCGTCCGTTCCATGCCGGTCTGGAAGGGCTGGCTGCCCTATGTCTGCATCGGTCTGTTTCTCTTTATCAGCCGTGTGGCGTTCTTCCACCTCAAGCCCCTGCTTCAGGCAGTGACAGTGGGCTGGACGAGCCTCTTTGGCGTGGAGTCCTGCTCCTACACCTTCCAGCCCTTCTGGAACCCCGGTATTCTGCCCTTTGCCCTCTTTGCCGTGATCGTGGGTATGGTCAGCGGCATCGGAGTCAGAGATGTGGGCAGAGTCTGTCTCGGCAGCTTCTTCCAGCTGCTCAAGACCTTCTCCGCTCTGGTGTTTGGCGTCGCCATGGTGCAGATCATGATGAATTCCGGCATCAACACCAGCGGCATGGACAGCATGCTTTTGGTGGCAGCACAGGCCATGGCAGACCTGACCGGCCCTGCCTTCCCCATGATCGCCCCCATCATCGGCATTCTGGGTGCCTTTATCTCCGGCTCCTGTACGGTCTCCTGCGTCATGTTCACGCCGCTGCAGTTTAATACAGCGCTTATCATCGGCATTGATCCGCTTTACACCTGCGCCCTTCAGACCGCCGGCGGCGCACTGGGCAATATGATCTGCATCAACAACGTGGTGGCGGTCTCCGCTACCACGGGCGCCAACGGCCACGAGGGTCGGATCATTTCCGTCAATTTGATCCCTATGGCGATCTATGTGGTCATTGTTCTGGTGACCGCCCTTATTGCGATGCATCTTGCCTGACCGGCGGAGGGTAGCACACATGATTTTGCGCAAAATACAATATAATTCTCCCGTCATCCTCACATTCGCTCTGGTCTCTCTGGGCGTTTTGCTGCTGAATCAGGTCACCGGCGGGCTGGCAAACCGGCTGTGCTTTTCCGTCTACCGTGCCTCGCTGACCGACCCTCTGACCTATGTGCGATTTTTCGGCCATGCGCTGGGACACGCAAATTACGCCCACTATATCGGCAACATGACCCTCCTGCTGGTCATCGGCCCTCCGCTGGAGGAGCGGTATGGCAGTCTGCCCCTTTTGGAGTGCATTGTCATGACGGTACTGATCTCCGGGCTGGTGCAGTTCATCTTCTTTCCCGGCACCGCTCTGCTGGGCGCCAGCGGCATCATCTTTATGCTGATCATCCTCTCTTCCATCTCCGGCGCCTCTCAGGGCCGCATTCCCCTGACTCTGATTCTGGTCTACATCATCTACATCGGTGGTGAGATCGCAGACGGCGTTTTGCAGTCCGACAACATCTCCCAGCTGACCCACATCATCGGCGGCACCTGCGGCGGCGTGTTTGGGCTGCTGCTGCGCAAGGGCAAATGACCCTGCGCTTTTCTGTGGAAGGCTCACAATGAACGAAACCCCAAAAAAGAAAATAACACCGATTCGGGTCCTGCGCCGGCTGCTGCTGGCGTTGGGCCTGTTTCTGCTCTGCATCATTGTGAGCGTTACCCTCCCCTACGCCTTCAACCACCCTGATGTCAGCGAGGATTTCAGGAATTGGGTGGAATCTGCCGACTTTACCAACACCGCTCCCGGTGCCGACCGGGTTCGGCTGATCACCGACAATCAAGAGGCATTGGAGGAGCGGATCCGTCTCATCTCTCAGGCGGAGGAGCGGATCATCTATGTCACCTTTGACTTCCGGCCGGACAACAGCGGGCAGGATGTGCTGGCGTTGCTGCTAAACGCCGCAGAGCGGGGCGTTGAGGTGGAAATTCTGATTGACGGCATGACTGCCTACGATCAGCTGGGCAATACCGCTTACTTTCAGGCGCTGGCAGCCCAGCCAAACGCGGAGATCCGCCACTACAACGCCCCCAATTTCTTCCGCCCGCTGGAGGTTCACGGGAGGATGCATGACAAATATGTCATTGTGGACGAGGACTTCTACCTGCTGGGCGGGCGGAACACCTATGACTACTTCCTCGGCTCTTACCCCACCGAGCATCCCAGTCAGGACTTGGAAGTGCTGGTCTGGAACACGGCAGGAGACGACACGCAGGGCAGTATGGCGGAGCTTTTGGACTATTTTGGCAAGGTTTGGTCACTGGAGACCACAAAGCCGTGGTGTGATGATGAGGCGCTTCTCACACGCTCCCATGTGCGGGAGGCAGCAGCGACGTTGGCACAGCGTTACGACTGGCTGGAGGAAACTTATCCCGACGCCTTTACAGCCCCGGAGGACGGATCTGATACCGTAGAGGCCGGTGCCATCCATCTCCTCTCTAACCCCACCTGCACCACCGTCAAGGAGCCGCAGGTGCTCTACGCTCTGACCTGTCTGTTGGCGCAGGGGACGGAGGAGGTCTTTATTGAGACGCCCTATGCCGTCTGCAACGACGTGATGTACGACTCCCTCACCCAAATCGCCCGGTCTGTTCCCTCTGTGACCATGCTGGTCAACAGTGTAGAGAGCGGGGATAACCTGATGGCTTCCTCCGACTATCTCCGCAGCAAGGGAGATGTGATAGATACCGGGATTTCCCTCTGGGAGTATTCCGGCAGTCTCAGCAGCCACGGGAAATGCGCCGTCATTGACAACGACATTGCCATCTTGGGCAGCTTCAACTGGGATATGCGGGCAGCCTATCTGGATACCGAACTGATGCTGGTGATCCCAAGCGAGGAATTTGCCCGGGAACTGAAGGACTACGAATTGGAGCTGCTGACCCAGAGCCTCCAATGCGTAGACGAAAGCCGCTACGAAGTGACGGACGGCGTTGCCCTCCCGGAGATGGGACTGGGAAAGACGGTCTTGCTGAGCATTTTGCAGGTATTGACCGCGCCGATGCGATATCTCCTATAGGCGATTATGGAGTATGGAAAGGAATGAAATCATGTACGACCAACTGACTGAAAACGACATCCAGCAGATGAAGGAAGAGCTGGACTACCGCCGCATCACCCTCCGCCCCAAGCTGTTGGAGGAGGTCAAGACCGCAAGAGCCTTTGGCGACTTGAGTGAGAACTTTGAATACAAGGCGGCAAAGCGGGAGAAGAACCAGAATGAGAGCCGCATCCGCTATTTGGAAAAGATGATCGAGACGGCGCACATCGTCTCCGACCGTTCTGCCGCAGACGAGGTCGGGCTGTTCGACAGAATTACCGTCTGGTTTGACGAGGACGAGGAGGAGGACGTGTTCCAGATCGTCACCGCCGTCAAGGGAGACGCTCTGCGCAACCTCATCACCGCCGCATCCCCTCTCGGCAAGGCGCTCATGGGGCATAAGGCAGGCGAGACCGTCCGGGTGGCGGTGAACGAGCGGTACAGCTATCCCGTCACCATTCGGAAG
>CACYLC010000061.1 GCA_902775105.1 Oscillospiraceae bacterium
CATTACACCACTGAGGACGAGCAGGTAGAGGCCATGGTCAACGGCCAGAGCGACGCCATTTTTGAAACCCGCCGCCGCAAGGCCATCCGCCGCATTACCCGCCCCATGCTGATTATGCTGGCGCTGACATTCGTTGCCTGGCTGATTACGTTGCTGGGCCTTTTGGGTCTGGTTGACTCCATCGCCGCCGAGGCTGTCAAGGGCGGCTGCCTGGTGGTCACACTGATCTCCGCCGTCGTGGTGACGGTGCGGGTGATGGGAGGTGTGGACTAATGGCAAAAGCAACGCCAAAGCCCGGAGAAATCTGGACGTTTACGGATGCATCCATGCAGACCAGAGAAGCGCTGATTATCAACACGTTTGAGGATGGTTATGCGCTCAGCGTGCTGTTACACCCCTTCCGCAAAGGCCCCGTTAGATATGAGGTTCCGGGCATGGGCGGCATTATGTACGCCGACCCGCGCAAGATCAATATCCGCCATACCGATGCGTTTACCGGGTTCTCCCGTGGCGTGACGCCAGAGGCTCTGGCTGAGTTCCGCACCAGAGCGGCGGAGGGCATTGGATTCATCTCGCCCGATGGTGACGGGCTGACACAGCAGTTAAAGGCATCTCAGGCGTCTGTGGCCTCTATGTCCGAGAAGATCAAGGAACTTACCATCTACAAGACAATCTACGAGCAGTTTTTAAAAGCCTGTGCGGACTCCATGCTGAGCAAGCCGGCGGAGGAACCCACCAAATCCGCAGAGCCGGAGAAAACGCCAGAGCCGGAAGTGCCAAAGCCGCTGACAAAGGTAGAGCGGAATCGGCTGACTGTACAGGAGAATCGGAAGAAATACGGCCTGAAACAGTCATACATCGCCGTCAAGCTGAAGTCGGTCGGTATGAAACAAATCACGTTGGACAGGCTGATCGGCAGAAGCGACGGATGCGTTTCGCACTGGGTCGGAGGGGACTCTAAAGCGCATTGGGCTGTTCTGGAACGAATTTTCCCCGGCATCGAGAAAGAGGCTGAGGAGTGGGCAAAGAATCAGGAGGAGAAGAAATGAACTACTACGATGAAATCTGCACATTAGACAGTCTGATTGCGCTGGTCGTCATTGCGGATAAAAAGCAGATCACAGCAAACGGAGGCTCTGCCGCCGATATGTTGGAATATCTGATTGAGCGCCGAAATGTAGCCGCTGCCTGTATGCGTGCTGAATACGCCCGACCGCTGATCGAGGTGAAAGACGATGCATGACCCGCTGCCATGGGGCTACCCCGCATGGGGCGGGGCACCGGAGGATGACGGTAGACGCCCGATCTGCCGTTGTGCCAGATGCGGAGCTGCCCTTCTCCCGGGAGACAGGGTATTCCGGGTGAGATTTACAAAAATCGTCTACTGCCGTGGATGCGTAGACGAGGAGGTGCTGGACGATGACGAGTAACGGCTGCACCGAGTACACCACCGGGACACTGTCCATCAATTTTCCTGGACGGCCCACCTGTCAACACTGCCCCCTCCTAGAGTGGCGGCACGGTATCCGCCATCAGTGCGGTTTTACCGGGGAGATCGTGCTATTCCCAAAGGACGATGTGGGCCGCCTCTGCCCAATCAATTTTGATAAGGAGGAAACAAATGAGCTTTATGTTTCGCCCGCTGAGAACGGATGAAATTGAATGCCGTATCCAGCAGGTCAAACCGAACGGACTGATTTTGCTGCTCTACAAGGACGCACGGTGCGACCAGAACATATTAGACGAGACGGTAGGCCCTTATAACTGGATGCGCTCCCACAGCAGGGATAACGCAAACTGCATTGTATCTATTTGGGATGATAATAAACAGCAGTGGATCAGCAAGGAAGATACCGGAACAGAATCCAACACCGAAGCACAGAAGGGGCTTGCGTCAGACAGTTTCAAACGAGCCTGTTTTAACTGGGGTATTGGACGGGAACTGTACACATCTCCGTTTATTTGGATCAAGCCGGAGTTTTATGAGTGCAAGGACGGAAAGCATGTCTACGACAAATTCCGGGTGAAGCAGATTGAGTATACCGATACAGGCACAATCAAAATGCTTGTGATCGAGAACGGAACAAAAAGAAAAGAGTGCTTTTGGTACGGAGTGACACGACCGACAGAATATCCAGATCGGAAGTCAGCCCCTCAACCCGTCTGCGAATTTTGCGGCAAACCGGTTATGCCCGGAAAGAACCGGGATGGAAATGTGCTCAGCGCTTTACAGGTCGCAGAGCAGGCTCAGACAATGTTCGGCCACGTCCTTTGCAAATCTTGCATGAGGGCAGCGGCAGACCGGCAGACGGAGAAAATCGATGCGCAGTCCCGTTGACGTAGTCAAAGGCAGAATCGTTGACATTGACGAGCGGAGCGGAACCGTCACCATCTGCGCCCACTATGACGACTGGCATACCCTGGTTAAACGTGGGTACAAGGATTGCATGGTGCAGATGGTGGACAGCCGCCAACTTTCGGACAAGCAGAGACGTGCCTGTTATGCGCTCCTCCGGGAGATTGCAGATTATACCGGGCAGGACACCGGGGAAACAAAAGAGTGGATGAAGATCAAGTTTTTAGCGGATGACCTGAACGAGACAGCAGACAAGATTTTTTCCCTCTCCAACGCCCCCATGAGTCTCGTGTGTGCGTTCCAGCGGTATCTAGTGCGGTTCATTCTCAACTGGGACATCCCGACACGCTTTCCCCTTCTGGGATTTGTGGACGATACCGCCGATTATGTGTATAGCTGCCTGATTAACAAAAAATGCTGTATCTGCGGCAGACACGCCGACCTGCATCATGTGGAGCGGGTCGGCATGGGGCGAAGCCGGGACGAGATTATACATGAGGGCATGGAGGCGCTGCCCCTGTGCCGTGAGCATCACACCGAGGCGCACACCATGCCCGACGAGGATTTTTTCATCCGTTATCATTTGGACGGCGGTATTACGTTGGATAAGACATTGTGCCGTATTTACGGCCTGAAAACAAGGAGGAAACAAAATGCTTAACCACATCACCATCATGGGCCGTCTGACCCGTGACCCGGAGCTGCGGCAGACCAACAGCGGAACCGCTGTGGCGTCCTTTACTCTGGCAGTAGACCGGGACTTTGCAGACAAGGCCACCGGACAGCGGGAGTGTGATTTCATCGACTGCGTAGCCTGGAAGGGAACGGCTGAGTTCGTCAGCAGATACTTCACCAAGGGCCGCATGGCGGTGGTCGAGGGACGTCTCCAAATCCGTGAGTGGACGGACAAAAACGGCAACAAGCGCAGGAGCGCCGAGATTGTCGCCGATCACGTTTATTTCGGGGACTCCAAGCGTGACGGCGGCAGCACAGAAACACCGTACACGGCGCAGGGAGCGCCGCAGAATGACGGCTATGCAGAGCTGTCCGACGATGACGGCGATTTTCCGTTTTAAGTATGGCAGGGACGAGCAAATACCACGCCCGGAAGATCACCACGCCGGAGGGCACCTTTGATAGCCGAAAGGAATACCGCCGCTGGACGGAACTGTGCATCCTCCAGCGTGGCGGGGTGATCTCCGATCTGCGCCGTCAGGTGGCCTATACCCTCATCCCGGAGCAGCGGGAGCCGGACATCACCGGCCCCCGTGGCGGGGTGAAGCGGGGCAAGCTGATGGAGAGACCCGTGGACTATGTGGCTGATTTTGTCTACCAGAAGGACGGGCAGACCGTCGTGGAGGACAGTAAAGGCGTGAGGACAAAGGACTACATCATCAAGCGGAAACTCATGCTCTGGGTGCATGGCATCCGCATTTTGGAGACGTGAGGTGAGAGTGTGGAGAGCAGGTCACAATTTACTTTTTACAGGAGCTTTGCGGACGCGTTGAAGCGTATCAGGAAAAATGCAGACCGGGCGGACGCTTATGACGCCATCTGTAATTATGCTCTGTACGGCATCGAGCCGGACATGGATAAATTGCCAGATGCCGCCGCTATCGCATTTGACCTCATCCGTCCGAATCTGGACGCAAGCAAGCGGAAAGCAGAGAGCGGAAAGCGTGGAGGAAATGCCAAGCAAGCAGAAAGCAAACCGCAAGCAAACCGTAAGCAAACCGCAAGCAAACTACAAGCAAACCGCAAGCAAGGGGAAACTGCAAGCGAGAAAGAGAGAGAGATAGAGAAAGAGAAAGAGAAGGAGAAGGAGATAGAGATAGAGAACGAATGTTGTTACCCCCTACCCCCTACTGCCAACGCCGAACTAGCAGAAGTCTTTGCGGCCTACACAGACAGGATCAACCCGTTTGCCTCGGAGATGGTACGGGCGGAGTTGGAGCATTACGTCAAAGCCGTTGGCAAGGAAGTCGTGCTCTGGGCATTTGCTACGGCGTTGGACGCAAAAAAAGCAACATGGCCGTATATCCAGTCCATTCTCCGGGACAAAGAGCGCCGGGGCGTGAAATGCCTGGCAGACTTGCAAACGCAGGGGGCCAGACGGGGCGATGATAAGCCGAGGCCGAAAGAACGGAGATCGTTTTCCGAGCTGATTGCGGAACAGGAGGGCATGACATGACGCAGAGAGAAGCTGCTGCCGTTATGGACGTGCTGACTGTTGCATATCCGGCGTTCTACGCCAAACAGGGGGACGGGGAAAAACTCAACGCCGTAAAACTCTGGGCGACTATGTTTGCAGATTATCCTGCCGCTGTGGTTTTGGCGGCTGTTCAAGCCTTTATCGCCACGGATGAGAAAGGGTTCCCTCCTGCAATCGGTCAGATCATGGCGAAAATACGCATTGCAACAGAACCGGAAGGGCTGACGGAGCAATCAGCCTGGGCGCTGGTCAAGCGTGCCGTGAAGAACGGTTTATACGGCTACCGGGAAGAATGGGACAAGCTGCCGCCGGAAGTCCAGTCGGTCGTTCACGCTCCCGAGGTGCTGAAAGAGTGGGCGACGATTGACGAGGGAGAACTTGATACCGTTGTCGCGTCCAACTTTCAGCGCAGTTACCGGACGGTTGCACAGCGCAAAGCGGAGATCGAGAAAATACCGGCGCAGGCCAGAACGCTGCTGTCAGGGTTCGCGGAAAGGATGGCGTTACATGATTGATCTGGAGAGAATGGCGGCACGCAACGAGCCGATGCCGCAAGGCTTAGACGTCGCCCAGCAGATGCTCTATCAGGGCCTACGTCTGCTCTATGCCCGTCACCGGGAAGACGACGTAGACGCTGAGACCGGGAAGCAGGAAAAGGCGGAGCTGCTGCGGGCTTATGAGGAGGCAAAAGCGAATCTGGAGCTGTGGGAGGCACAGAGAAAACGCTGGGTCGATCTGGCAGGGCCTGCGGCAGAGTTTAGGAAGCACCCAAATTTGGAATCTGCGTGGCAGATGCACGAGATATTATACGGATTTAGGTGACCATTTTCGTAAGGTCACGAAAAAGGAGCAGAAATGAGCACATACAACGAGTTTTTACATTCCAAAATCGTCACTGCCCCGGTTTCCGGTTTTGATGTACCGGAATCGGCGATTCATCCGGCGCTGAAACCGCATCAGCGGGACGCCGTGAGATGGGCGCTACACGGCGGACGCCGGGCGCTGTTCGAATCTTTCGGCCTGGGTAAGACGGTACAGGAGCTGGAGTTCTGCCGTCAGGTCATCCGGCATGAGGGCGGCAAGGCGCTGATTGTCCTGCCTCTGGGCGTCCGTCAAGAGTTTACCCATGACGCCGTGCAACTGCTGGACATGGAGCCGCCGAAATACATTACCTCGCAGGCAGAGGCGGACGCTGCCCCGGACGGGGCAATTCTGATGACCAACTATGAGCGGGTGCGAGACGGCGATATTGACCCGACTACTTTCACGGCGACGGCGCTGGATGAGGCGTCGGTGCTGCGGAGCTATGGCAGCAAGACCTTTCAGACGTTCATGGGACTTTTCAAGGGCGTCAAATATAAGCTGGTCAGCACGGCCACGCCGTCCCCGAACAAATTCAAAGAGCTGATCCACTACGCCGGCTATCTGGAGGTCATGGACACGGGGCAGGCTTTGACCAGGTTCTTCCAGCGGGATAGCACAAAGGCCAACAACCTGACGTTGTACCCTCACAAGGAAGAGGAGTTCTGGCTGTGGGTCAGCAGCTGGGCGCTCTTTATCCAAAGACCGTCCGATCTGGGCTATGACGATACGGGCTATGCCCTGCCACCGCTGGACGTCCGCACCCATGTCATTACCGACAACTACGGCAGCAGAGCCGACAGAGATGGCCAGATCAAAATGACCAACGACGTCGCCAAGAGTCTGCAGGATGCCGCCGCAGAGAAGCGGGACAGCATTGACCGGCGGGTTGCTGTGGCAAAGGAGATTGTGGACAGTGACCCGGATGCCCATTTCATCCTCTGGCATGATCTGGAGGCGGAGCGGCATGCACTGAAGCAGATGATTCCCGGAGTAGTGGACATCTACGGATCTATGGACTATGACGAGAGGGAGCGCCGAGTGATAGACTTTGCAGAGGGGCGGACGAAGCTGTTCGCCACAAAAAAGAGCTTGTCCGGTTCCGGATGCAATTTTCAGCGGCATTGCCACCGGGCTATCTTCGTGGGCATTGACTACGAATTTAACGATTTTATACAGGCCATTCACCGTATCTATCGGTTTTTGCAGACGGAACAGGTGATTATTGACATTATCTACACCGAAGCGGAACAGGTTATCTGGCAGACGCTACAGGAAAAATGGCGTAACCACGATTATCTCCAGCAGAAAATGCAGGAGATCGTAAAAAAATACGGCCTGACTGGAGAAGCCCAGATGGAGAAGATGGCCAGAAGCATAGGAGTGAACAGAGTGGAGATTACAGGAAAGAACTGGACGGCGGTAAACAATGATTGCGTTGAGGAAACGGCACGGATGGCAGAGAACAGCGTTGACCTGATCCACACCTCCATCCCGTTCAGCAATCATTACGAGTACACCCCCAGCTATAACGATTTCGGCCACAATGAGGATACCAAGCGATTCTTTGAGCAGATGGACTACTTGACGCCGAATCTGCTGAGAATCCTGAAGCCGGGTCGGGTGTTTGCTTGCCACGTCAAAGATCGGGTGTTGTTTGGCAACGCCACGGGGATGGGAATGCCCACCATGGAGCCGTTCCATGCACAGTGCATCCAGCATTATATGAAACACGGATTTGCCTATTTTGGAATGATTACCGTCGTAACGGATGTGGTGCGGGAGAACAACCAGACCTATCGACTGGGCTGGACGGAGCAGTGCAAGGACGGCTCCAAGATGGGAGTGGGGTGCCCGGAGTACATCTTGCTGTTTCGCAAACTACCCACCGACCGCTCCAAGGCTTACGCAGATGAGCCGGTGAAGAAGTCCAAAGAGGAATACACACGGGCGCAGTGGCAGATTGACGCTCACGGATATTGGCGCTCTTCCGGTGACAGACTGCTGACCAAAGAGGAGGTTGCCCAGATGCCTGTCAATCGTCTGCAAGCGGCCTATCGGGAGTACAGCCGGGGAACGGTGTACGATTACAAAGAGCATATCGAGATGTGCAAGAAGCTGGACGCAGACGGGCATCTGCCTGCTACCTTCATGGTCATGGCACCTGGGAGCTGGTCTGAAGATGTGTGGGACGATGTCAACCGGATGCGGACACTGAACACTTCCCAGAGCCAGAGGCGTAAGACCATGCACGTCTGTCCGCTCCAGCTGGACATTGTAGACAGGATTATCAACCGCTATTCAAACCACGGTGACCTTGTCCTTGACCCTTTTGGCGGTCTGGGCACCGTGGCTCTTGAGGCGATCAAGGCCGGACGCAGAGGGTACACCATCGAGCTGAACAACGACTATTTCCGTGACGCTGTCGGCTACCTGAAAGCGGAGGACGACAAGTTGGAAACCGTCAGCCTCTTTGACCTGATGGAGGTGGCAGAATGAGCATCCGCCGACAAACCGACGTCCGCCTTTTCCTGGTCCGCACCTGCCACACCTGCGGCAAGGTGTTTTCCACCACGGCAGCAAGCCCGTTTATGCGGCAGATCAAAAACGTGGGCGGGAAGAAACAAAAGACCTGTTATTTCTGCTCCCAGACCTGCAAAATGGCCAGCTACAAGCACATGTTTGACGGGAAAGCAGCCGAGCGCAAGGCGGAATATGACCGAAACCGGGACAGGCGGGAGAGCGCAAGACGCTACTACGCCGCCAACGCAGAGCGGGAGCGGGAACGGGCAAAGGCCAGGTACTGGGCCGACCCGGAGGCGGCACGGGCTGCAAATGCGTATCAACGAAAGAAAAGAAAGCTGGTGACAGGATGAACGGATACTTGCAACGGCAAAGCGCACAGACGCAGGCTTACATACAGGCCATCTGCGATATTTACAGTCAGTGGGTGCACGATCACGCTTGTCTGGTGTTACACGAAGAATTTGGATTCGGGCCGGATCGGCTGAAACGGTTTCGGGAGGCTCTGGGCAAGTCTCTGATCGAATATGATCTGGCACTGAGTGCATCAAAAGACCCGGTTGTGGCGGGGAAAATCGACGAGCTGAGAGGGAAATTGGACAACGCTATGAGACAGCTCGTGCCGGACGGTGAACCGTTCCTGCCTTTCGAGGAACGGTTCCCGGCGGTGAAGAAGCTGGGGTATGGGAGGAATAAGCCATGAGTAAAACAGAGTACAAGAGCAAGGTGTATACAGACAGACCGGATTATGCCGACTTTGACGCGCCGGCCAAGTTCCAGGCTATCTCTGCCATTATCGCAAGGCGGCTGAGAGAACACCCCAATGCAATCTGCTCCTATTCCGGCGGGGCAGACAGCGACATTATGATTGACCTGATTGAGCGGACACGGAAGATGCACCGCCTGCCGCCGGTGAAATATGCGTTTTTTAACACGGGCCTTGAGATGAAAGCCACCAAAGACCATGTGAAAGAAGTGGCTGAAAAGTACGGCGTGGAAATTGAGACGTTCCGCCCAAAGGTGAACATCGTCATGGCGACGAGAGAGCACGGAGTCCCGTTTGTGTCCAAGATCATGTCGGCGGGGAGAAGGGGGTCCCGCTGGGCATCGCTGACGAATACGCACAGGCCGAGGACAAGGAGGCAAAGCGGCAGGAGCTTCGGGAACGCTACCCGAAGTGTGAAAGCACCATCAATTTTCTGTGCTGCTGTAACTCAAAGGGTGAGCCGAGGCCGAATATTCAGCTTGTCATCAATTCATCAAAGTACATGCTGGATTTCATCAAGGAGAACCCGCCCGACTTTCAAATCAGCGCAGATTGTTGTACCTACTGCAAAAAGAATCTGGCGCACAAGGTACAGAAGGATTACGACATGATCATCACCGGCGAGCGCCGGGACGAGGGCGGCATGCGGTCTGTCCCGAGAAAAGATAACACGGCGCTGTGCTTTACGGAGACGTCAAGCGGACAGTATCGGCTCCGCCCGCTATACTACGTCAGCGACAAAGACAAGCAGTGGTACAAAGACTATTATGGCATCCGGTACTCTGACGCTTATGAGGTGTACGGACTGACGAGAACCGGGTGCTGCGGCTGTGCGATCTCCTATAAGGCGGTGGAGGACTTGGAAAAGATCAGACCGTATGAGCCGAATGTTGTCAAAGCGGCGTGGAACATCTTTGGAGCAAGTTACCGTTACCGGCAGAAATACAACGAGTACAAGCGGAAACGGATGGACGAGGAGAAGAAAGCAAGAAAAAAAGTCGGTGGACAGATTGACTTGTTTGGGGAGGCTGAACCATGACCCACCTCGGAGACATCACGAAAATCGACTGGTTCCACGTCCCGCCCGTGGACGTGGTGACCGGCGGCAGTCCCTGCCAGGATTTGTCGGTTGCTGGCAAACGGGCTGGACTGGCCGGGGAGCGCTCCGGCCTATACATGGAGCAGATCAGATGTGTAAAGGAGCTGAGACAGGCAGATGAACAACGTGGAAGAACAGGTGTCGCTATTCGACCCCGATACATGGTCTGGGAAAACGTCCCCGGAGCGTTCAGCTCCAACGGCGGAAAAGACTTCGCCGCCGTCCTTGAAGAAGCGGTCAAAGTCGTCTGCCCGGAAAGTCCCCCTGTTCCTGTCCCTGAGGGGGGGTGGCCCACAAGCGGATGCCTCACCGATGGAGTGGCAGGACGATGGAGCATTGCGTGGCGAGTACACGATGCACAGTTTTGGGGAGTCGCCCAGCGTCGCCGTCGTATCTCGGTTGTCTGCGATTTTGGAGGACTGTCCGCACCCGAAGTACTCTTTGAGCGCAAAGGCCTGTCAGGGGATTTTGACGAGAGCGGAGCGCCGGGGAAAGAAACTGCCGGAGGAGCTGGAGGCGGCACTGAGGGCGCAAGCGGAGCCTATAACCCGTGGGACAGCCAATCCGCAAGAGTGTACCCAGATGACGGAGTGTGGCACAGCCTCAACGCAAACGAGAACGGAGGACAGAGCAGAGACAGCGTGTTCTGTCTGCAAGGAAACGGCATTGACAGAGCCGATACCGCCGGATGCAACGGCAAAGGCTGGCGTGAGGATGTGTGTTATACGCTGAATACGATTGATAGACCGGCGGTTGGATATAGCTTTGACAGTCTGGCAAGCAATAGTATGAAAAGCAAAAATCCGCGCAGCGGATGCAGAGCGACAGAAATTGCAAAGACGCTGGATTGTTCTGACCCTAATCCTAGCAAAAACCAAGGCGGCATAGCGATCATTCAGCACGTCTACGACGCCAGAGGCAACGGCGACGGACAGACTGCCCCCACTATGACGGGCGATCATCAAAACCGGGTGACGGATTATACGGCACTGTGCATCGGAAACGGTCAGTTAAATCAGGTCAGCATGGCGGAGCAGGCAAACACCCTGGACACGATGCACGATCAACAGGCGGTGATGATTATGCCATTTGACACCACCCGGATTACATCACCGGAAAATGGGTGCCACCCGCACTATGGTGATCCATGCCATCCGCTGGCTGCACAGGCGCACGTCCCGTCAATTGTTACCGCCGTGGACTGCCGGAACGGAACGGAGAACCCGGACGTAAACGGGACGCTTCAGGCAAAAGAAAGCGGCGGGTCAAGTCTTAATCTCAACAACGTATGCAGGGTGAGTAGCACCGTCCGCCGTCTTACCCCGCTGGAGTGCGAGCGGTTGCAGGGCTACCCGGACGGGTGGACGGACATCGGCGAGTGGGTAGACAGCAAGGGCAAGCGTCACAAGGACGCTGACAGCCCACGCTATAAGGCGCTGGGCAACTCTATCGCACTGCCATTCTGGTTCTGGCTCCTGCGGCGTATCTCTGCGCAGTACATCGGCCCCGCCACTCTGGGGAGCCTGTTTGACGGCATCGGCGGGTTCCCGCTCTGCTGGGAGCGGTGCAATGGGAAAGGCACGGCGCTGTGGGCGAGTGAGATTGAGGAATTCCCCATGGCGGTGACACGGAGACATTTTGGAGAGGAGACAACGATATGAGATTGATAGATACTGCGGGGCGGATATAAGGGAGGAAATCGACCATGACTGAGCACTTCGATGTAGGATTGTTCAACAGGTTCAAACGGGAACTTCAGCGGGTGTTGGGAAATATTGGCATTTGGATCCCGGTGGCGGAGAGTGAGGCGGCGACGGGAGGTGGCGGAAGAGTGAAGCAGCACGTTCTGAAACTGTCCGAAGAATTTGCGGATGCAGTTCTGCACAGAGAAAAAACCTTTGAAGTACGAAAGAATGACAGGGGATTCCAGAAGGGCGATGAAGTGAAATTTATCGTGGTGGACAATCTGGGTTTATACCGCGTTCATCCGCTGGAGGACATGGCATTTCGGATTACCTATGTTTTATCCGGCTGGCATATTGACCCTGAATATGTAGTTTTCAGCATAATTCCAGCTTCGCCGGGAGGTGCGGAAGGAGGCCGAACATGAAACGACTGACAGGTAGAGCGCCGGATGGCACGGCGTATCTGTACAACATGGGCGGGACGAACACCGCCATTGACAGGCTCGCCGCCTACGAGGATACGGGACTGGAGCCGGAGGAAATCAGCATCCGCCGCTGGATTCCGGTGACGGAGAGGTTGCCCGGCATTGATGATGGTGACTGGGTACTAGGCGTTGTCAACGGCTTTGCCTATGGCATCGTATACAAAAATGCTATCGTGACGGTGGAGTACTACGAGAATAGTGGATGTTGGTCTCTACACGACTTGGACGCTAAGGTGGCCGTCACCCACTGGATGCCCCTGCCGGAGCCGCCGGAGGACAGAGAGGGCGACCATGAAATGTGTAATAACTGCCCCGTTCATGAGGAGCTTGAGGAAAAGCGTATCACCAACGCTGACAGTATCCGGCAGATGACGGATGAGGAGTTGTCCAATCTTTTGTCGACTGTGCAATCATCCATTGCTTTAAACGTGGTAAATGCGC
>CACYLC010000062.1 GCA_902775105.1 Oscillospiraceae bacterium
CGATTTCATTTGGATCGACGGTGTACAGCCGCTGCCTAACCGGCTCTACGCCATATGGGAGGAGACAAGTGTGCCGCCACCCGAACCGCCATCCGACCCGACGCCCGAGCCTCCATCCGACCCCACGCCCGAGCCTCCATCCGACCCGACGCCCGAGCCTCCATCCGACCCGACGCCCGAGCCTCCATCCGACCCGACGCCCGAGCCTCCATCCGACCCGACGCCCGAACCGCCATCCGACCCGACGCCAACTCCCGGTCCAAAAGACAAGCCCGGGACGCATGGGCCCAAGACTGGAGACGAGACAAGGCTTCTGACCTGGTCCTTTACGTGCCTGCTGGCCGGGACTGGCCTGATGATGTCGATTCTCCGGCTGCGTCGGAAGAGTAAACACAAAAGCTGAAATGAATCAAGACCTCCGGCTGAGCCGGAGGTCTTGATTTACTGTACCACCCCCTGGACAAGTTGGTAAGGATGCTATCCCGATTTCAAATCTGAATAGCAGTTCCCGACAAATCTGCTTGAAACAGTGCGTTTTGAGCGGATGATTTTCATCAGAAAGACATCGTCTGTCACCACCACATTGTGGCTGAGGCTCTTAGCACTCCAGTTTTTCCAGTGTGCAGGTCTTGGCGATACTCTTTCGGATCTCCGCACGGAGGGGCAGGACAGAGGACGGCGAGACGGACAGCTCGTCGATGCCGATGGCGAGGAAGGTGGATAGCAACGTGAGGTCGGCGCCCAGTTCGCCGCAGATGCCGATCCAGATGCCGGCAGCGTGGGCGGCCTCGGTGGCGATCTTCAAAGCTCGAAGAACCGCAGGATGGTGAGGATCGAAGAACTTGCCCAGATCGTTTGCCTGACGGTCACAGGCCAGGGTGTACTGAGTCAGGTCGTTGGTGCCCACGGAGAAGAAGTCCACCTCTTTTGCCAGCGCATCCGCCACAAAGACGGAGGCAGGCGTCTCGATCATAATGCCGATCTCGGTGTCCTTATTATATGGAATGCCCTCGGCGTCCAGCTCAGCCATGACCTTCTGGCAGGCGCGCTTGCACTCTTTTACCTCCCAGACAGAGGTGATCATGGGGAACATGATGGCCACCTTGCCGTAGGCGGAGGCACGATACAGCGCCCGGAGCTGCGTCCGGAACACCTCCGGTCGGTTCAGGCAGATACGGATGGCACGGACACCCATGGCGGGGTTCTCTTCCTTCTTCATCTGGAAGTAATCCACTTGCTTGTCTGCGCCGATGTCCAACGTACGGATGACCACACGCTTGCCTTCCATGGCGGCGGCAACGGTCTTGTAGGCTTCAAACTGCTCGTCCTCAGAGGGATAGTCAGATGCCGCCAGATACAGGAACTCAGAGCGGAACAGACCGATTCCCTGTCCGTCGTTTGCCAGAACTGCCGCCACGTCGTCAGGAGATCCGATGTTGCAGTAGACCATCATCTCCCGGCCGTCCAGTGTCACGTCCTCCTTGCCCTTCATGGAGTTCAGGAGTTCCTTCAATTCCTGCTGCTTCTTGTACTTGGCCTCAAAGACGGTCTGGGTGATCTCATCGGGATCGAGCACTACCTGCCCCGTCTCGCCGTCAATATAGCCCACTCTGCCGCGTAACTCCTCTTTCAGGCTGTCGCCGAGGCCGCAGATGGCGGGGATGCCCATTGTGCGGGCGAGAATGGCAGTGTGGCTGTTGCCGGAGCCGCCCTGGGTGACGAAGCCCAGAATCTTGCTTTTGTCCAACTGAAGCGTCTCAGAGGGAGCCAGATCATCGGCGGCCAGAATGACGGGAACATCGGAGTCAATACCGCCCTCCACGACGCCCATCAGGTTATTCAGGATGCGGCGGGTAACGTCCTTGATGTCGGCCGCTCTTGCCCGCATGTAGGCATCGTCCATAGCTGCAAACATGGCGGCAAACTGCTCACCGGCGGTCTCCACCGCAAATTCGGCGTTGCATTGCTCCTCGTCCAGCGTCTCCATGATGCATTCCACGTAGTCCTCGTCCTCGACGAACATGGCGTGAGTCTCAAAGAGGACAGCAGACTCGTCTCCGGCTTCCTCCCGACACTTCTCTGCCAGAGTCTCCAGCTGCTCCATGGATTTGGCCTGCGCCTGGGCCAGACGTGCTTTCTCTGCCTCAATGTCGGCCACGGAGACCTTGTTCACCGTTGTATCGGGACGCTGGAAGAAATAGATCGGGCCTTTTACCACACCTTTGGAGACGCCCTTACCTTGCAATAAGATCATTTAAAATACCTCCTACAAAAGAGATGATGGAAAAGGCGTCTGTCTGCACAGACAGACGCCTTGATGCTCTTACTTACAGATTTTCCTCGAAGAACTTCTGGAGCGCAGCGATAGCGGCATCGGCGGCGGGGCCGTCGGCGGCTACGGTGATCTCGTCGCCCTTCTTGACGCCCAGACTCATCAGCTTCATCAACTGGGATGCCTTGGCAGTCTTGTCGCCCTTTGTGACGGTGACGACGGTGTCGCCAAAGGTCTTGGCCAACTTGGCAAGCAGGCCGGCGGGACGGGCGTGGATGCCCAATTCATCTTTAATCGTGTAGTTAAACTGTGCCATAATGGTTTCCTCCTTGGAGATAAATATAGGATTTGTATGGTTCACTGGATTATTCTGCGGTTTTGAGCTCCACATTATCGTAATCGTCGCTGTTGGTCAGCAGAACGACCACCACATCGGGATGGTTGGCTGCCTTGATCTTGTCACGGTCGAACCGGATCAGGGGCTGGCCCGCCTTAACAGCCTCGCCCTCACTGACCAGACACGTAAAGCCGTCGCCGTTCATAGCAACCGTATCCACGCCCACATGGATCAGCACTTCCATGTCGCCGGGGCCGGTGATGCCAACTGCATGGTGGGTATCTGTCACAGAGGAGATCTCGCCGTCATAAGGTGCCAGGACTGTGCCGTTCTCCGGCCAAATGCCCACGCCGGAGCCAAGTGCGCCGGAGGCAAAAGTGGAGTCGGGAATTTCGGTGTAAGGGATCACCTTGCCGGAGACGGGGGCGAGGATCGTTCCTGCCTCACAGACCACGACAGGATTCGTGGGAGCCGGTGTCTCCTCGGTAGCAGGCGCGGCCTTCTTACCATCCGCCTCGTCCTCTTTCCAGATGAACCATGTAATGACAAAGGCAACACCAGCAGCGATCAGCAGCTCGATGCAGTAGACAGGCACGTTGTTGATGGCCAGCAATCCGGGGATGCCGGTAACGCCATAGGTGGAAGCACCCAGATGGGTGATGGAGCCAAACCATGCGCCGACAGCGCCGCCGATCATACCGGCCACGAAGGGCTTCATGTAGCGGAAGTTAACACCGAAGATGGCAGGCTCCGTAATGCCCAGAGAAGCGGACAGAGAGGAGGGCAGAGCCACGGCCTTGGTTTTCTGGCTGTGTGCCTTGACTGCAACCGCCAGGCAAGCGCCGAACTGAGCAAAGTTGGCGGCAGAGGCAATGGGCATCCAGATATTCAGCGCGCCCTCGCCGGCAGACAGCATACCGGCCTCAATGACGTTGTACATATGGTGCAGGCCCATGACCACAGTGAGGGGATAGATCGCACCCATGAAGAAGGAGCCAACGCCGAAGCCCACGGTGATCAGCAGCTGAGCGCCGTTGAGCACCCAGGTTTCTACGGTGGAGAAAACCGGGCCAATGATGGTGAAAGTGATAAATGCGGTGACGAGAACCGTACACAGAGGCGTGACGAACAGGTCAATGACCTCCGGTACATGCTTGTGCAGCCATTTCTCAATGACACACATCAGGAAAACTGCCAGAATCACGGGGATCACGTGGCCCTGATAGCCGACCTGCGGCACATTGAAGAAGAATAAGTGCCACACAGGAATCTCTACCGTTCCGGCGGACCATGCGTTGACCAGATTGGTGTGGATCATCAAAAGGCCGATGACCGCACCCAGGAAGGTATTGCCGCCGAACACACGGGAGGCACTGACGGCGACGAGAACAGGCAGGAACGCAAAGGCTGTATTGGCGACCATGTCGAGGAAGCCGTACCAGTCGGTGCCGGCAAAGCCGGGGATAGCCTTACCAAGCGCTTCCACCAGACCCATCATCAGGCCCGAGGCAACGATTGCAGGAAGAATGGGGACGAACACATCTCCGGGAACCTTCAGCAGCTTTTTCCACCAGGGCATCTGGGCAGCGGCCGCTGCCTTGACGTCGTCCTTGGTTGCGGCGGTCATGCCGGTGATGCTTAAAAACTCGTCATACACCTTGTTGACGGTACCCGTACCGATGATGATCTGAATCTGCCCATTGCTCTCAAAAATACCCTTAACGCCATCCACATCTTCCAGCGCTTGCTTGTCGATCTTGCTGTTGTCTACTGTCACAAGACGCAGACGGGTGGCGCAATGGGCTGCGCTGACCAGATTGTCCCGGCCGCCCAGCTTATCAAAGATTTCCTGTGCGCATTTGCGGTAGTCCATAATCGTTCCTTCCTTTCTCAAATGACTCTGGTTGTTTCGCAATCGGTTTCACTACTTTTCACATGATACACTGTTCTGTCCAAATTGTCCACTGGGGAAAATCGCCAATCTTTTGTCTCTGTTTTTGTGCAATAATTATATTACACGTTTTTGCTGCCTCTTCTTTTTTGTACAATACACAAACGCAAAACATTTTTTCGTAACTTTCTCTCATTTCCCTCTTGAAATCACACGCCGAATATGCTAGTTTATAGATTGAAACCGATTTCAACTTAAATTTCTCTGCTTTATCGGGAGGTTTGCACCATGATGGATATTATAACTGTGGGCGAGCTGCTGATTGATCTGACTCAGACTCACATGGACGAAAACGGCATTCGGCACTATGCCGCCAATCCCGGCGGCGCACCGGCAAACGTGGCAGTGGCCGCCGCCCGGCTGGGGGCCTCCGCCGGGTTTATCGGCAAGGTGGGCGCGGACACCTACGGGGACGACCTCCGTGCTGTACTCCGGCGCAACGGTGTAGAGATTTCCGGCCTCTTTGAGACCGATCAGGCTCCTACCACTCAGGCAGTGGTCAGCGTCGGAGCGCGGGGCGAGCGTACCTTCTCCTTCTACCGTTCCCCCGGCGCAGATCTCTTTCTCACGAAGGAAGAGGCAGTCTCTGCCCTCACCGAAGCTCCCAGGGTGCTCCACTTTGGCTCCGTCAGCCTGACCGCCGAGCCCGCCCGATCTGCCACACTGGCCGCTGTCAAACGGGCAAAGGAGCTAGGCGCACTGGTCAGCTACGATCCCAACTACCGGGCCAACCTGTGGCCGGATCGAGAGACGGCCCTTTCCATGATGAAAAAGCCCCTCTCCATGGCGGATATCCTGAAAATCTCCGACGAGGAGCTCCCTCTGTTCACCGGAACAGACGATCCGGAGGAGGGCAGCCGGATACTGACTGAGTTCGGCATTTCTCTGGTACTGGTGACGCTGGGCGGCGACGGGACTTTCTATCGCTTCGGTGACATGACCGGGCGAGTCCCCGCCTTCTCTGTTCAGATTGCTGACACGAACGGCGCAGGCGACACCTTTTTTGGCGCCTTTCTCCGCTGTATTGTCTCCCGTGGAGACAGTCCTTTAGATGGCTTGTCTCCCGAGGAGCTTTACAGGATCATTCGCTTTTCCAACTGCGCTGCCGCCCTCACCTGCTCCCGCAGCGGAGCAATCCCTGCCATGCCCACGCTGGCGGAGGTAGAGGCCTTTGCCGGGCAGCAGAACAGCGAGGAGTGATCGCTCATGACCATGAAGGAGCTGGCTCAGATGGCAGGCGTCTCCACCGCCGCTGTCAGCCGCTATCTCAACGGCGGTTCCCTCAGTCAGGAGAAGCGGGAACGGATACGGGCTGTGATAGCCCAAACCGGATATCAGCCGGACGTCGTGGCGCAGATGCTCCGCACCAGAAGCACCGATCATGTGGGTCTCATTGTTCCCAAGCTGGACTCTGACGCTGTCACCCGGGTCACCGCAGGGGCAACCGCAGTGCTGGCAAAGGAGGGTTATCTCTGTCTCTTTGCCGATGTCCACAACGATCCGGACAGAGAGCTGGCCTATCTGACTCTGTTTCAAAAACGAATGGTGGCAGGGATCATTATGATGGCCACCGTTATGACTCCCCGGCACGAGGAATTACTGCGCAGCGCCTCTGTCCCCATTGTCGTCACCGGACAGCAGTTTCATCAGGTTCCCTGTATCTACCATGATGACGTCGGCGCAGCCACGGAACTGACCCGTCTGGTGCTGCGCAAAGGACGAAAAAAGCCGGCATTCATCGGCGTCACCGAGCAGGATGTGGCCGTCGGGCTCAACCGCCGCAGGGGGGTTCAGGCTGCCATGCAGGAGTTCGGCATGGATCCGGATACCCTGCCGGTAGAGCACAGCTCCTTTGAGATCTCCGGCGGAAAGGCGGCCATGGAGCGGCTTTTGGCGCACCATCCTGATTTGGACGCCGTTATCTGCGCCACTGACCGCATTGCCTTCGGCGCCATGGAAGTACTGCGGCAGGAGGGGCGTCGGATCCCCGAAGATGTGAGCATTGTCGGCATGGACGACAACTGGGCCTGCGAACACATCTCCCCTCACCTGACCACCGCCCACTTCTACTACAAGGCCAGCGGCGAGACGGCGGCTCAGCTTTTGGTAGAGATGATGCGGAACAAGAACCAGCCCGGCCCCGTCCATCAGACTATGCTGGGCTACACCATTCGGGAGCGGGCCTCAGTCTAGCGAGGGGCGCAAAAATCCCCGGCACAGTTGGCAGCTGTGCCGGGGATGCACATTTTATCGTTTACGGAACCAGGTAGCCAAACACCATGATATAGTGACAGGCGGTGCCTGCCAGAACAAAGAGGTGAAACAGCTCATGGGCGCCGAAGCCAGGGATCCTCTTTTCCAGACCCGGCAGCTTGAGGGCGTAGATTACGCCGCCCACGGTGTAGATGACACCGCCCAGTACCAGCCAGAACATTGCCGCAGGCGACATGACGCCCACCATCTTCGGGAGCGCAAAGGCGGAGACCCAGCCCAGAGCGATATAGATGACCGAGTTCAGCCACTTGGGACAGGTCACCCAACAGAGGGTAAAGAGTATGCCCGCCAGTGCAATGACGGACACCAGCGCTGCCAGCAGCCCTCCTCCCTGTCCCTGCAGGCCAAAGGCGCAGACCGGGAGATAGGAGCCAACGATGAGCAGGTAGATCATCGAGTGATCCAGCCGCTTCAGGCGGAGATAGCCCTTTTCCTCCAGCTGGAAGCTGTGGTAGGCGGTGCTGGCCCCATAGAGGGCGATGGCACCTCCCATAAATCCGCACAGGCTCAACAGCTCTGCCAGGGAGCAGCCTGCACAGGACGCCTTGACCAGCAGCGGGAAGCTGGCGACGATAGACAGCAGAAATCCCACAAAGTGGCTCAGAGCACTGTGGTAATCCCTCGCCCGAAAATTTACCGAAATGGGCGGTTCCACGGAGATTGCCCCTCTCCCCAATCCTTGCAGTTGCTTTTCCACGACAATCACTCCTTGAAAACTAGTTTATCTAGTTTTCAAGATTATATTACTGCATATTGAAATCCTTGTCAAGGGCTTTTAAGAACCTTGACAAGTTTCCTGCGTCTGATATACTTAGTGACAGAAATACGCAGGAGGTCAATCTGTATGGAACCGTTGGAAGTGCTGCAGAGCTATCATTGCCCCCGTTACCTGGAATACCCCTCTGTTCCCCTGTACAAGGATCAGGTGATGGGCTTTCTGAGTCAGGCCGTTGCTCCATTCTATGGTGCGGAGCAGACCACGGTGACGGCAGCGATGATCAACAACTATGTGAAACTGAAGGTCATTACGCCTCCGGAACAGAAGAAATATAGCCGGGATCAGCTGATCTGCCTTTACGTTATTTTCCTGCTCAAGCAGGTGCTAAGCATTGACGAGATCCGCCAGCTTCTGGGACTGGAGTTTCCTCCAGAGGATTTCCAGGCCAGCTACGAGCGTTTCTGTCGGCGGCTGGAAGGGGAACTGGGCAATCTGACTCAGGCTGAAGCCACCCTCCCCTCGGACGGGCATCCCCTCCTGGAGGCTGCCATCCGCTCCTTCGTCTACAAGCGCTATACCGTCGTGCTGCTGGAACAGGCGTCAGAAAACGTCGAGGCTGCCGAATAATAAAGGTTCTATCATAAATGTGGGGTCGGGTGTGCAGACACCCGACCCTGTTTTTGAAAAAAGAGTAGAGCATAAAGAAGAAATCCTTTAGAATAGAAGTACCGCTACAACACACGAAA
>CACYLC010000063.1 GCA_902775105.1 Oscillospiraceae bacterium
GTGGGGAGCCAGCGTTTTGGTCAGCCAAATTGCGGTGGGGCCGTCGGCACCGCCGATGATAGCGATGGAGGCGGCCTCAGGGCCCTTGAAGCCCAAGGCGATGGCACCGATCAAGGCGACATAGACGCCAAACTGAGCGGCAGCGCCCAGAAGCATGGACTTGGGGTTTGCCATCATGGGGCCAAAGTCGGTCATGGCGCCCACGCCCATAAAGATCAGGGAGGGGTAGATGCCGAGTTTGACGCCCAGATAAAGGATGTCGAGGAATCCTCCGTCGTGCAGCACGGCGGAAAAATCCACACTGGCGCTGCCGGAGGCGTACCACAGCTCAGGGTGATAGATGCCAGCACCGGGCAGGTTGGTCAGCAGCATGCCGAAGGCGATACCCACCAGCAGCAGGGGCTCGAACTTCTTCACGATGCCCAGATAGAGCAGCACGCAGGCAACGACGATCATAATGATTTGCTTGACTGCGTTAAAGCCGCCCAGATCGATCAGGGTGGCAAAGCCGGTCTGCTCAGCGAGGTTAGCAAAGATGGTTCCGATAAATTCCATATGTCAGAACCTCCTCAGTTCAGAATGACCAGCGGATCACCCGTCTTGACGGCAGCGCCCTGAGCGGCGACCACCTGAGCCACAGTGCCGTCCTTGGGAGCCAGCACTTCGTTCTCCATCTTCATGGCCTCGATGACGGCCACAATGTCGCCGCTCTTGACAGCCTGACCGGCGGAAACCTTGACGGCAACTACGGTGCCGGGGAGAGGAGCAGTGACGGGATCGCCTGCGGCCACAGGGCCGGCAGCGGGAGCAGGGGCAGCGGCGGGTGCGGGAGCTGCGGCAGCCACAGGAGCGGGAGCGGCGGCAGGCGCCGGGGCAGGAGCCAGAGCCTCATACTCGTCAGCGAGAATGGCCTGACCCTTTTCCACAATGACTTCGTAGACCTTGCCATTGAGTGTAACTTTATACTTCATATTACTTTACCTCCTGGATGGAAATGAAACGCAGCTCATTGAGGGGCGTGTTCAGCTCATCTGCCACAATGGCCATGACCATGGCGGCAGTGGCGTCGGGAACATCGTGCAGCATGACGCCGCCGCAGGAGCCCTTGGCCAGCTTGGCAGGGGTGGCGGCCAGCGGGGGAGCGGAGGGAGCGCTGCTGTCGGGCTTGACAACGGCGGCGTCCTTCTTGCCCCGGTTCTCCAGCGCCTCTACAGCAATGCTCTGCAGTTTGATGATGCCCATCAGGACGACCAACACTGTAAAGACAACCAGAATACCCAGCACGGCCACCAGCAGACCCTGACCCAACGTTACATTTACGCGATCGAACATTGTTTATGGCCTCCTTTCGGTCAGTCGATGGCCTCCATGGTGTATTTGCAGACCCGCTCTTCGTCAGCCTTGCGCTTTTCGAAGAAGTCCTTTGCCTGCTTGGGGAAGCAGATGTAGCTCATGACATCCTCTTCGCTCTTGGCCAGATCGCCCAGAGCGTCCTTGGCAGCGGTGAAGTCCTCGCCGGTGCGCTTGGCGTCCTCAATGCGGCAGTCAATCGGATTGCCGCCCTTGCCGAGGATCTTCTCTTCCAGCTGCTTGTTGACGGGGGCGGGAGCAATACCGTACTCGCCCTTGAAGTAGTTCTTCACCTCGTTGGAGATGTTCTTGTAGCGCTCGCCCACCAGCACATTGGTGACAGCCTGATTGCCTACCATCTGAGACAGAGGAGTGACCAGAGGAGGATAGCCCATGTCGGCACGGACGGCGGGGATCTCAGCAAGAGCCTCGTCGAACTTGTCCATGGCGTCCATATCGGTCAGGTTTGCGATCATGTTCGACAGCATGCCGCCGGGCACCTTGTAGACCAGAGCCTGAGCGTCGGTGGCCATGCTCTTGGGGTTGATGAGGCCGCTGTCGATGTACTTCTGCTTGACGGGCTTGAAGAAGTCGTTGACCTCGTTGATGACCTTCTCGTCCAGACCGGTCTCGATGCCGTACTGAGAGAGGGCGTAGAACATGGTCTCGGTGGCGGGCTGAGAGGTGCCGTTGGAGAAGCAGGAGGTGGCAGTGTCGATGACGTCGATGCCGCTCTCAATGGCCTTGGTCAGCGTCTGATAGGCCATGCCGGTGGTGCAGTGAGTGTGGAGGATCAGGGGAATGTCGCCCACGGCGTCCTTGATGCCCTTGATGAGATTTTCAGCCTCGTAGGGGCTCATGGTGCCGGCCATATCCTTCAGGCAGATGGTGTCAAAGCCCATGCTCTGCAGTTCCTTGCACATCTCCACATACTTGGAAACAGTATGGACGGGGGACTGGGTGTAGGAGATGCAGCCGGAGGCGACGGTGTTGGCGGTTGCATACTTCTTGGTGGCCTCCAGAGCGGTCTTGATGTTGCGGAAATCGTTCAGAGCGTCAAAGATACGCAGAATGTCAATGCCGTTTTTGATGGACAGCTCGACAAACTTCTCTACCACGTCGTCATGGTAGTGCTTGTAGCCCAGCAAATTCTGGCCCCGCAGCAGCATCTGGAGCTTGGTGTTGGGCATATTCTTGCGAATGTTGCGCAGGCGCTCCCACGGATCCTCGTTCAGGTACCGCAGGCAGGAGTCAAAGGTTGCGCCGCCCCAGCACTCTACGGAATAGTAGCCGGCCTTGTCCATGGTGGGCAGGATCGCCTCATAATCCGAGTAGGGCAGACGGGTGGCCATCAGGGATTGGTTTGCATCACGTAATACGGTTTCGGTAAATTGAACGCGCATACATACACCTCCGTTTGGGTTTCGATTGGCGTGAAAGCCAAAATTTAGACATCTATAATTATACGCAAACAAACGAAAAAGTAAATAAAAAATCGGGTGAAATCAAAATTTTTTCCCATAGACTCCCATAGCGGCAGAGGGAGATCTGTGGCGATGGTACAAAAATCCCCCGCCGGAGTCAAACGATCCTTCGGGATCCGGCGGGGATGCTTCAGTTTTTGACAATGACCTTCATGGGACTGTGCTTTTTCAGCAGGCTGGCAAAATCCGTGTCGGGAGCACCCAGGGTGGAGAAGCTGACAGAACCGCTCTTTTTCTGAGCACCGCTGTCTCCCACGGAGCGGAGATAGCCCTTCGTCACAAGCGTGACCCGGCACCGGCGGGGGCTGAACACGCAGTACCGGACGTCGGCATAGCGGATCTCCGTCTGCTGAGTCGGAGCGTTTTCCGACCAGAGGGAGGGCTTTGCCCCATAGGAGAGGACCAGCCGATCCCGGTAAAACTGCAGCTCCAGCTGCGTCTGCCGTTCCTGAATGCTCTGGTAAATGCCATAGGCGGCGAGTCCAACGGCGGCGGCCAGCCCAATACGGGGCAGCCACGGGAGGGTGTTGAGGTTAAAGGAGGTGACCTCCGCCCAAATGAGAATGGCAACGGCGGGAGCGCCGATGACAATGACCAGGGTAAAGCAGAGCCTGAGCAGCAGAGTGCGGCCGGGCTTAACGCAGACTACCGGCTCGGAGACAGTGACGGTATGATCGGGCAGCTTCATAAATTTGGTATCCTTTCGGGGAAGTGGTTTGTTTCATTATAGAAAAAAATCCGACGGATGTAAAGGCGGCAGGCTGGAAAAATGCTGTTTTCGGGGAATTGGTTTGCATTTTGCGGATTTATGTAAAAAATGGGAATTGCTTGTTGACAAGGGGCGGGAAAAGTGGTATTTTTCTTGTAATGCAGTGTAATTTTTTGTAACGATTGGAGAGGTTCGCTATGGAGATACATTCTGCCGGCCAAATCAGCTTTGCCAAGCTGCACGGCCTGATCTGTGCACTGGCAACGGTACTGCTGGCGAGTCTGACTCTGATTCCTGCCTGTGCGGCGGACTGCGACTACCAGATCGATCTTGCGGCGGAACAGCAGGATCAGCCGGGACTCAGCGACCAGATCTTCGGCGGCCAGCCGGAGGAGCGGTACTACCTGATGTTGGACGGCGAATTTCTGGTGAGCGCAGAGGAGGAAAAGGATCTGACGGAGCTGGTGCTGAATGTGGCCGGCCGGTATGTCAACAACAGCACCGTCTCCTGCTATCTGGAGGACGAGGAACAGCTCCGGCTGTACCACGGCGCTGTCTCCATGTGGGCGGCGAACGATCTGGAGGCGGCAGAGGAGACATTGCTCCAGGAGCTCAATGTCATTACCGTGGAAGAGACGGTCACGGAAAAGACGATTCCCTATGACCGGGTGCAGGTAGAGGATCCGGATCGCTATGTGGACGAGGATCCGGTCGTCACCCCGGGTGTTGACGGACTGAAAGAGGTCACGACCCGCGCTGTCTGTGAGAATGGCACAGTGATGCAACTGAAGGTGGCAGACACTCGGATACTGGTGGAGACGGTAGACGAGGTGACCGCCGTGGGCGTCAAAGAGCGTCCCCTGTACATCTGGCCTGTGGAGGGTAGGATCTCCTCCCACTTCGGGCCCCGGAACATCTCCGGAGGGTCGAAGAACCACAAGGGTGTGGACATTGCCGTCCCCAAGGGCACGGAGGTCATGGCCGCAAGAGCCGGCACGGTGATTTGGTCCGGCTGGAACGGTGGCTACGGATATCTGGTCAAGATTGAGCACGAGGACGGATCGGTGACTTACTACGGCCACAATTCCGAACTGATCGCTCAGGTAGGCGACGAGGTGGAGCAGGGCGACGTGATCGCACTGTCCGGCTCCACGGGACAGTCTACCGGCCCCCACTGTCACTTTGAGATCCGGATTGACGGAACTCCGGTGGATCCGGAGGACTATCTGGAAGCCAAATAGCAACTTCATAAAAACACACAGCTGCGATGAGGAAAAACTCATCGCAGCTGTTTTTTCAGAAGGTATTTATCGAGGATCGTCGTAGTGCTCCAAAAAGGAGTGCTCCTGCCCGCGGGTCTTATACCCCACCATGGTGTCCAGAGAGACGGCGTGGATGGCGTTGAAGATGCTCTTTTCAATGTTAGGGTTGTCCCGCTTCAGCCGGCGGAGCAGGGTTTTGATCTCCTGCCGCTTGGAGCCGCCCCCTCCGTTGTCGCACATGGTGCAATTCTCCGTAAAGCGGCAGGCGCACTGGATGAACTCCAAGTCGTTGTACCGCTTCCAGGCCAGAATATCCTCCTCATGGACGCAGTACAGCGGGCGGATCAGCTCCATGCCGTCAAAATTTTTGCTGTGCAGCTTGGGAGGCATGGCCTGCAGCTGAGAGCCGTAGAACATGCCCATGACGGTGGTCTCGATGACGTCGTTAAAATGATGCCCCAGAGCGATCTTGTTGCAGCCCAGCTCCTGCGCCTTGCTGTAAAGGTGTCCCCGGCGCATCCGGGCACAGAGGTAGCATGGGGACTGATCGGTGCTGTTGGCAATGGCGAAAATGTCCGTCTCAAAGACGGTGATGGGGATGTGGAGCAGTTCGGCGTTGGATTCGATCTTGCGCCGATTGATCTCGTTATAGCCGGGATCCATCACCAGATAGACGACCTCAAAGGGGACGTCACTGTGGCGGTGCAGCTCCTGCATGAGCTTTGCCATGAGCATGGAGTCCTTGCCACCGGAGATGCAGACGGCGATCTTGTCTCCCGGCCGGATCAGCTCATACCGTTTGACGGCGTAAATGAAGGGCTTCCACAGCTCCTTGCGGAATTTTTTGTTGATGCTGCGCTCTACCAGCTGGTAGGGGGCGAGTTCACGGGGCATGGCAATGACTCCTTATTGTGCCAGTGCGTCATAGCACCGGTCGAAACTTTCCAGAAAGCGGCTCAGCTCCTTCTCTGTGGTGAGGTGGCTGAGACTGATCCGAAAGGAAGAGAGGGCGGTTTTTCGATCCCTGCTGACGGCAAAGACGGCTCTTGAGGGCAGTCCCTCCACGGAGCAGGCGGACTTCACGGAGACGCAGACTCCCTCGTCGTCCAGCGCGTGCTGAAAGGCAGCGCCCTTGACGCCCTGCACGCTGAGATTCAAAATGTGAGGTACAGCCTCCACGGGGCTGTTAAGGCGCACCTTGGGATAGGCGGAGAGGGCGTCCCGCAGCCTGCGGTTCAGACTGCTGACCCGGGCAGTCCGCTCCTCCTGATGTTCGACAGCCAGACGAAGCGCCGCCTCGAAAGCGCCGTCCAGCGCCAGCGTGGGCGTGCCGCTGCGGTAGAGGGTGGTGCTGGTCCCTCCGTAAATGAGGGGCTCCAGTACCAGATTCTGTCGTTTCAGCAGAAGTCCCACTCCGTTGGGGCCGTAAAACTTGTGGGCGGTAAGACTGACGGTGTCCGCACCTGCAAAATCGAGGGGAATTTTCCCCACCGCCTGGGTGGCGTCCACATGAAGGCGGCAGTTGGGATATTGTTTCAGCAGTTCTGAAATTTCCGAGACCGGCTGAATCGTCCCCAGTTCGCTGTCCACGGCGCAGACGGTCACGAGAACGGTGTCTTTCCGTAAAAGCTCAGACAAATGCGCTAAATCAATGGTTCCGTCCCGCTTGATACCCACCAGGTCGATCTCATATCCCTGCTCCTGCAGGGCAGTGAGGCAGCCGCTGACCGAGGGATGCTCCAGCGGGGAGGAGATGATGTGCCGTCCGTGGTGCCGCAGGGCCCGGAGGGTGCCCTTGATGGCGGTGTTGTTGCTCTCGCTTGCCCCGGAGGTGTAGATGATCTCGCCGGGCTGGACGCAGAGAAGGTCGGCAATAGATGCTGTGATTTTCGTCAGCTCTTCCTGCGCCGCCCGACCGAGCGCATGATGGGAATTGGGGTTCCCGGGGAAGGACTGCTCCAGCTGACAGTAGCGCTCCAGCACGGACGGGTCAATGGGCGTGTTGGCGGAATAGTCCAGATAGATGGGCATTGTCATGGGTTGAACGCCTCCACAATGGTGCCGCCGCCCACGACAATGTCTCCGTCGTACAAAACGGCGGTCTGACCGGGGGTCACTGCCCGCTGAGGCTCGTCGAAGTCCAGACGGATGCGTCCCCCCTCTGTGGGAGAGGCGGTGGCCCACTGCTCCTGCTGGCGGTAGCGGGTCTTGGCCTGAATGCGAATCGACCCGTCCAGACCGGGAATGGCGATCCAGTTCATGTCCTCGGCGATCAGCGAGCGGGAGAACAGGTGTTCGTTGGGGGCGACGGTGACGGTGTTTTTCTCCATATCCTTGCCGGAGACGTAGACCGGGACGCCCATGGCGAGGTTCAGCCCCTTTCGCTGCCCCAGCGTATAGCGGACGGCGCCCCGGTGCCGCCCCACTATGTTGCCGTCCTCGTCCAGAAAATCGCCGGGAGGGTAGGTTTTGCCGGTATATTGCTCCATAAAGGTGCCGTAATCTCCTCCGGGGATGAAGCAGATGTCCTGACTGTCGTGCTTGCGGGCGTTGACAAAATACTGCTCCTCCGCAATCTGCCGCACCTGAGATTTTTCCATCTCACCGAGGGGAAAGCGGATGTGAGAGAGCTGCTTCTGGGTCAGGCGGCAGAGCATATAGCTCTGATCCTTGCCGTCGTGGAGCGCCTTTTTGAGGAGCCAACGCCCCCGGCTCTCGTCGTACTCCACCCGGGCGTAGTGACCCGTCACCACATAGTCCAAATCGTGCTTACGGGCGACCTCCAAGAGAGAGGCGAAGCGCATATACCGGTTGCAGTCGATGCAGGGGTTGGGCGTGCCGCCGGACTCATAGACCCGGACGAATTTGTCGATGACCCGTTCCTTGAACGCCTCGGAGAAGTCGATGACCTCATAGGGCATATCCAGCTGGAAGGCCACCTCTCTGGCATCCTCAATATCCTGAGGAGAGCAGCAGGTGGGGAACTGGGCGAGGCTGCAGTTCGGATTGCTGTACTGCCGCATGGTGACGCCCATGCAGCGCCAGCCCTTTTGCCGCATGAGATAGGCGGCGACGGAGCTGTCCACGCCGCCGCTCATGGCGATGAGGGCACCGGGGGTGTGTTCCATCTGCGTCAGCTCCTTTCGTAAAAAATCGCATGGCAATATTGTGACAGGCTTCGCCCCAAATTGCAAGGGTTTTGAAAAAAATGCGGGAGCATCCGAAGATGCTCCCGCAAAAAGTTTCTATGGAGGACGCAATTACTTCCCCACAGCGGCAAAGGCCTGATCCAGATCGTAGATGATGTCGTCAATATGCTCGGTGCCGATGGAGAGGCGGATGGTGTTGGGCTTGATGCCCTGATCCAGCAGCTCCTCCTCATTGAGCTGGGAGTGGGTGGTGGTGGCGGGG
>CACYLC010000064.1 GCA_902775105.1 Oscillospiraceae bacterium
TACAGTGAAGGGGGAGGATGTCCTGAATACCATGGTGGGAACCATATCGCAAGACTCCTCTATTCAGTTTGACGTCTTTAACCGTCTGGTAACAGAGGAGGTCACCTCCATCGAGTATGCGTTCAGCTATGTGGACTGGGATGATGTTTCCCATGATGTTTCCGTTGAGCTGACCCCGTAAGACAGCACACCGCCCGCCCCGGGTTTCCGGGGCGGGCGGTCAACTTTTTCTGCTATTTTCAGCGACCCTCGATGATCTCTTGGATCAGCTCCCGCTCGTCCATGTGGTGCTTGACGCCGCAGATCTCCTGATAGTCCTCATGTCCCTTTCCGGCCAGGACGATGACGTCCCCTTCCCTGCCGTTTTCCATGCAGTAGCGGATGGCCTCTTTCCGGTCGGGAATGGTGACGTACGCCCCGTCCGCCTTTTTGACACCGGTGAGGATGTCATTGATAATGTCCATGGGCTCCTCAAACCGGGGATTATCCGATGTGACAACCGTGAGGTCGGCAAGCCGAGAGCTGACCTCGCCCATCTCGTACCGGCGGCTCTTTGCCCGGTTGCCGCCGCAACCGAACAGGCAGATGATCCGCTTGGGCCCGTAGGCACGGAGGTTTTTCAGCAGTGCCTCCAGACTCATGGCGTTGTGGGCATAGTCGATCATCAGGGTATACTCCCCCGGAGTGGGAACGATCTCCAATCTGCCCTTGACCTGAATGGTGTCCAGCGCCCTGCAAATTGCCTCCTGAGAGACACCCAGATGGCGGCAGAGGGCAATGGCGGCAAGGGAGTTATACACGGTAAAATCGCCGGGAATATCCACCCGGACGGAGTAGTTCTCCAATCCTGCCAGATCGTAAGAAACGCCCAGATAGCCGGGCTGATGGATGCGGCTGACGTTGGTGGCCCGAAGGTCAGCGTTTTCCCCCATGCCGAAGGTCTCCAGCTGGCAGGTATGACCCTCCATGACCTCTTCCAGATAGTCAGCTTCCGCGTTGGCAAGGCCGATTTTGCACTGCCGGAACAGCTTGCCCTTGCAGGCAATGTACTCCGCCATGTCGGAGTGCTCGCCGGGGCCGATGTGATCCTCCTCCAAATTGGTGAAGATGCCGTAGTCAAAGGTAAACCCGGAGACCCGATCCAGCTTCATGGCCTGAGAGGAGACCTCCATGACGACGTACTTGTTCCCAGCCGCTACCATGTCCGCAAAGTGCTTCTGCACCAGCCAGGACTCCGGAGTAGTATTGACTGCGTGAGTATGCTCCTCGCCGCAGATGACCTCAATGGTGCCGATGAGACCGGTGGAAAGTCCGGCGGATTCCAGCATGGAGCGGATCATGTAGGTGGTAGTGGTCTTGCCCTTGGTGCCGGTGACGCCGATGGTAGTCAGCTTTTCGGCGGGATGGCCAAACCATGCCGCCGCCAGCTCCGCCAGCGCCAGACGGGGATTCTCCACCTCCAGCACAGTGACGTCAGCGGGAACCGCAAAATCCAATTCGTGGCTGATGACCAGCGCCGCAGCACCCTGCCTGACGGCATCGGCGGCGTAGATGTGTCCGTCGGTGACAGCGCCGGGCATACAGACAAAGACGCAGCCCTTTTCCAGCTTGCGGGAGTCATAGGTAATGGCGGAGACTTCCTTATCCAGATCGCCCTGGGTGAGGGTGTAGTTCATCCGGGCGACTAAGTTGATCAGATTCATGGGAGTGTGTTCCTTTCTGCGAGACGGGACGTGGAGGACGCCGTCCCGTACAGGTTGTTTACGAAAGCCATGCGCAGGGGGCGGCGTCCTCGACGCCCCCTACCGCTCCAATAAGAATGGCTCAAACCTCGCCCTCAAACACGGTGACGGCAGGTCCGGTCATATACATGGTGTTGCGCTCCTCGTCGTATTCGATCTCCAGATCGCCGCCCCGGAGATGGACGGTGACCTTTTTGTCCGTCAGCCCGTTTCGCCATGCCGCATAGGCGGTGGCAGTCGCTCCGGTGCCGCAGGCCATAGTCTCGCCGGAGCCACGCTCCCAGACCCGCATCTCGATGTTCTGCCGGTCAATGATCCGGGCAAACTCAGTATTCACCCGGTCAGGGAACATGGGATGCAGCTCAAACTTGGGGCCGACGGACTTCAGATCCAGATAGGCCGCCTCATGCACCCAGACCACAGCATGGGGATTGCCCACAGAGACGCAGGTCATTGTCCAGTCCTGCTTCGCCACGTTGACCTTCCGGCCGACCACCTCGTCTCCCAGGCCCACAACGGGAATTTTTGCCGCCTCGGTGGTAGGCGCGCCCATATCTACCCGCACCTTGGTCACCTTACCGTCCTCTACGGTGAGATCCAGGTACTTTAAGCCCGCCTTGGTCTCGATGACCAGATGGGTCTTGTCGGTCAGCCCCTTGTCATAGACAAACTTGGCGACACAGCGGATGCCGTTTCCGCACATAGCGCCCTCAGAGCCGTCGGCATTGTACATCGCCATGCGGAAGTCCGCCGTCTCAGAGGGATTGATGGTGATAAGGCCGTCCGCCCCAATGCCCTTGTGGCGGTCGCTGTATTTGAGGGCAAAGCCGCTGGGATCCTCCATGGGTTTCTCCGTGCAGTCCACATAGATGTAGTCGTTGCCGCAGCCGTGCATTTTCGTGAATTTCATCTCAGATAGCTCCTTCCGCAGAACAATTCAATGATACTACCATTATTATACAGTGCAGCTTTTTGAAGTAAACTGCTTTTTCTGCTGTAAAAAAGGAAAAAACTGCTCTGGCAAAAGTTTTGCCCCAGAACCCGGCCATCTGAACAGGGTTTTGGGGCTGAAAACAGTTGATCCCGGGCTCAGGCGTTAACGCTCTGCGCCTTGATTTCACGGACAAAGATCGCCTTAAAGAGGGTACGTACCAGCGGCTGAATAAAGAACAGCTGGAAAAAAAGGCAAAGGGGAAGTTGAAGCAGACCAGCTTGATCCAGTTGGCCAGCAACGTCGCCGCATGGAACCCGGTATAGTAGGGATAGTACAAAATGGCGGCGATAAAGCTCATGGCCGGGCACATCAGGCCGACGGTAGCACAGATGATGGCCGTCTCAAAGAGGACGGGATGAGTCATCCGGGGATCGAAGCAGCGGCTGGCCAGCTTGAAAGACAGAGGGCTCCCCATAGTGACCTCCATGCTGTAAGCCAGACAGAACTCCACCAGTACTACCGCCCAAATGGGAACATAGCGCCCCAGCATATAGACGCCGCCCTGATTTCGAATGGCAGCCAGGACACCGGATGCCTGATTGATCTCCATGAGGATGGCGCCATTGACCACATACAGACTGTAAAAGACATAACCGTGGACAGTGATGATGACAGTCAGCAGAGCGAACATCATTCGTTCAAATTGATTTTTTGGCATAATGAACTCCCTTTCACGTAAAAAACACAAGCCTCCGCACCGCCGTCATCCCATGGAAAACCGTTCCGTGATCAGATTTACACGCTGTGCGCCACTTGTGTCGTTACGTTTTTCTTCAATTTTACGTTAAAAGTATAACATTTTACATCTCAAAATTCAAATGGGGATTTTCCCTCATTTTTCCTGTCCGTCCCTGTCGATCATTTGTGATTTTGCCGCAGGGACCTGGCGTTTTCACGAAACTTATTCAGAATCGTTTTCTTTACTCCTGTGCTGCTTGGAGTTATAATGGAGATCAGCAAAAAACGAATTCGGAGTATGATTATGTCAGCTAACATTGTCGGCCGCTTTGCTCCCAGTCCCAGCGGGCGAATGCATCTGGGAAACGCATTTTCCTACCTTCTCGCCTGGCTCTCTGCCCGGTCTGCAGGGGGGCGCATTGTGCTGCGGCAGGAGGATCTGGATCCTGTGCGGTGCAATCGGAACTATGCCGATCAGCTGGAGCAAGATCTCCTTTGGCTGGGTCTGGACTGGGACGAGGGCGGCAGCGGGGGTGGAGACCCCTATTATCAGAGTCAGCGCAGCGACCTCTACGCCCACTATCTCCACGAATTAGAGGGAACTGGACTGATCTATCCCTGCTTTTGCACCAGAGGCGCACTTCACGCACCCTCTGCTCCCCACGCCTCGGACGGGACGCCAATCTATCCCGGAACCTGCCGGGGTCTCTCCCCCGCTCAGAGGGCAGAAAAGGCCATGCTCCGCCGTCCCGCCCTGCGCATTGCAGTGCCGGAGCAGGAAATTACTTTCACGGACGGTCTGCAAGGGCCGTACAGAGAACATCTGGCCAGGGACTGCGGCGATTTCATTCTTCGCCGGTCTGACGGCGTCTTCGCCTATCAGCTGGCGGTAGTGGTGGATGACGCATTGATGGGGGTCAATCAGGTGGTCAGGGGCAGAGATCTCCTCTCCTCCACTCCCCGCCAGCTGTGGCTGCAGGAGCTGCTGGCGTTCCCTCATCCGGAGTATTACCACGCTCCCCTGCTCTGCGCCGGGGACGGAAGAAGGCTGTCCAAGCGGGACGGGGATCTGGATCTGGGGGAACTGCGGGCAGGCGGTGCCTCTCCCGAAATTCTGCTGGGCAAGCTGGCCCACTGGGCGGGACTCATCGACCGGGAGGAGCCGGTATCGCTCCCGGAGCTGCTCCGTGAATTTGACTGGAGCCGAGTAAAGCGGACAGATATTACGGTAAAATAATTGTTTTTCTCCCCCTGTGGTTTAAAATATGTTTTAAAGGAAAGGCGTGCCTGCAAATGGAACTGTTTTTGATCATTTTCCCCGGCATCTGGGCGCTGGTGGGCGTCATTTTTACCGCCATCGGCGTGGGTATCACTTCAAACCGCAAGCGCAAGGAGCAGCGCTGCACCATTTGCACTCAGGGTACTGTGGTGGATGTGGCGCGCCGGGTAAGCTACGACGAGAATCACCACAGATCAGAAGCCTGGTACCCGGTCTTTTCCTATTATGCCGGCGGGCGGCAGATTGAACAGGAGTCCAGATTTGGAGGCGGCAGGCCCCAGTTCACCGTCGGGCAGACGGTGGAGCTGTATTACGATCCTGATAAGGTGGATCGATACTATGTGGCGGGGGAGACCTTTCCCAAGCTGCTGGGCCGCATTTTCACGGGAGTCGGAATTTTCTGTCTGGCCGTGGCGGTGATCGTCCTTGTGGTGAGATTCCTCCTCTTGTGATTACATCTGATTGCATGAAATCCCCGAACCCTTTTGGATTCGGGGATTTTTTCACGGTTTTATCTCGTCTGTCTCGATGATGAATTTGACGCTGCCGTCCTGTCCGTCGCAGATGCCGGAGAAATTGATATAGGCTCCGTCCGCCTCCTTCAGCGCCCGCACCCGGCGCAGGACATCTCTCAGGTCGTCCCCTGCCAGATCGGTCAGTCCGTCCACACCCTCGTCACCAAACTCGGCCACGCCTTCGTCCAGCGCCTTGATACCGTCCAGCAGCCCGTCGTAGCCCTCATTCAGAGCGCTCCCCGCCTGTCGGAAGGCGGCAGTCCCCTGGCTGAGTGCCTCGGCGCCGGCGGAGAGCTGCTGCACACCGTCCGCCAATGCTCCGGCGCCCTCGGCGAGGCTGCGGCTTCCCTCGTCCAGAGTCTGCATGACGCCATTGAGGGTGGTAAGCAACTCGTCCAGATCGGCCAACTCTCCCGCCGTGCCCGTCAGTCCTCCGGCATATGCCTGCAGGATGCCTGCCTGCTTCTGCATATCCGAGACCAGCTGTCCAACCGTCTCATCGCTGATGGAGGTTTGAGGGATCTCCAGCGCAGGCAGCTTCTCCAGTGCGCTCTCTGCCAAGCCGATCTGCTGCGCCACCGGGTCGGTGACAGAGGATAGGTCAATGCCTCCGGAAATCTGAGCCTTAATGCTGCTCTTCTCTTCGTCGGACAGGTCGGTTCCGGCAAGGGCAGATTCAGCCGCCGAGACCGCCTGTGCTCGCGCCTTTTCGTTTGCTTTGTCTGTCAGGTCAGAGGAAATGCCCTCCAACGCGCTCTTTGCGTCAGAAACGGCGGTCTGAACTGCGGAGACATAACCCTCCGCCTCATCGGCAAAATCCTCCCACTGGCCCAGTGTCTCCTCAATGCCGCTCAGCGCCCCGTGGAGCGCCTGCTCGTCGTCAAGGAGCGTGGAGATAGCGGAGGCTGCCCCTCGGCTGTCGATGACAGTGCCGTCGGGAAGGGTCACGGTACCCAGCGTGCCATCCAACCGATCCAGAAGGGTCTCCAGATCACCGGTGCACACGGCGTCCAGCCCGCCCTGCAGCGCCTCTACCCCCTCCATCAGTTCGTTCTTGCTGTCGTTGAGGGTTTTTAGTCCTGCCGCCAATGCCTTGGCGCCCTCGTCCAGCTGCTTGGCGCCGCCGGTATACTCCGAGAGGTAGGAGCCGAACTCCTTTGCCCCGTCATACAGCTCGTCTACACCGTCTACCAGTTCATCTATGGCATCCTCCAGTTCGTCCATATCGTCGATCAGGTCGTCTACATCGTCCAGATCGGACAGGTCGGCATCCTCAAGGAGTCCGTCTGTGATGACCGTGGCGGTAAAATCCAGTTCGAAGCTTTCCACATCAGCGGTTAATTCCACATATTCGGGAAGTTTGATCTCCTCCGTCGGCTCGTAGTCCGCAAGGCGCAGGCTGTCTGAAAGCCCCGGAAGCGCATAGCCGATCACAACGATCTCTCCGTCCATGGAGACAGTCTTGCCATTGGTGACCGTCACGTTGGAGAAGTGGTCGTCAGAGAGCATCGCTGCGGTGATCGCCACAAAGGGCACACGCACCGAGACATCCTCGCCGTTCACATTGACCGTTTGGACGGCATGGTTCTCATAGTCAAAGCGAATGCGCACTTCGCCACTCCTGCCTGCCAGCTCCTCCGGTGGGATCTCCTGCCCGTCCAGCCAGTAGGTGATGCGGACGGTGACCGGGAGCGGCTCGGCCGCAGTTCCCTTGTAGTAGATGTCCTCGCCGTGGTTTTCCCAGAGGACAATACCGTTGGACTGCCAGATAAATTCCTCGTCTCCTTCGGTGTTTCGAAGGTCGGTGAGGGTGGAATAGTCTGAAATGAGCGGGCTTTCTCCCGTATCCTTTAAAACGCCCTCCACTGTAACCTCACGCACCGTGCCGTCGGGGGCTGTCTTGACATAGACTGTCTCCTCCTTCGAACCGGCAATGCCGCTTTCCAGCGCGGTATCTACAATGGGGGTGTCTGTCTCCGTCTCCGCTGCCTCAGGCCGGGCCGTCTCGGGATCTGCGCTTGCGCTGCTCCCGGCGCAGCCGGAGAGCGCTGCTCCCAGCAGGGCAGTGGCCAGCAGCAGGGCCAGATCCCGCCGCAGAACATTCAAATGCTGTTTCATCTCATCACACCTGCCTTACTCCACATTTTTCAGCGCCTCATCCATAGGCACCTTTCGAATCTTACGATATTCCAGCGCCGCCACAACGGCGTAGGTCCCGACGCCCATCCAGAAGATTTTGACAAAGACCGACCGGCTGAGATCCAGGGGGATCCAGCCCGTCATCTCCTGCATCATCATCACCCGGAACAGCTCTACCAGTACCTTGTACATGACCGGCAAGCTGATCAGCAAAAACAGCACCACCATAATCGAGGTAGAGACGATATACAGCCGGCTGATCTCTCCGCTGGTGTAGCCCAGAATTTTGGTCAGGGAGATGGAC
>CACYLC010000065.1 GCA_902775105.1 Oscillospiraceae bacterium
GAAAAGAAAGGAAAATTAACAATGAAGCACATCAAAAAACTGGCCAGCCTGTTGCTGGCAGTGGTCATGATCCTCGCTCTGGCCACAACGGCGTTTGCGACTGGTGCCTCCAATCCCACCACCTACACAATTACAATTAATAAAAACAGTACCGATAAAGCTGCACATACTTATGCTGCTTATCAGATTTTTACAGGTAAGCTAGAAACTGTTGATAACAAAGATGTGCTTTCTGATATTCAGTGGGGAACAGGTGTTACAGGCTCAACTGTTATTGAAGAACTGAATAAGATTGACGGTTTCAGTATCCCGACAACTGCAACTGCAGCTGATGTTGCGAAAGCAATCAGTGATAAGGCTTACACCACAGACGCTGTCGGAGCACAGGCTGTTGCTGATGCAATTAATGCCGCACTCACAACCACTACTGCTGGAACAGGCTCGATTGCTGCTAATGCAACATCTGGAACCATCACTGGACTTGTAGCTGGTTACTATCTTGTAAAAGACAAGGATGCTGTCTCTGGAGAAGGCGCTCAGACGAGATATATTCTCGAAGTTGTTAAGAATGTTTCTGTGACCGAAAAGGCTTCTGTTCCTTCTGTTGAGAAGAAAGTAAAAGAGCGCGACGATGGGAAGACTTCCAACAATGAGACCGATTGGCAGGATGCTGCTGACTATGACATTGGCGATGAGGTTCCTTTCAAGCTTACTGGTACTCTCCCCAGCACTTTTGCTGATTACGACACGTACAAAGTCTACAAATTTATTGATACTCTTTCTACCGGTCTTACAATCACAGACGCAGAGAAAAACGAGCTGACTGTTAAGGTTGGAACGCAGGACATTACAAATCTGTTCGATGTAACTGTAAGCGGTCAGACACTGACTGTTGCTCTGAAATCTGGCACAGATTTGAAGGCTACTACCCTGAAGGATAAAGCTGGTGCAGCGGTGACCTTTACTAAGGATAGTAAGATTGTTGTTGAGTACAAGGCTACTCTGAACAATAATGCCACTATCGGCGCTCCCGGTAATGACAACAAAGTAAAGCTTGAGTTCACAAACAATCCTAATGGTGAACAGAATGGGGAGAAGGGTACAACTCCCGAAGATAAGGTTGTTGTATTCACCTATGAGATTAAAGCTCTGAAGGTGGCACCTACTAGCGATGCTGCTATTGATGCAACTACTTATGCGGCTCTGACTGATGAGCAAAAGGCTGATTATGTGAAAGTCGGCGATAAGTACCAGAAGACTCAGGCTTTGGAAGGCGCAGGATTTACTCTCTATAAGAAAGTAAATGGCGAATATACTGTTGTTGGCGAAGAAGTGAAGAATGTTACCACATTCGAATTCAAGGGTACTGATGCTGGCGAGTACAAACTCGTTGAGACCACAGTTCCTGCTGGCTATAATAAGGCTGCTGATATTGAGATAAAAGTATCAGCAACTTATGACACAACAGCTGACGAGCCCAAGCTTAAGACTCTTGAAGTAACTCCTGATACAGCTGGCTTTACTGTAACGACCACCGCCGCATCTGCAACAGATACAACCCACATCACAACTGATGGTATTATCGTAGGTAAGGTTCTGAACCAGAAGGGTTCCTTCCTTCCCTCCACCGGCGGCATCGGCACCACCATCTTCTACGTCACTGGTGCTGTCCTTGCCCTGGGCGCTGGCATCCTGCTCATCACCAAGCGCCGCATGCGCCGCTGATTTTTCCCATTTTTCGGGACATCATTGAAACCAAACTTCTGCTGTGCAGCCGGGGAGGACTTTCCCTCCCCGGCCCACAGCGGCAAGGAGAACCCTGCATGAAGAAAAAGACAAGCAATCTCATCACCGTGATTTTAATACTGATTTTGCTTGTAGGGCTGTCCTTGCTGCTGTACCCCACCGCCAGTGACTACTGGAACTCCTTCCACCAATCCAGGGCCATCGCAACCTATGCCGAAGAGGTGACAAATCTGGACGATGACCAATATACCGAGCTTTGGGAGTCCGCAAAGGCCTATAACACGGCGCTGGCCGAAAGCGAGACGAAATACGTCCTGACCGAGGAGGAGCGGGAGGAGTATGAGTCCCTGCTCAATATCTCCGGCACCGGCATTATGGGCTATGTGGAGATTCCCGGAATTGCCTGTTCCCTCCCCATCTACCACGGCACCGACGATGCTGCCCTCCAGATCGCCGCAGGTCATCTGGAGTGGACAAGCCTCCCCACCGGCGGCGAGAGCACCCACTGCGTCATCTCCGGCCATCGGGGACTCCCCAGCGCCAAGCTGTTCACCGATCTGGACAGGCTGGAGGAGGGGGACGTATTCATGCTCTGCGTGCTGGACGAGGTGCTGACCTACGAGGTAGATCAAATCCTCATCGTAGAGCCTCAGGATACCGAAGCGCTGCAAATTGTGCAGGGAGAGGACTACTGCACGCTGGTGACCTGTACCCCGTACGGAATCAACACCCATCGACTGCTGGTGCGTGGACACCGGATCGAAAATATCAAGGAAGCAAGAGCAACCGTGGTGGTGGCGGATGCCACCCAGATCGAGCCGCTGGTGGTGGCTCCCATCGTGGCGATTCCCATGCTGCTGGTGCTTGTAATCATCCTGCTGCTGCCCCGGCAGAAGACAAAGAAACATGGAGGCGATGCCGATGAAGATGAGTAAGCGTATAACTGCGATCCTGCTCGGTCTTATGATGCTCCTACCGCTCCTGCCGACCCAGGCGCTGGCGGCGGGGAGCCTGGATACGGAACGGGAGGTCAGTCTGACCATCTCCGCTCAGGACGGAGACGCCCCTCTTGCGGGTGAGCAGTTTGACCTGTATCTGATTGCGGAGATCGACAGGAACGGCGGGCTGACCGCCGCAGAGTCCTTCGGGAGCTTCGATTTTAACATCGCCGGAGAGAACGACGAGGCGTGGAAGGCATTGGCCTCCACGCTGGTGGGCTACGTTCTCCGGGACAACGTGACGCCCTCTGCCGGCGGCGTGACGGATGAACAGGGGCTTCTGAACTTTGCTGCCGGTGAGTTGGAGCAGGGTTTATACCTGGGGCTTGCCGACACCCACAAGCAGGACGGCAAAGTCTACGAAACTGCGCCTTTCCTGGTCTTGCTGCCCGCATTTGACGGCGAGAGCGGCGAGTGGAGCTATGACCAGCGGGTGCATCCCAAGTTTGTCTCTACACCGGAGGACGTGCCTGAGCCCGTTGACCTCAAGGTGCTGAAGGTCTGGAAGGACGATGGGAACAAGGACAAGCGCCCTGAGAGCATCACCATCCAGCTGCTCCGGGACGGCGAGGTGTATGAGACCGTTACCCTCAACGCCAAAAACAACTGGAGATACACCTGGTCTGGTCTGGAGAGCGGTCACAGATGGAACGTGGTGGAGAGCAAGGTAGCGGATTATTCCGTCCAAATCACGCAGGAGGGGATCACCTTCGTGGTGACCAACACCTACAAGACGCCGGACAATCCCCCTGCCAATCCCCCTGCCAATCCCCCCTCCAAGCCGCCCAAGCTGCCCCAGACGGGTCAGTATTGGTGGCCTGTGCCGGTTCTGATGACCTCCGGCTTGCTGCTGGTGGTGCTGGGATTGGTACGCCGCAGAGGTGGTACTGACTATGAGAAATAAGAGAGGCATACCATTGATTACAATGGGGCTGCTGCTGATTGCGGCAGCCCTTTTCCTCGTGGGATACAATTTATACGATGACGCCCGGGCAGCTCGATCGGTGGAGCAGATCATAGCGCAGATGGACGAGCCGCAACTGGCGGAGACAGAGGAGCGGGGGGATGCGGCGCCGGAGGGCGAGGGCAGATTGGCTGAGATCCCGGACTACATCCTGAATCCCGAGATGGATATGCCGGAGGAGATCATCGACGGCCACGGCTACATTGGCGTTTTGGAGATCCCGGCATACGGCCTCACACTGCCTGTCATGAGCGAGTGGAGCTATCCCAACTTGAAAATCGCCCCCTGCCGATATCAGGGCTCTCCCTACACCGACGATCTGATCCTCGCCGCCCACAACTACACGAGGCACTTCGGCAATTTGAAGTGCCTGGAGGCAGGAGACCGGATCACCTTCACCGACGTAGACGGCAATGTGTTTTCCTACGAAGTGGCTCTGGTGGAGACGCTGATGCCCACGGCCATCGACGCGATGGAGAGCGGCGACTGGGATCTGACCCTGTTTACCTGCACCATCGGCGGCGCCTATCGTGTCACCGTCCGCTGTGAGCGGTTGGAGAAAGAATAGAAACCGAAAAATACACCCTTTCACTCGTCAGCAAAAGGGTGTAAATCGTCAAATTGTCGTATGTTCACAACTCAGTTATGCTTTATATTGTGTATGTCATAACTCAGCAGAAAGCCATCTTTTAATTCCACAGTATTGTTATGGATTTCACCTATTTCACAGAAAAACAGGACTATTTACCCGTTTTACTCCTGCTCCCAGTTGTGCCAGACGTTCTGCACATCGTCGTCCTCTTCCAGCAGTTCGATGAGCTTCTCCATGTTGCGAATGTCCTTCTCATCGGTGAGCTTGACGTAGTTCTGGGGCACCATCTCCACCTGAGCGCTCTGGAAGGTGTAGCCGGCATTTTCCAGTGCCTCGCTGACCTCGGCCACGTTGTCGGTGCCGGTGTACACCACAAACACGCCGTCATCCACCTCGACGTCGTCAGCACCAGCCTCCAGAGCGTCCATCATAACGGTCTCCTCGTCCAGCTCGTCATCCTCGTTGTTCAGGACGATGACACCCTTGCGGTCAAAGCTCCAGGAGACGCAGCCGGTGGCGCCCAGATTGCCATTATACTTGTCAAACAGGTGGCGGACATTAGGGGCGGTACGGTTGCGGTTATCGGTCAGAGCCTCGACGATGACGGCCACGCCGGAGGGGCCGTAGCCCTCATATACCACATCCTCGTAGTTGTCGGTGTTGCCGGCAGCAAGAGCACGGTCAATGGTGCGCTTGATGTTGTCCTTAGGCATATTGACCGCCTTGGCCTTGGCAATGATAGAAGCCAGCTTGGAGTTGCTCTTGGGGTCGCCGGATCCGCCCATCTTGACAGCAACAATCATCTCACGGGAGATCTTGGTAAACGCCTGAGAGCGCTTGGCGTCGGCTGCGCCCTTAGTTTTCTGAATATTATTCCATTTGGAATGTCCGGACATTGTCTTTCATCCTTCCTGAAGTCTAAAATGCAGTGTCATACACACAATTACAGTTTATAATATCACTTATTCTCATCAATGGCAAGAGGTCAGCGGGAGTTTTCTGCCAAATCGTAGGAGATAACCTCTCTGTGACGCTGAGAAATGCGAACTATCACCTGAGGGAAAGCCGTTCTCAGCCACTGGGCTACAACAGGAATGACGGGATTTTCCGTGGGAAAGTGTCCGGCATCCACAAGGGTCAGACCCAATTCCCTGGCGTCCAGAAACTGATTATATTTTACATCCGAGGTGACGAAGGCGTCACACCCTGCTCTCCACGCTGTCAGCACCATATCACCGCAGGCACCTCCGCCCACCGCAACCCGGTGGATTGTGCGGCCGCTGTCGGTATAGCGAATGCCGTTGGGGGCAAGCTCATTTCTGACCAGTCTTAGAAACTCCCGGGTACACAAAGGCTGGGGCAGTGTGCCGATTCGTCCGATTCCATAGGGTCTCCCCTCTGCGTCCGTCCCTGTCTGCTCCAATTGTTCCAACTGCTCCAAGCCCAGCCTCTGAGCAAGAACGGTATTCACGCCGCCTTCCACCACGTCCAGATCCGTATGACAGCAGACTGCCGAAATACCGTTCTGCGCCAGATTCCAGATCTTGCGGCCGGCCAGATCCAAATCTGTCAGTGTCGCACTCTTTATCGCCTGAAAGATGACGGGATGATGACTGACGATCAGCTCTGCCCCCCAGGCAGCCGCCTCACCAATGACCTCATCCGTGATATCCAGTGCCGTCAGAATCTTGGTCACTTCCCGATTGGGATCCCCCACAAGAAAACCGGAATTGTCCCAGTTCTCCTGGAACGCAAAGGGTGCTTTATCGTTCAGATGTTCGTAAATTTCTTTTACCGTTGGCATGAGAGATCCTCCTTCCCGTTTTTCAGCATCAGCGTCAGCTCCTCTTTCGCCTGTGTCAGAGCTGTCAGCCGCTGGGTATTTGGTTCAGATGCCTGCTTCAGTCCGCGGATCTGCTTCTCCAGCCGCTCCAGAAGAAATTGTAAGTAGGCCGGGCGGTCGCTGTCCTCTGCCCAGCGGAGCGGGTTTCCTGTCAATCGTGTGCCGGGCGTCCATCGGGTGTCATCCGCAGCTCCGCTGACGAGCAGGACGGTATACCAGCGGTTTTCCTCCCGGATAATGCGCTCCTCCTCGATTCGGTAGCCCGATTCCGTCAGCCACTGCCGCAGTTCCGGGATATTGGTCTGAGGCTGAAGGATGAGGCGGGTATGCTCCATTGTCCACGGGGCGGCGGAGAGAATGGACCGAATGGCCTCACCGCCCATACCGGCGATAGCAATACAATCTATCTCATGTGGAACATACGCCGCAAGACCATCAGAAAGGCGAAAGTCAAATCGGTCTTCAAAGCCATATAGTCCGGCAGTCGCACGGGCATGATCCAACGGTCCCTGCCGGAGGTCAGAAGCAACAGCCGAATCTATGACGCCGTGCCCAATCAGCCAGACAGGCAGATATGCGTGATCGGTTCCGACGTCGGCAAAACGGCACTGGGACGGCACATAGTCGGCTACCGCCTGAAGCCGGGGTGTGAGTGTGATCATCGCAAGCACTCCTCTTGAAAATGCTTCGAGGCTGCCGGGTTGAGAGGCAGCCTCGAAGTCCATCAGGCCTGCAGCTCGACGATGCTGTTCAGCTCGTCCAGCAGGGTATCTACGTCAACACCGTGCACCATGCAAGCCTCCTCCACGGTCTCGCCCTGAGAGGCGGGGCAGTGCAGGCAGTGCATCCCGATGGACATGAACAGCGGCGCGGCATCCGGCGCAATCTTCAGAATATCACCGATAATGGTATCTTTGGTAATTTCAGTCATGGCATGATCCTCCAATTCAGAGTTTTCGTTCCTTGTTATTATACCCGTTTTCCGTTCCAGTTTCAACCTTTTTCAGCCATGGGCGCCTTTGTCGTATGTGTCAACCAATCGTTGGCAGAAATAAAACCTATGCCATCAGGGAATTCGATTACAGCTTCAACTCACCGAAAGGAAGGCTCCTGAGCACAAA
>CACYLC010000066.1 GCA_902775105.1 Oscillospiraceae bacterium
CTGTTACAGTGAAGACAAGGGGCGGCAGATGCCGCCCCCAAGAAAACCAAGTATTTTACGCCATTATTCGATGTTTACACAAAATTTGGGAGACTGCCTGGAGCAGGAGTACGGTGGGTTTTTTCTCCTCTCCGCCGGCCTTTAAGAAATAGGCGAACAGCTTTCCCCGCTTGCCATGCAGGATCAGCTCATCGTTTGCGGGCAGACTTCCGGCAAAATCAGAAGCCGGATCCTGAAATAGATATTCTCTGTTCATGTCGAACCTCCCTGCGTAAAAATCAGGCGCAGCCTTTTTCCACTTACCCACTATTATAATATGAAAAGTGGGAATACGCAACAGAATTCGACTTTCCGGTGGCGTCAGCTCAGCTCTTCGATCCCATAAATCTCATCTATTGAAATCCTCTCCCCCTCTGCCATCACAATGGCCCTTTCGCAGTCATCCACCTTCTTTACTCTGCCGCTGACGGTGACATAGGCTCCGCCATCCTTCCGCTCATCCGGCCGAAAGTACGTAATAATGACCTCCGGCTGCTCCGGCAGTATCCGTACAATCCTTTGCATCTGCCGATCCAGAGCGGCCTTCTCCTCTTCCGTCAGCTCGATCCGGTATGCAGTCAGCCGGGCTGTCTCGGTGATGGCTGCGTCATAACCGGTGAGCGCCGCAAAGGGTGAAAACTGCGCCGCACGGCCAAGGCGCGACATACGGGGTCTGGTCTGTGAGACATGATGGGGCAGGTTGATGATATCATCGTATCTGTGCTCGTCCCGCATTTCGCTCCTCCCTCCCCTTTTATGCCTTATGACCGCCCACCTGACCGTTTCGCGCTCTGGTCGTGGCGCCCTCCTCAAAGTTCATGCCCTTTAAAATAGCGTTTTTCCCGTATTTCTTCTTGATGGAGAGCATCGCCTTTTGAAGGTGCTTTTCCTTTTCCAGCTCGGCGTTCTCCGCCGCCTTTTCCCTTGCCGCCTCCTCGTAGTCTGTAAAGAGGTCAAGCTGTTCGACGGGCTGCTCCTCCTGTACGTTCCCCTCGCTCACCACGTGATTTGCCACCACATACATGCGGCGCACCAGAAGGTCTCTGTCCACGATCCGATCGTAAAGCGCTGAGACTGCGTCCAGAATGCGTCTGGTAGAGGAGGTCATTCTCCCCAGATTGACGGAGCCATGGGCGCTCTTTGGGATCTTCCTGCCGTAGTGATCGGTTTTGACCTCTCCGCAGTACCGCTTCTTCCGCTCCGGATCGGTAAGATTCTCGATGTCATACCCCACCGTCAGAACCATCTGGTCTGTCACAAGGCCTTTATCTACCAGATCCAGCACCAAAAGATCCGTCATCTCCCGGACGATCAGCCTGCCCTTTTCAAAGTCATACGGAGACTGCAGCACCTGCCCGGAGCTGATGCTGTTGGACTCCGGCTTGTATGCCTTAATGTCGGCAATCGTGCAGGGCTCCCAGCCCCATGCGTGGTCGATGAGCAGCTCTGCGTTGACGCCGAACAGCTGATAAAGCAGTTCCTCGCTGTACCGCTCGTGCTTCTGACCCAGGGAGCATCTGGCGATATCGCCCATGGTGTAGAGCCCGTTTGCCTCCAGCTTTTTGGCGTAGCCTCGCCCTACCCGCCAGAAGTCTGTCAGCGGCCGGTGGTTCCACAGCAGACGGCGGTAGCGCATCTCGTCCAGTTCAGCGATGCGCACGCCGTCCCGGTCCTCCGGGATATGCTTTGCCACAATGTCCATGGCCACCTTGCAGAGATACAGATTCGTGCCGATGCCTGCGGTTGCCGTGATACCGGTGGTGTTCAGCACCTCCCGGATCAGCTTTCTCGCAAATGCACGGGCGGTCAGGCCATAGGTCGCCAAATAGCCCGTTGCATCAATAAACACCTCGTCGATGGAGTAGACGTGGATATCCTCCGGGGCGACGTAGTTCAGGTAGACCTGATAGATCCGGGTGCTGACCTGCATATAATGCGCCATCTGGGGCGTCGCCACAATGTAGTCCGCCTCCAGGGAGAGGTCAGCATTCAGTTCCAATGCGTTGCTGGACTTCTCCCCCAGCGCACCACCCGGGACGCCCTTCCTTCTGCGGGCGTTGATCTCCCTGACCTTCTGCACCACTTCAAAGAGCCTCGCTCTGCCCGGGATGCCATATGCCTTCATGGACGGAGAGACAGCGAGGCAGATGGTCTTTTCCGTCCGGCTGGCGTCAGCGACGACCAGATTGGTGGTCAGCGGGTCCAGGCCACGCTCCACACACTCCACGGAGGCATAGAAGGACTTCAGGTCAATTGCGATATACGATCTCTCCGCCATCTGTACTCACCGCCCACAAATCAAACATTTGTTCTATTATAGAGCAGTACTTCTCTTTCGTCAAGCAGCAGTTTTTGGGGTGCGGCCGCACTGCTGTTCCGGCAATTACCCACGCTGTCTCAGTCCGGCAATGGTCAGAGACAGCGCCACGGCCCCAGCAGTAAAGAGCAGCATCTCAAAAAGATAGCGCGTATGGTGCACAGCATTCAGATAATAAAAGGCCGGGAGCAGGTATTGCAGCGGCCGCAGCATCTTAACGTTGAGAAAAACCGGGCACAGCGCCAGCATGGCGATCATCATAACAGGGATCAGCGCACCCAGCTCCGCCTCTGTGGGGCAGATGCTTCGGACCAATTCGCAGAAAGCAGCCGCCGCCAGACAGAAGCAGAGTATCAAAATCAGCTCACGCACCGGCTCAGTCATCACTCCGGTGGCGGCCATTGATACCAGCGCCGCCGCAGCCGTGGGCACAATGGCGGTCAGGTGGCAGAGGAAGGGCAGCAGCCGCCTCTTCCGCTCGGGAAGCCAAACGAATACCTCCTCCCGCTCCTCTTTAAAGCAGTACATGCCGGAGGCAAACCCGCTGAGTATGACGAGCAGCGACAGCAGTCCCCGCATGGGGGCGGTCAGATAGCTGTCTGCGCTTTGCACCTCACTGCCGTCGGTGTGGACGAAGCGCAGGATCGGGTCGTCTGTCGTGCCGCTGTCATAGTAGCTCCGAAGCATTGCATCGGGGATATTGTCGGATACATTGGGCAGCTGACGGATAAATTGGCCAAATACCGTAAAGGAGAGCTCCGGGTAGAGGGCTGCGTAGAGCTTTTCCCGAGCCAGCTTGAGGAACACATTGTCCTCCCGCTCCACCACCGTCACCACAGTGCCTCGGCCATTTTCGGCGTATTGCTCCAGCATCTCCGAGGCATTGCCACGGAAAATCCATGCCGCATCCGCTTCACCATGCACGACCGCATTCTGCGCATCCTCGCTCCGTTCACAGGTCAGGAATCGCACAATGCTCTTTTCGCTTACAAGCCGATCCACTGCAGCAGAGGAAAGGGGGTCTTCCCGGCTTTCACAGGCAATCGCAACGGTGACGACGCCGCTGTCCTGCCGGGTGGCCAGCGCAAGTGCGGCGGTGAGCAAGGGCACCAGCAGCAAAACTGCCAGATAACCCGGCCGTTTCAGCAGCCGCTTGGTAAGAAGTCCGTACCACAGAAGGAAGCGATTGATCTTTCTCATAACAGCCCCTCCCTTCATACGCTGAGCCTGCGATGCCGGATCCCTGCGGCAATCAGCAGAAAGAGCAGGCAGTAGCCCAGTAACGCCGGCAGCAGCCACGGAGCGCCCGTGTCCAGAAGGCTCTCCTTCAGAAAACGCATGGCAATGCCTGCGGGAAATACAGCGCCGAGCTGCCGCATTGCCTCAGGAAAGAAGGACGAGGGATAGAAGCAGCCTGCCAGATAGCCCTGGGTCACAGCATTCAGAAATTGAATCAAAATTCCGCCCACAGTGCCGGGAAACAGCTCATAGAGCAGAAACTGCATTGCCGCGATCATCACACCCACAGGGATCAGCCGCAAACAGAACAGGATGCCCTTTCGGCCCGACAATGCGCCCAGCTCAGGGATGCGGATGCCCAACTGCGGGAGCATCTCCCCGGCAAGCAGGCCAATGATCAGAACGGCAACCAGCAGGAGTGCGCAGAAGGCGGCGAACTCACTGAGGGTCTGCGCCGCTGCCCCCAGTCCGCTTGCGTTCAGCATGCCGCTCAGTTCTTCGGAGCGGCGGGAAAACAGTGGGCTGCAGCCAATGCCCCAAAGCAGCAATCCCGCCACCGTAATGCCGCAGAGGTAGTAGCCCGCAAGGGACAGGGAATCTGCCGCACCCATCGTCTGCACCCGGAACAGATCATCCCGATTCAGCACCGTCCACAGATACCGCTGGATGAGCGCATTGCCGGCATCGTAGGGGTTCACGCTGCGGACGTGGTCTGCCGTGAATTCCTGCGCCCCGTAGATGGCGTTTTCTGTCTCCAACAGCAGTTTGGAGACGGCGGAGGCGATCTCCTCTGTGACCATAGTGCCAAAGCCGGTCGCCCCGTCTGCCGTAACGAAGGTGATGGGATGATGATCGCCGGAGACCATTCCATCCACGAAATTTTGCGGGATGCGGACGTAGCCGGTCAGCTCGCCGTCCCGCAGTGCCTTTTGTGCCTCCTGTTCCTCCATCTCTCGCAATTTGATGGAAAATCGGGAGGAATCCATGCTCTCCAGCGTGAAAATGCCGACTTGCAGGTAGGAGTTGTCCGTGTCTCCCACCACACCGATCTCAATCTTCTGCTTTGCGGCATCCGATGCGTTCAAATCCGACAGCATCCGTCCGGCAAGGCCTGCGCCTATCCCCAGCAGCAGCGTCACCCCCAGCACCCGGGGTATCAGCTTCAGGGCACGTTTCAGCTGGAGGACAAGGTAGCGCTTATATTTTCCGCTCATGCGACCCACCCAGGCTTTCCGTCAGACGGCGCAGATCTCCGTCGTACTCACAGGGCTGAAGCCGGCCGTCACGGAGGATATGCCAGCTGTCGCACAATTCCAGCTCTCTCTGGTCATGGGTGACAACGAGGAGCAGGCCTCCCCTATCCCGAAAGCGCTCAAAGTAGCCGAGGATGCGCTCCTTGCCCACCAGATCGAGGGCTGCCGTGGGCTCGTCCAGCAGCAGAATGGATGGGTCGTTCGCCATGGCGCAGCCGATGGAGAGCCGCTTTTTCATACCGCCGGAGAGCTTGGATACAGGAGTTTTGAGAAATTCGTGTATGCCCAGCTCCCGCAGAACGCCATTCTCCAAAGACACCTGCAGCGTCTCTTTCTCGTACCAGAGACGCAGATGATCCAGCGCGCTCAGCTCCTCAATCAGCGGAGTGCCCTGGGGCACATAGGCGACGGCCTTGGAACGGTCGGCGGGCGCTTTCAGCAGGTCGGTACCCTTCCACAGAAAGCTGCCGCTGTCAGGGTGCAGCACTCCTGCCAGAATGCGCAGGAGTGTGGATTTTCCGCTGCCGTTGGTGCCGAGGATCCCGACACAGCTTCCGCTGTCTGCTGAGAAGGACGCACCCGTCAGTACCTGCTTCCGGCCGTAGCATTTTTTGATTTCGAGGATCTGTGCGTCACTTTGGTCAGAAGCGTTCAGCGTGTCGAGAAGATCCTGGGCAACCTGCAGGTCCTCCCCAGTGGCAGGAGCTGACTTTTGGGCCAGAAGAATGGGGTCTTTTACGATGGGTTGTTCCATTGCGGTTCCTCCTCGGTTATAATCGGTTTGTTTGTCCGATGCTCATACGGCCGCACGCTGTGTCAGATACCGATCGGCAGGAACGCAATTACCACGGCGATCACAATCGCCGGGAGCAAATTGGCCACCCGTATCTGCTTTTTCCAGATCAGATTGATCCCCACACAGAAGATCAGGATCGAGCCGATCAGCGACAGGTTGGCAAGCGCCGCCTCGGTCATAATCGGCTTGATCAGTCTGGCCAGCAGAGTGACGCTCCCCTGAAAAAGGGCTACGGGAATTGCCGAAAAAATACAGCCCTTCCCCATGGAGCACGTCATGACCATGACGATAATAAAGTCAAGCACGGCTTTGGCAAGCAGGATGGACGGATCTCCGAAAATGCCGTCCTGAATGGCTCCCACAATTGCCATGGCGCCGATACAGACTGTCAATGTAGCTGTGACGAAGCCTTCCACGAACAGCTTGTCCTTGGAGTTACCGGACTTCTCTTTCAGCCATTCGCCAAACTGTTCGAACCACAGTTCCATGTTCAACAGTTCACCAATCAGCGCGCCGATTGCCAATGACGCAATGACGATCATGCTTTTCCCACTGACAACGGACGTGCCTTCGATGCTCAGCATTCCCTCCATCGCCCCGCTGATGCCCAGAAACAGCACGCAGATGCCGCAGGTTCTGCACAACGTCTCCTGATGCCGTTCCCTCAGAAAGCGTCCGAAAACAACACCGGACAGCCCTCCCACAATGATTGCCAATACGTTTACGATCGTTCCCAATCCAATCATCTTTTCCTGCTCCATCTCTGTCTCAATTTGAGTGTATGATAACACAAAGGATCAGAAACGGCGAGCGCGATGTTCCTTTGCCGCTTCTGATCCCATCCTCTTCAAAGCGATTTATTTCTGCGGGTTCCTCTCAAGCCAGGCAATGATATCCCCGCTTTCATACATCGGTTTTCCGTCAATCAAAAGACAGGGCACCTGTTGTTTTCCACCGACTGCAATGAGCCGCCTCCGGTCTGCTTCATTCTCGTGGATGTCGTGCAGTTCAACATCCGTGCGTCCGCTTCTGCTGATTGCAGATATCAGCCGTCTGCAGTACGGGCATGCATCAAATTTGTATAGCTCTAATTTCATGTTCCGCTCCTCCATTGTTTTCGGCTGTTCTCAAACACATGACCGGATTCATATCCATGATATTTTCCCTTAACCGTAACAACCCGTCATGCTTTATGGTATCATTATAATGTCCGCAAAGCAGATGTCAACAAGCTCATCTTGCGGTCGTTACAAATAAGCAAAGAACCGATCTGTTTTCATTGTCCTCCGTCCTTCTTTCATACTACGACCTGAAACCACCGTGACCTTTAGAAGGCCACGGTGGTCAGCCTGTCAAAGAACCCCCCATTTTGCCATGGCAAAATAGGGGGTTCTAGTCTGAAATGGAGCAACAATTGCCGAGAAATATGAGAAAAAGGAGTTGT
>CACYLC010000067.1 GCA_902775105.1 Oscillospiraceae bacterium
CTGGGAGGCGGCGGAGAACTCGTCCAGATCCTGACGGGTGATGCCCCAGATGTCGCAGATGTTCTCAGCGGTGGAGCCCATGTGATAGCCGTAGAAGGCGTCCCACAGACCGTCGTTGACCATGGTGTCCACGATCTTGTTGTCAAACATACGGGCGCCCCAGCGGGCAGCGGGGATGGCATAGGGAGCGGCGGACATGACCTCGGTACCGCCAGCCACAATGATGTCGGCGTCGCCGGCCTTGATGGCACGGGCGGCCTCAATGACGCTCTTCATGCCGGAGCCGCAGACCATACCGACGGTATAGGCGGGAGCAGCCAGAGGCAGGCCGGCCTTGACGCCCACCTGACGAGCCACGTTCTGGCCCTGACCGGCGGTGAGGATGCAGCCGAACATCAGCTCGTCCACGTTTTCAGGCTTCACACCGGCACGGCTCAGCGCCTCTTTGACCACGATGGCGCCCAGCTCGGCAGGGGTCTTGTCCTTCAGGGAGCCGCCGAAGCTGCCCAGAGCAGTACGGCAGCAGTTCACTACATAGATGTCTTTCATGGATTTTACCTCCGATTTTGTCAATTTTGGAATGGAGATCGTTCAATCTTTAACAATACCTATTATATACGCACTTGTCTGAAATAGCAATGGGAAAAGACCGGATTTGGGAAAGTTTTTACGAAAGTAACGCGGCCCGGCAGGGGCATTCCCTGCCGGGCCTCCACTCATTTGCGGTTTATTTCTGTTTGCCCCTGCCGGTCAGCTGTTTCACCAGAGCCTTTGCCTTGCGGACAGGCCATGTGATGTATCGACCGATGCGGTAGGCGGCGGATTTTTTCAGCTGCTTGTTGGCTTTCTTTGCCTTTGCCAGCTCTTTTTTCAGACGTTTCCGCTCCGCTTTCAGCTCCCGAATTTGAGCGTCACACTTTTCCCTCGCCTGTGTGGCTCGTTGGAGCCTGGCGTTGAGCGCATAATTTTCATCGTTGCGCCGCCGGAGCTCGGCGTCCAGCGCCGCCCTTCTGGCATTCAGGGCGTAGTTTTCATCGTTGCGCCGCCGGAGCTCGGCGTCCAGCGCCGCCCTTCTGGCGTTCAGGGCGTAGTTTTCATCGTTGCGCTGACGGAGCTCGGCGTCCAGCGCCGCCCTTCTGGCGTTCAGGGCGTAGTTTTCATCGTTGCGCTGACGGAGCTCGGCGTCCAGCGCCGCCCGCCTCTTGTTGATGTTGTTCAGCTTGGCATTAAGCGCTTTTTGCTTTCGCAGGGCGTTGTCTCTGCTGATTCTTGTCTCATCCAGCTCCTGGAAAAGGAATTCTTCCGGCGTCAGCGTCAGGATAGACTGGAGTTTCCGGTACTCGCCCTGGTTATAGAAATAGAGCTCGCTGTGACCGCTGATGCCCAACTCCTCGATCCACTCACTGCGCAGCTTGTCGTAGAGGGTATAGTAGGACGGGCCTCTCAGGGTAGTCAGATTCCAGAGGGCAAAGTGCTGGCTGTAATTGATAAAATCACGCTCAAACCGCTCATACAGACCCCAGTCCTTCAGCTGCTGACGCAGGGCGACAAGCGCGTGGTAGAAGCAGACCCAGCTCTGTTCTCTCGTGACGGAAAGGGAGCCGGCATCCCTGCGGTGGTGGGCAAAGACTGTGTTGAACGTTGCAATCCGCTCCGCCTTGACGACGGCGGAGAATACAAACAGCATATCGTTGCTGGTGCGCTGCTCCTGGAACAGAAGACCGTTTTCCCGGACAAAATCCGCCCGGAACAGCTTGTCCCATGCCCAGCCCACAAACAGCTTGAACACATCACGGGGCACATCCTGGCCGGAAAAGGGCTGGAATGCCGGGAGCAGAGACCGATTGATGGTATGGGGCGCATCCAGAAAGCGGTTGGAAGAGGCGATATACTGGTTGCTACGGAAGACCAGGATGTCGGCATCCTCCACACACGCCTTGTCGTAGGCTATGCGCAGCATGCCAGGCTCAAAGAAATCGTCGGCGTCCAAAAAGGATAAATATTCGCCCTTTGCATAGCGCAGACCGTAGTTTCGGGCGGCGCCGGCGCCGGCATTTTTCTGGGTCAGAACGGTAAAACGGGGATATTTTGCCTCGTACTCTCTCAGTATCTCCAGAGAGCTGTCTGTGGAACCGTCATCGACACAGATGACCTCAAAGCGCATTTCAGTCCGCAGCAGAATGGAGTCCAGACACTGACGCAAATGCTGCTCTGCGTTGTATACCGGGATAATGACGGAGACCCGAATCTTTTCATAGTAGGCGTCGGGGTCGGCCAGGATCTCGTTGAGGATCATCCAGTTGGTCTCACCCGCCAGCTCCCGATCCAGCAGGCCATCCTTTACCACAGGCCCAAACTCGTCACAGATATGGTGGAGATATTCCAACCGGTATTCTTCCGAGACCCGGTGATAGGTCAGCATGAAGTTATTGAGCTTTTTTACATAGAAAATGGGGGCAAAACGCTCCACCAGTGCCGGCTCCTTGCTCATCCAGTTCCAGATATAGCGGTATTCGTCGGTGGCGCAGTACAGCTTTTTCTTGCTGAACATAGAGGAGTTGGGATTGTCCCGCCGATTCATATAGAAGGGCTTTTTGACGAACCACGCTCTGGTCGCCCGGCAAAACGTCTGGAACCAGAAGCCGTTGTCCTGATAAGAGGCTCCCGGTGTCTCGTTGTGGCGAATGTGCCAGCGGTTGAGGAAATCCAGCTTGTAAATGCCGCTCCACGTGTTCATGATAAAGCGGAAGGTCTCCAGCTCCCTGCTGGGATTGACCAGTCGGCCGTAATAGCTGCTGTCACCGGAGAGATTATTCCGTTTTTTTGCCATGGAGCCGTCTTCGTTGATCATAAAGCGATGAAAATCCGCCTTGACAAAATCCAGCTCGTGCTTTGAGGCAGTGGCATACAGATGGCGGAACATATCCTCCGCAACATAGTCATCCGGCTCCAGAATGCCCAGATATTCGCCGCGGGCGGCGTCAATACCCCGGTTCATTGCCTTGCCGTATCCGCCGTTGGGACCGTCCAGAATGCGGAACCGTTTGTCTCTGGCGGCATATTCCTTTATGATCGTCAGAGAGCCGTCGGTAGACCCGTCGTTGACGCAGAGAAATTCCAGATCCTCCAGCGTCTGGATGCTCAGGCTGTGCAGCGCCTCATTCAGATATTCCTCTACATTGTAGGTCGGGATTACAACGGACACTTTGGGCTCGGGACAGGCGTCATGCCAAAACGAAACAGGCAGGGGCTGCTGCGCCGGATTAGCAGGCGTGTTGCAAGTTTTCCTGTAATCGACAAACAGATCGCCGTACAGCTCCGGGTAGGAGCCCTGATATGCAGTGGAGCAGCGCTCAATCTGCTCCGCAAGCTGCGCCTCCTGCTCAGGGTTCTCGCTGTATACGGCACGCCAGGTGTCGCACAGGGCGAAGAGACTACCGATCGCCGCCTTGATCACAGTCAGGCGAATTTCTTCCTCAACGCCATCCGTCTGCAGGTTGTGCTCAATCTGAGAGATCGCCAGGCAGCTATCGTCCAGCTGCTGTCTGCAAAGTTGGATGCTGCTGTTCCTGCGGGGGAGACGGTGGACGACCAATGTGTCGCGGCAGACCATCATGCGCTGTGCGTTGGTGATCACACGGAAATAAAAGACACGGTCAAGCGCACTGCCGGAGTCAGGGAAGGAGATCTGCCGCCGGGACAAAAACGAGCGCCGATAGATTCCGCTCAGGGACGCCTCCGTGATGCTGTAGAGCGGGCTGTTCTCCTCCGATGTCAGCAGCCGATGGAAGTCCCCCGGACGAAGATGGCTCAGAGTATAGGCGCTGTTCTCCACTGCCATGCCCAGTTGAGCGTCATACGGCACAGAGGCAAATTTCAGACAGTCCAAATCATACTTGACCGCCTTGTTGTAGATCGCCTCATAGGCGTAATCCAACACATAGTCGTCTGCGTCTAAAAAATGGACATATTCGCCCTGGGCTGCCTCCAGCCCGACATTTCTGGCCACGCCGGCATGCAGATTTTGCTGCCGAAACAACTGTACTCGATGATCCCTGTTCGCATAGTCCTGCAGAATGCTTAGGGAATCGTCGGTAGAGCCGTCATCTACACAGATGACCTCAATTTCCCGGAGTGACTGGTTCAGGATGCTGTCCAACGTCTGGGGGAGATACTGCTCTGCGTTATACACCGGGATAACAATGGATACCTTGGGTTTATTGCTCATATCTCTTTACTCCTCTTTATTTTCTCTCTCAGTTGACTATTTTCTGCCCTTCCGCACTGCTTTCAGTTTCCGCAGCGGCCACGTAATGGCTCTGCCGATGCGATAGGAACGAGATCGCTTCAGCTTCTCGTTTTTCTTCCGCTCGGCGGAGAGCTGCTCTCGCAGGGCCGAAATTTTCGCACTCTGCCGCCGCTCCCTGGACTTCAGCGCCTTGATTTCAACGCCCCGCTCCGACTTCTCACGATAAGTCCGCTGGAGCTTGGCGTTGATCTCAGATTTTTCGGCGTAGGTGCGTTGAAGGATCTGATGTTTTTCGTCTCGCTGAGCTTTCATCTGTTCACAGCGGCTCTCCAGTCTCTCCGTCTCAATAGCCCGGTTGCAGTATTCCTTCACCAGCACATCAAACATGGTATAGTCTGCACCAAGTCCGTATTCGCTGCCTCGCTGCTCGGCGGGCATCTGCTGGTAGCAGTTGCGCGCGTTGCGCAGCATCTGGCGAATCAACCGCACAGCTGCGCTGCGGCTCTCGGCGGTCAGCTGTCCCTCCAATTCATCCAACAGCCGGTTCATGTCCTGATAGCAGGCAAAGTACCCGTAGCAGTTTTTAAAGGTAACATTGGCTGTCATAATAGAGTTGTCCCGCACACGGCGATAGAAGAACACACTTCCGAGATGAGCGGCTCTGGCTGCCCGCAGAATCGTCTCAAAAGTAAATGCGTTGTCTTCATGGATAATCCCATCATGGAAGCGAATATGATTCTCCCGCAAATAGGACGCCCGAACAAGCTGCAGGCAGGCAGAGGACAAATATTCTCCATTCTGCCTCAACTCCGCAAACAGCGCCTGTCCCTGATAAACACCATCATAGCAGTGGCGTCTTTGGTAGTTGTTGACAAAGCCCGCATGGTTGGCCTGCAGCTGTTCGTTTTCAAAGAAGGACTTGCCGTCAAAATAAAGAACATCCAAACGCTCCTGCTCGGCCTTTTGGTACAGGCACTCCAGTGCTTCCCTGTCCAGAATATCGTCGCTGTCCATAAAATACAGGTACGCACCCCGGGCATGGGACATACCCACGTTCCTCGTTCTGGATAGCCCTCCGTTCTCCTGATGATAGACAGAAATACGCCTGTCCTGCTCTGCCCATCGCTCCAGGCGGGAAAGCGAATCGTCCGTAGAGCCGTCATCCACACAGATGATCTCGATGCTTTTCAGGGTCTGCTCCACGATAGACTTGAGGGTATCCTCCAGATACACTGAGGTATTGAACACAGGAATGATGACCGAGACGTCGATTTCCCCCTCTCCCCGGTACGGATAGACCACTGTATCCGTCCTGGGCTTTTCCAATGCCGTCGTCTTTTCATACTGTCGGATGGCAGATAAAATGGTATTGCTGTACTGATATGCGGCTTTATTCTCATACCAATCAAATTCGTGCTCCAGCAGGTTCATCTCCCGGAAGCTGTCCGTCTGTAAGAGGGCTAAAACCGCATACCGCCCTTCGTCCGTATTAACGGAATTCAAGCTGAATATGACGGTGGAAAGCGCCAAATGCGCAAAGCTGTGTCTGACCTCGTCGTAAACGCCCCGTCTGTTCAGCTCCTGATAGACGCCCTCGATGGCCTGAAACACGCACCCCATATTTTTGTTCTTTTTGCCCTGCGTGCTGGTGACATTGTTGACACGGTAATAAACGAGAGGTTCGTCAACGGCGCAGATCCGCTCCGCCAGCGCCAATGTGCACAGCCCGAAATAGAAATCATTGCTGTTGCTGATCTCCTGATATTGAAGCCCGGCTCTCGCAAGGAAGTCGCTTCGATATAGTCTCAGCCAGGGTGCGGGTGAGGTAATGCGAAAAATATCATTTGCCACATCTCGACGGGAGAAAACCTCCTGCTCGGGCAGCAGATCCGTCCGCAAAAATCGGCTGGTCTCAACCACCTGCTGTTTTTTGTCGTTGAATCTCCGGGCATCGAACAGAACCACATCGGCGCTGTGGCTTTCGGCCGCCTCATAGCTCTTTTCCAGCAGTGCCGGCTCAAAAAAGTCATCGCTGTTCAGAAAGATAACGTATTTGCCGCCTGCGACCGTCATGCCCAGATTTCTTGCCGCTCCGCCGCCCTTGTTTTCCTGATACAGCAGGACGAACCGGCTGTCCTCGGCGGCATAACGCTTTAAGATCGCCACCGAGCCGTCCGTCGAACCGTCGTCCACACAGATGATCTCGATCTCCCTCAGGGTCTGATGGATGATGCTATCCAGACACTGTTCCAGATACATCTCCACATTATAGACCGGCACGATGACAGATACCTTAGGCTGATTGCTCATATTCTCTCTTCTCTTCTTTCCCGTTTCTTCCTGTTTGAGTTTATTTTTTGATGCCTCTCAGCAATTCCTTCAGCTTGCGCAGCGGCCACGTAATGGCCCTGCCGATACGGCAGAAGCGAGAACTTTTCCGCTTTTTTATTGACCTCCCTTGCCGGAGCCGGCTGGATTTTCGGCTTTTCCAGCCGATTTTCGACCCGCCGCAGTCTGGCGCTCAGCGCATTGCGCTCTGCCTGATCCTCCGGAAGGATTACAGTATCTTAGGCTCAATGGCCACGGCGCAACTGCCCCTGCTCCGATGCATAGTTAAAAAAATGCACATTTAGTATATCAAACAATCCGTTTTATTGTCAACAGCAAAGGGGGTCTTTGAAGCGCCCGTCTCGGTCAGAAGAGAATTTTTTGTGAAAATATGGGAATAACTCTTGTAAAATCCGTTGTGATGGATTAAAATAGGCTATGGTAAAACCATTTAGAACCTATTTCAGGAGGTAATTTGAAATGGCAGTAAAAGTTGCAATTAACGGTTTTGGCCGCATTGGCCGTCTGGCTTTCCGTCAGATGTTCGGCGCTGAGCCATCAACGACCTGACTTCCCCCAAGATGCTGGCTCATCTGCTGAAGTATGACTCCACTCAGGGCAAGTACGCTCTGGCTGACACCGTCGAGGCCGGCGAGGATTCCATCACCGTCGATGGCAAGAAGATCACCATCTATGCCAAGGCCAACGCCGCTGAGCTCCCCTGGGGCGAGCTGGGTGTTGACGTTGTCCTGGAGTGCACCGGCTTCTACACCAGCAAGGCCAAGGCTCAGGCTCATATCGACGCCGGCGCCCGCAAGGTCGTCATCTCCGCTCCCGCCGGTAACGACCTGCCCACCATCGTCTACAACGTCAACCACACCGAGCTGAAGCCCGAGGACACCATCATCTCCGCCGCTTCCTGCACCACCAACTGCCTGGCTCCCATGGCTAAGGCTCTGAAC
>CACYLC010000068.1 GCA_902775105.1 Oscillospiraceae bacterium
CGGGTCGTCGAGGACGCCGACCCGTACGAATGATTATCATATCGTGCCATGTTGACATGTTTATCGTACAAAATTGCTCATATATAAGCTGACTCAAATAGATAACCATATTCTGTTATTCTGTTTCCATTTCGGACACAAGCCCGTTTTCCGAGGGGCCTTCCTCCTGCTCCACCACCCATTCCAAGCTGAAGAAGGAGTAGACCTTCGTCTCCACCACATGAGAGGCCACGACCACGTCCTCTCCTGGCTCCACGCCCCGAAGGATCTGGACATTTTTTTCGTCCCGGAGACCCGTCTCCACCGTATGGGTACGGGTCAGGCCGTCGCCGTAGTAGAGATCGACCGTCTCCGAGCCGTCCTCTTTTACCTGCACCGCCTGCAGCGGCACCAGAACGGCGTCCTCGGCGCTGTCCAGGATAACGGTGGCGCCGGCTTCCATGCCGATTTGCAGTCCCTCGGCGTTTTCCAGGTGGATCGTAATGCCATGCACCGTCTGGCCGTATTTAAACTGACGGCGGGGGAAGATAAGCGCCACTTGTCCCTTATAGACCGTCTCCGGCGCATCGTCGAAAACCAGCTCCACCGTCTGACCCTCCTTGACCCGGTCGATCTGGGATTCAGGAATATCCGCCCGCACAGTGAAGGTATCGGTTGCCACCAGACGGCACACCTTCTGCCCCACCTCGATGGGATCGCCGGGCTGAAATTCCAGTCCCGTGACCACGCCCCGAGCCTGGGCAACCAGCTGCGGCTCCTCTTTGAACGCCTGAAGGTCAAAGAGGGCGTCAATCCGCTCCACCCGCCGATCCAGCAGCGCCAGATACGCCTCGTTGAGGTCGGCGTCAATGCAGGTGAGGAGCAGGTCGCCCTCCTCTACCCGGTCTCCCGGCTGTACAGAGACCTGAGAGACAATGCTCGACTCCTCTGTTTTCACCTCATAGGGGGCGTTGATCTCCACGGCGCCGCCGCCCAGCTCATTGCCGTCGGCGTCGATTACAGCGGCAGAAGTACCCGGCAGGTAGTCCGGCCCGTCGTCGAAGGTGACGATCACCTTTCCTGTCTCCCCGTCATCTTGGGGGAGAACCGTGCCCGGCTCCTCTGCCTCTCCCAGCCGCACCGTGACAGCCCCGTCCTCCGGCAGCTCCGTCCCCGGCTTCGGTGCAAATTCCACCCGCAGCAAGCCGTCGGCAGAGAGCACCATCAGGGCATCCTCCCCCGTCATGCCGCTCCGGTGGGCACTGACACTTTTCACCAGTCCGGCAGACTCCGCCCGGATCTCATAGGTGCTGCCCTGATCCGACTGGGCGATTTGCGTATCCAAATCGTCTATTTCATTCATAATGCCGTCGATCTGAACGTCCAGCTCATCGGTATCGTAGAGGGCAATCAGGTCGCCCTCCTCCACCAGATCCCCGTTTTGAACGGCGATCATGGCAAACCGGCCGGCATACTCCGCCGTTACCGTCTCACTGTCGGCATTGACGATCTCGCCGCGTCCCTCAGCCGTCTCCCGGATACTGCCGGTAAACGCCCTTTCCGTCTCTACCTCTACGCTGGTATCCACCCTTGCGCCCCCTTCACGGATGAAGGGGATGAGGAAAATGAGCGCGAGAACGATGACGCCGCCCAATATCAGCCATCGTTTCTGCAGCGGCCCTCGTTTTTTTTCTGACTCCGGCACGACTGCACCTCCGTTTCCACACAGTCTGGTTCCGTCAGACAGCACTTACATCCGCTCCGGGGCAGAGAAGCCCAGCAGGTCAATGGCCGTCTCCAGCACGTGGAGCACCAGCTTGATAAGCGCGATATAGCCCGCCTGACGGTCAGGATCCGGCTCTTTCATAATGTTGTGCTCCACATAGAACTGGTTCAGCGCCGCCGTCAGGTCATAGATATACCGGCACAGGCGGTTGGGCGCCTTCTGTTCATAGGTCTCGTACACCGCCTCGTTGAACCGGCAAAGGGTCAACGCCAGCTCTGTCTCGCTCTTGCTGACAGGTGCAACGATGACGCCGGGCTTTGCGTCGGGGTAGGCGGCAGCATACTTGGTCAGAATGGACTTGATCCGCACCATGGTATACATAATATAGGGTCCGGTATTGCCCTCGAAGGAGGCAAACTTATCCAGATCAAAGATATAGTCCTTGCTGGGCTGGTTAGAGAGGTCGCCGTACTTGATGGCGGCAATGCCCACCTTGTGGGCCACCTCACGACCCTCCTCTTCCGAAATAGCGCCGTTGGACATGACCTTATCGTAGACGGCGTCCTCTACGTTTTTGATCAGCGTCTCCAGCCGCAGCACGCCGCCCTCACGGGTCTTGAAGGGCTTGCCGTCCTTGCCGTTCATGGTGCCGAAGCCAACGTATTCCAAAGCGCACTTGTCCGCCTCCACCAAGCCGGTCTTGTAGGCGCAGCGGAACACCCGGACGTAGTGCAGCTCCTGCCGCTTGTCCGCCAGATAGATCATCCGGTCGGGAGCAAAGTCCCGCTGGCGCTGGATGATGGTGGCAAGATCGGTGGTCTCGTACTGAGCGCCGCCGTCGGACTTTAAAATCAGGCAGGGAGGCACCTCACGGGTATCGCTCTCCTCCTGCACGTCCACCACCAGAGCGCCGTCGCTGAGGTAGGCATAGCCCTCGTCCTTCATCTTCTGAACCATGGGGGCGATGTCGTCCTGCGCGTTGCTCTCGCCGTACCACAGGTCAAAGTCCACGTCCAGTTTTGCATAGTTCTGCTTCAGGTCAGAGACAGAGACGTCTACAATATGCTTCCAGAGCGCCCGATAGCCCCGGCGTCCGCTCTGCAGCTCCAACGTGGCGGTCTGGGCGGCCTTTTTATACATCTCGTCCACCTTACAGCGCTTGCTGGCGGCGGGGTAGATCTCTTCTAAGTCGGAGATGGTAAAGGGCGCCTCGGCGGGATAGTCTCCGGTGTAATCCGGGTCAAAGTAGGGAAGATCCGGCTGACGCTCATGCAGCTCGGTAATGATCTGACCCATCTGCAAGCCCCAGTCGCCCAGATGGGCGTCTCCAATGACCTTATGACCCAGGAAACGGCAGGTGCGCTTGATGCTCTCGCCGATGATGGCGGAGCGGAGATGTCCCACGTGCAGCGGCTTTGCCACGTTGGGGCCGCCGTAGTCCACCACGATGGTCAATGGCTCCTCCGCCTGCTCCACGCCACGGAGGGGGTCGGCCTCCAGCTCAGAGAGGCGGGCTGCCAGGAAATCGGGGCTGAGATCAAGATTGATATAGCCCGGGCGCACCATCTCCAGCTTGGAGAACATGGGATGTTCGCCGATGGCGTTTACCACCTCCCCGGCGATCATAAAGGGAGCTTTATGGTACTGCTTTGCTCCTGCCATAGCGCCGTTGCACTGGTATTGGCAGAGGTCAGGCCGGTTGGAAACCACCGCCTTGCCCAGTGCCGGGTCGTATCCGGCGGCCTCAAACCCTTCCGCCAATACAGCGGAAATCTGGTCAATCAACTTTTTCATAGGAATTCCTCACAGAATATTCATAATTATCTGATACAGTATAGCGCAAGGTGGAAGAAGTGTCAATTATTCCCGCAGAAATCCGCGATCCGACGCTGCCGCCTTGCATTTTCCATTGTTTCCGATATAATGATTCTATATATCACGATCCATTCTCAGTGAGGTGTACCATATGAACTCCTTTACCTATTACAGCCCCACCAGAGTCATCTTCGGCGCAAAGACCACCGATCAGGTGGGCGGGCACATCAAACACTACGGCGGCACTCATGTGCTGGTGCTCTACGGCGGCGGCTCCGCTGTGCGCAGTGGCGTACTGGACCGGGTCACCGAATCGCTGGCGGCCGCCGGACTTTCCTACGAGTGCGTGGGCGGCATCCGGCCCAATCCCCGGCTCAGCTTTGCCCAGAAGCTGGTGGACGAGTATCAGGGCAAGGGCTTTGATTTCCTGCTGGCCGTGGGGGGCGGCTCTGTCATCGACACCATGAAGGGCGTCTCCATGGGACTCTCCTGCGGCAGCCCCATTTGGGATTTTTACGAGGGCAAGCGCTCCCTCACCGCCAATCTTCCCATGGCCAGCGTCCTCACCATTGCGGCCGCCGGCAGCGAGACCAGCGCCTCCTCCGTTCTCACCAACGAAGAAACCGGCGTCAAACGGGGCGTGAACTCCGACTTCAATCGGCCGCTGTTTGCGATCATGGATCCGGAGCTGACCTATACCCTTCCTGCCTACCAAACCGCCTGCGGCGTCACCGATATTATGATGCATACCCTCGACCGCTACTTCTCCGACAGCGAGACAGACTACCTGACCGACGCCATCGGAGAGGCCATTTTGCGGGACGTGATGGACGCAGGACTTCTGGCGCTGGCAGAGCCGGACAATTATACTGCCCGGAGCGAGATCATGTGGTGCGGCAGCCTCTCCCACAACGATTTGACCGGTTTGGGACACGGCAGAGATTTCTCCACCCATCAGCTGGGCCACGAGCTTTCCGCCAAATTTGACATTGCCCACGGAGCCAGCCTTGCCATTATGTGGCCTGCCTGGGCAAGATACTGCTGCTCCGCAAATCCCCGGCGCTTTGCGGAGCTGGGCCGGAGAGTGCTGAAGATCACAGAGCAAAACGATGAGATCGCAGCCCAACTCACCATCAGCGGCTTTGAGGGCTACTGGCAGCGGATCGGCATGCCCGTCCGGTTCAGCGAAGCGCCTGAGATCGGCGTGCTGTCTGAGGAGCTGCTCTCGGAGCTGGCTCATCGCTGTTCCTACTTTGACACCCGCACTGTCGGCTTTTTCCGCCCCATCGAGACAGCGGATATGCTGGAAATTTACCGAGCGGCTAACCGCTGAGGCGGGACCTTGTTTGGATACGTTGTGCCCGACGAGGCCAATTTGAAACCCGGGGAGCGGCAGCGGTATCAGGCGGCCTACTGCGGTCTCTGCAGAGCCATCGGGAAGCGCCATGGCCAGTCCGCCCGGATGGCGCTGACCTACGACATGACCTTCCTCGTCCTGCTGCTGGAGTCCCTCTATGAGCCGGAGACAGGCACCGGTGAAAACCGCTGCCCTCCCCATCCGGTCAAGCCCAGAGCTTGGAGCCGATCCTCCGTCACCGACTACGCCGCGGATATGAATGTAGCCCTTGCCTACTATAACTGTCTGGACGACTGGCAGGACGACAGAAATCTCCTCAAGCTGGCCGCCGCAAAAGCATTGGAATCCCGCTATTTCGCCATCCGGGATCGCTGGCCGGCACAGTGTCAGGCCATAGAACGGGAGTTGAAGGTGCTCTCCGCTTTGGAGCAGTCAGAAAGCGCCGATTTGGACGCCGCCTGCCAAGGATTCGGAAGGCTGATGGGGGAGCTGTTCGTCCTCTGTGACGACCGCTGGTCGGACGACCTGCGGGAGCTGGGGAACAAGCTGGGACAGTTTATCTATCTGATGGACGCCGTTCTGGATCGTGCGTCAGATGAAAAGCACCACCGGTACAATCCTGTCTCCGCCTTTGAGGGGCAGTATGGCAGCTTCGACCACTTCCCCGCCCTCACCATGCTCATCGGCGACGGCGCACTGGCCTTTGAACGCCTGCCGCTGGAGCAGGATCTGCCGCTTTTACGAAATATCCTCTACTCCGGCGTCTGGGTCAGATATTCCATTGCCCGCCGGACATCGGAGAAACCGTCCCCCAAGGAGGAAAACCGGAAATGATTCAAGACCCCTATCAGGTCTTAGGCGTCTCCCCCGACGCCTCCCCTGACGAGATCAAAAAGGCCTACCGCCGTCTGGCCAAGCAGTATCACCCCGACCTCCACCCCAACGATCCGGAGGCCGCCCGGCGGATGAATGAGATCAATTCTGCCTACGACCAGATCAACAACCCCTCCAAATATCAACAGCAGCGCCAATCCTCTCCCGGCGGAGGTTCTGCCTCCTACGGCTATGCTGACCCCTTCGAAAGCGCCTACGGAAATCCCTTCGGGTTTGGCTACGGGTACGGAAATCCCTTCGGCTACGGCGATTTCCGGAATTACGAGACAAGGCAGCAGTCCGCCTCCAATGATTCTCCCGACCTGCAGGCCGCCCTCCACTTTATTCAGGCCGGCGCTTATGACGACGCTCTGGCCGTACTGGCACGTATGGATCAGCGGGAGCGTAACGCCCGGTGGCACTACCTCTCCGGCCTTGCCAATTCCGGGCTGGGCAACAAGATCCTCGCCATTCAGCAGCTGCAGCGGGCAGTTCAGCTGGAACCGAACAATCTGGAATATCAGATGGCCCTCAGCCGTGTCCAGCAGGGCGGCCAATACTATCAGAACGCCAATGCCGACTTCTGCGGCGGCAGCTCCCCTTTTCGCTCTCTGTGCACCACCTATCTGGCCTGCTCCTGCCTCTCCCTCTGCTGCGGCGGGCGGGCGGGGTTTTATCCTCTTTTTTGCTTCTAATGTTTGAAAACGTCCACATGCCCATTTTTCAAACAAACCCGAGTATGAAGCCGCAACACCCGGCTGCCGTTTGGCAGCCGGGTGTTGCGGCTGTATCTGAATTTATGGCTCTACTTCAATAGTTGATGAATGAAGTTGTCAACATTCCTTGACACATTTTTCACACGAATGATCAAGCAACCTTGGCCTGTGCATCCAGATATCTCTGCCTCTTCACCATTGGAGGCAGCCCGCCATTGGCAGAGCAGATTCTCCTGTTGTTCCAGTAGCTCATGAAGT
>CACYLC010000069.1 GCA_902775105.1 Oscillospiraceae bacterium
GATGCTGAATATTTCTCTCCAGTTCTTCGCCCACAAGAAGGGCGGCGGCTCCACCAAGAACGGCCGTGACTCCGAGTCCAAGCGTCTGGGCGTCAAGCGCGCCGACGGTCAGTTTGTCCTGGCCGGCAACATCCTGGTGCGTCAGCGTGGCACGAAGATCCATCCCGGTGTCAACGTGGGCAAGGGCAAGGACGACACTCTGTTCGCCCTGAAGGACGGCACCGTCAAGTTCGAGCGCAAGGGCAAGGACCGCAAGCAGGTCTCCATTGTCGAGCTGCCTCAGTAATCTTTGACTTTGAAATGCGCTGAACATATCCTGTTCAGCGCATTTTTGCGTTATGCACAGGGACATGGTACACGGGCCGGTCGTGCCCGGCCCCTACGCCCGTGTCAAGAAACATTTCGTAGGGGCGAGGCACGACTCGCCCGTTCAACGGTCCTTCAAAAGGAGGTTCCCCCATGGCATCCACATTTGTTGATACCGCAAAAATCACTGTCAAGGCCGGCAAGGGCGGCAACGGCGCCGTAGCCTTCCATCGGGAGAAGTATGTGGCCGCCGGCGGGCCTGACGGCGGCGACGGCGGCAAGGGCGGCGACGTCATTCTCGTCGCCGACAACCACATGACCACCCTGATGGACTTCCGCTACCGCCGGAAATACGCCGCTGAGAACGGCTCCGACGGCTCCGGCGCCCGCTGTACCGGCAAGGACGGCGAAAGCCTGACCATCAAGGTGCCCACCGGCACGATCATCCGGGACGCCGAGTCGGGTGAGGTCATCCGGGACATGTCCGACGGCAAGCCCTTTGTGCTGGCCCGGGGCGGTCGGGGCGGCTGGGGCAACCAGCACTTTGCCACCCCCACCCGGCAGGTACCCCGCTTTGCCAAGCCCGGTCTCCCCGGCGAGACCAAGGAGGTCATTCTGGAGCTGAAGCTGCTGGCGGACGTGGGATTAGTCGGCTTTCCCAACGTGGGCAAGTCTACCCTGCTCTCGGTGGTCTCCAAGGCACATCCGAAAATCGCCAACTACCACTTCACCACCCTCATGCCCAATCTGGGCGTTGTGTGGGTGGAGGAGGGCGTCAGCTTCGTCATGGCGGACATCCCCGGCATTATTGAGGGTGCCAGCGAGGGAGCAGGTCTGGGCTACGACTTTTTGCGGCACATTGACCGGTGCCGTCTGCTGGTGCATCTGGTAGACGTCTCCGGCAGCGAGGGCCGTGACCCCATTGCCGACTTTGACGCCATCTGCGCGGAATTGAAGCAGTATTCTCCTGAACTCTCCACCCGTCCCATGATTGTAGCCGCCAACAAATGTGACCTCTGCTATGACCGGGAACAGGTGGAGGTGTTCAAGGCGTATGTAGAGGGCAAGGGCTTCCCCTGCTATGAGATTTCCGCCGCCGCCCATCAGGGCGTGAAGGAGCTGGTCTGGGCGGTGGCCCAGAAGCTGGAGGAGCTGCCTCCCGTCAAATACTACGAGCCGGAGTATGTGGAAAAGCCCAAGGAGGTCACGGTGGATACCACCACGCCTGCCGAGATTTGGGAGCACGACGGCGTCTGGTACGCCGAAGCGCCGTGGCTGGATCAGCTCATGGAGTACGTCAACTTTGACGACTACGAGAGCCGGAACTGGTTCGACCAGAAGCTCCGTGCCTCCGGTCTTTTTGAGCAGATGGAGGCCGAGGGGATCCAGGACGGGGATACGGTCGATCTGTACGGGTTGCAGTTTGAATATCAGCGGTAAATCCCGCAACTTTGATAGGAAAATATTTTGCACAGGGCTTGACATTGTCCTCTCGTTGGGCTTAAATAGAGTCAGCTTATTCGAAAGGAACGATACCCTATGGAAATCACAAAGGAAACTACTATGGGTGAGATGCTGGAGTATGATCCCGGCATCGCCTATATTCTGATGCAGTGCGGCATGCACTGTGTGGGCTGCCCCTCCTCTGTGGGCGAATCTCTGGAAGAGGCCTGCATGGTGCACGGTCTGGACGCCGACGAAGTCATGGACTATATCCAGAAGTACCTGACCTACCGCAAGGCCCAGGAAGAGGAAAAGGCAAATGGTTAAGACTACCGTGAAGATTGACGGTATGGCCTGCTCCATGTGCGAGGCGCATGTGAATGACAGCATTCGCAAGGCCTTTTCCAACGTGAAGAAGGTCACCTCCTCCCACGCCAAAGGGGAGACCGTGATTGTCAGCGAAGCCGAGCTGAATGCCGACGCCATCCATGCCGCCATCGACCCCACCGGGTACAAGGTATTGGATGTGAAGAGCGAGACCTATCAGAAGAAGGGTTTGTTCGGACGCTTCGGCTAAACAATCTAACTGCAAAAACAGACCCTCTGTCGTTCATGCGGCAGAGGGTCTGTTTTGGTTTCCGTCAGTCCTTATTCCGAACGTCTACGTGCCAAATTCTTTCGGCGTAGTCAACGATGGAGCGGTCGGAGGCGAAGATGCCGGATCGAGCCACGTTGGTCACGGACATCTGGTTCCACTGCTTCTGATTCCGATAAGTCTCCGCCGCCTTCTCCTGCTCGAAGCAGTAGCGCTCAAAGTCGGCCAGCAGCAGATAGGGGTCTGCCTGACCGCCGTTGCCGAAGAGCAGGCCGTTGGAGAGGTCGGAGTAGCTCTTTCCGTCGGAGAAGCCCTGACTCATGGTGTTGAGAATGTCCCGGATGGTGGCGCTCCGATTATAAAACTCGTAGGGGTTATAGCCGTTTCTCAGCTGATCTGCCACCTCGTCTGCGGTGAGGCCGAAGATGAAGATGTTGTCGTTGCCCAACACCTGATGCATCTCCACATTGGCCCCGTCCTCAGTGCCGATGGTGAGCGCACCGTTCATCATCAGCTTCATATTTCCGGTTCCGGACGCCTCCTTGCCGGCGGTGGAGATCTGCTCAGAGAGCTCTGCAGCGGGCATCAGCTTCTCCGCCAGGGAGACCCGGTAGTTTTCCAGGAAGAACACCTGCAGCTGATCTTTGCAGCGGGGATCGCCGTTGATCTCACGGCTAAGGGAGTTGATGAGCTCAATGATCCGTTTTGCGGTGTAATACCCGGCTGCGGCCTTGGCGCCGAAGAGGAAGGTGCGGGGTTGAATTTGTTTGCCTTCCCTGATCTGCCGGTAGAGGTAAATGATGTGCATGACGTTGAGCAGCTGCCGCTTATACTCGTGGAGCCGCTTGACCTGCACGTCGAAGAGGGCGTCGGGGTTGAGCTTAAAGCCATACTCCTTCAGGGCATAGGCGGCAAAGGCGTCCTTGTTGGCCTTTTTGATCTTCGCCATCTGGTTGAGGACGGAGGCGTCGTCCCGGGCGGCCTCGAACTTTTTCAGCCGGGCGGGATGGAGGAGATACTCGTCACTGCCCGTCACGTCCCGGATGAGCCGATCCAGCTGTGGGTTGATCTCGCTGAGCCAGCGGCGGTGATCCACGCCGTTGGTGACGTTGGTGAACTTGTCGGGTGTGCGGAGATACGCCGTGTGGAATACATCCTTCTTCAGAATGTCGGAGTGAAGGGCGGCCACGCCGTTGACCGCGTAGCAGGCGGCCACGCAGAGATTTGCCATACGCACATCCCCGTCCCAGATGACGGCCAGTTCTCTCGCCCTGTTCTCGTCCCCGCGGAAGAATGTCCGAACGTCCTTGAGATAGCGGTCGTTGATCTCGCACATGATCATAAAGATGCGGGGCAGGAGTCCCTGAATCAAAATCTGCGGCCAATGCTCCAATGCCTCAGCCAGAACGGTGTGGTTGGTGTAAGCAACGGAGTGGGTGGTGATATACCACGCCTCGTCCCAGCCGTAGCCCTCCTCGTCCAGCAGGATGCGCATCAGCTCCGGGATGACCAGCGTGGGATGGGTGTCGTTGATCTGAAAGACGTGCTTCTCGTGGAAGTTTTGCAGCGTGCCGTACAGCTCCTTGTGCTTGCGGCAGACATTTTGCACGGTGGCGGAGACGAAGAAATACTGCTGCTTCAGGCGCAGGCTCTTGCCCTCGTAGTGATCGTCGGAGGGATAGATCACCTTGGCGATGGTCTCGGCAGTGATCTGCTGCTCTACCGCCTTGAGGTATTCGCCGGAGGAATAGTAGTTCATGTTGACGGGGGCGGGGCTTTTGGCGTCCCACAGGCGGAGCTTATTCACATGATCGGTCTCATAGCCCGCAATCAGCATATCCATGGGGACGGCCAACACATCGGTGCAGCCAACCTGCTTGCAGACAAATTTTCCCTCCTCGTCGGTGTAGGATCGGACGCTGCCGCCAAAGCGGACAGTCTCACACTCGTCTCTGCGGGGCATCAGCCAGGCATCGCCCAGCTCCAGCCACTCGTCCGCCAGCTCGATCTGCCGGCCGTCGGAGATCTTCTGCTTAAACAGTCCCAGCTGGTAGCAGATGGAGTAGCCGATGGCGGGGATCTCCTGAGTGGTCATGCTCTCCAAATAGCAGGCGGCAAGACGGCCGAGACCGCCGTTACCCAGGCTGGCATCCGGCTCCAGTTCAAAGAGGTCGCCGGCAGAAAAGCCCATAGACTCAATCGCCTCCCGCAGCGGCTCCATGACGCCCAGATTGTAGGCGTTTTTCATCAGGGAGCGGCCCATGAGAAACTCCATGGACAGATAGTGGACCTGACGGGCCTGGGTCATATCAATGGCCTTGGAAGTGTCGATCCGGTTGGACGACATCATGTCCCGGATGACCAGAGCGCAGGCCTTGAACATCTGGGCGGGCGTGGCCTCAGACGGAATACGGCCGAAGTTACGGCGAAGCTTCCCCTCGATCAGTGCGCGCAGCTCCTCCTGGGTGTACTCTCGCATAAAATAATCCTCCGTTTCGTATGAATGAATCGCAAAATTACTTGTTTAAACTTTACCACAGAGCAGGGGCAATGTCAATTCCAGATGACATTGCCCTTTTCCTTTGGACAAAAAACGGTCCATTTGGCAGCATTTTCCGGTATAAAGCCGCTGTTCCTGTCCAAAATAAGGACAGCCTACTAGGGTAAGGAAGGGATACCATGAAAAAACAGATCGTTGCGGCCCTGCTGATTGCCGCCTGTGTCAGCGGACTCGTGCCCCACGCCGCCGCCGAAGAGACCGCCTCTCCTGTGGAAATTCAAGCCAAGGCCGGTCTCTTGATGGAGCTGGAGACAGGAACCATTCTCTATGAGGAAAACGCCCATGAGCAGTTGGAACCCGCCTCGGTAACCAAAGTGATGACCATGCTGCTGGTGACCGAGGCCATCGACAGCGGCGCACTCTCTCTGGAGGATAAGGTCACCACCAGCGCCTACGCCGCCAGCATGGGCGGCAGTCAGGTATTTTTGGAGGAAGGTGAGCAGATGACGGTGGATGATATGCTGAAAGCCGTGGCTGTGGCCTCCGGCAATGACGCCGCTGTGGCACTGGCGGAGCATTTGAAGGGCAGTGAGAGCGCCTTTGTAGAGGCCATGAACCAGCGGGCGCAGGAGTTGGGCATGACGGACACTCACTTTTGCAACTGCACCGGCCTCCCGGCTGAGGGACATGTGACCTCCGCCTATGACATCGCCATTATGTCCCGCCAGCTTTTGAGTCACGACCTCATTCGAAACTACACCGGTATCTGGATGGACACGCTGCGAAACGGAGAATTTCAGCTGGCCAATACCAACAAGCTGATCTATTACTACGACGGCGCAACGGGGCTGAAAACCGGCTCCACCCAGGGGGCAGGCTTCTGCATCTCCGCCAGTGCCAAGCGGGACGGCATGGAGCTGATCGCCGTAGTACTGGGGTCGGAGACCTCCTCCGACCGATTTGAAAGCGCCAAGGCCATGCTGAACTACGGCTTTGGCGGCTGGGGCATGACGGAGCTGAAGCCCGAGGGCGAGATCCCCGCTGTCCCCGTGACGTTGGGCGAGGCGGATACCGTTCAGCCGGTGCTGGAGGGTGCCAGCCGGATGCTGCTGCCCAAGGATCAGCTGGGCATGGTGACGACCGAGGTCAATGTAGCGGAATCCGCTGAGGCTCCCATTCAGAAGGGCGATGTTCTGGGATCGCTGCGGATCTTCATCGGAGAAGAGCTGGTACAGGAGCTGCCACTGAAGGCAGGGGATGATGTAGCCCGCCGCACCTTCGGCAGTATCTTCCGTGAGATGCTGGATCATATGGTGCTCTGCTGATCCTATTTCGATGAAAAAGCTGACCCCCGGAGCTTCCGTTCCGGGGGTGTTCGTCATGTGCCTTTATACTTGTTTCTGGTGGCGATTCCGCCTCGAATGTGCCGCTCTGCCTTGTTCTCCTCCAAGATGGGCTTTACCCGGAGATAGAGCGCCCGGTTGATGGAGGGGAGGCGTTCCTGGAGATCCTTATGTACGGTACTCTTTGACACTCCAAACGCCTTTGCCGCACTGCGAACGGTGGCCTTGTGTTCGATCATGTACATTGCCAGTGCCTGGGCACGTTCCTCGATGTTCCCTTTCAATGGCAACAACTCCCAATGCTGGTCTGCAACAGCT
>CACYLC010000070.1 GCA_902775105.1 Oscillospiraceae bacterium
GTTGGGCTTGATGCCCTGATCCAGCAGCTCCTCCTCATTGAGCTGGGAGTGGGTGGTGGTGGCGGGGTGGATGACAAGGCTCTTCACGTCCGCCACGTTGGCGAGAAGGGAGAAGATCTTCAGGTTGTCGATGAACGCATGGGCTTCCTTCACGCCGCCCTTGATCTCGAAGGTGAAGATGGAAGCGCCGCCGTTGGGGAAATACTTCTCATACAGCTCGTGATCGGGGTGATCGGGGAGAGAGGGATGGTTGACATGCTCCACCTGAGGATGGTTCACCAGATACTCCACTACCTTCTTGGTGTTTTCCGCGTGCCGCTCCAGACGGAGGGACAGGGTCTCGGTGCCCTGGAGCAGCAGGAAGGCGTTAAAGGGGGAGATGGCGGCGCCGGTGTCCCGGAGGATAATGGCACGGATATAGGTCACAAAAGCGGCGGGGCCGGCGGCGTCCACGAAGGAGACGCCGTGATAGCTGGGATTGGGCTCGGCAATGGGGGCATACTTGCCGCTGGCCTTCCAGTCAAACTTGCCGGAGTCCACGATCACGCCGCCCAGCGTGGTGCCGTGGCCGCCGATGAACTTGGTGGCAGAGTGGACGACAATGTCAGCGCCGTGCTCAATGGGACGGATCAGATAGGGGGTGCCAAAGGTGTTGTCGATGACCAGCGGCAGGCCGTGCTTGTGGGCAATGGCGGCAATGGCGTCGATGTCGGGAATGTCGGAGTTGGGGTTGCCCAGCGTTTCCAGATAGACGGCCTTGGTGTTCTCCTGAATGGCGGCCTCTACTGCGGCCAGATCGTGGGCGTCCACAAAGGTAGTCTCGATGCCGTACTGGGGCAGGGTGTGGGCCAGCAGATTGTAGGTGCCGCCGTAGATGGTCTTCTGGGCCACAATGTGGTCGCCCTTCTGCGCCAGCGCCTGAATGGTGTAGGTAATGGCCGCTGCGCCGGAGGCCACCGCCAGACCGGCGACGCCGCCCTCCAGCTTGGCAATGCGCTCTTCAAACACGCCTTGGGTGGAGTTGGTCAGACGACCGTAGATGTTGCCGGCGTCCCGCAGACCGAAACGGTCAGCGGCGTGGGCGCTGTTGCGGAAAACGTAGGAAGTGGTCTGATAGATGGGAACGGCACGGGCGTCCGTAGCGGGATCAGGCTGCTCCTGGCCGACGTGAAGCTGAAGGGTCTCGAATTTATACTGATGATCGCTCATGGCAATAACCTCTTTCTTTTCATTGGATCGATTTTATTTTAAATGATAGGAAATAAAAAACCGGGGGCAGGTACAAGCTCCCGGACAAATGATATGGCAGCGCAGTCAGCACGGATACTGCGGACAAAACGGCGCGGCAAGGCGCCCAGCCACATCAAGTGTCCGGGAGTAACACATTCGTCCACAGCGGAAATTGCTCCGCAGAAGCTGTTCAAACCGTACCGGCATCCCTGTCGCCTCCTTGAAAACCCTATTTTTCGGGTAGGTTTATTGCATTATAGCAGGGCGGAACAGGGTTGTCAATAGGAAAATATCATTTTGCCGGAAAATTCAGGTGAAACGCCAGTGTAACAGAGTTTGTCATTGCAGCATTATTGCATCCCGCGTGGTTGTTTGGTATAATAATCATAATATGTCAGTTAAGGAGTCATTGATATGAAGCAAGTTGATTGGCGTCGTAATTTGTTATTGGCCCTGCTGGTCTCCGGGGGCTTTCTGCTGCTGGCCAACCTGACCATCACCTTTTCCTTTGAGACCAATGACGATGTGGCCATGATTTCGATTCTGAACGGCTGCTACACCGGGACGCCGGATGCCCATGCCATCTTTATCGGATATCCTCTGTCCTGGCTGATCAGCAAATGTTACAGTACCGGAATCAGCATCTGCTGGTACAAGTGGGTGATGCTGGGCATCTGTCTGTTTGCCATCGTATCCCTGCTCTATCGGCTGCTGGAGCGATTTCCCAAACATCCGATTCTGGTGTCCTGCGCTGCTGTCGGAAGCATTTCCGCCATCTGGCTGAAGTGGATCATGCGGCTGACCTTCACGACCTGCGGCGGCTTTGTGACGGCGATCGTCTTGCTCTGCTTCGTGCTCCAGCCCAAGGAGAAGGATCTCAAACCCGGCTATCTGGCCAATATTCTGCTGCTCTACCTGCTGAGCTATCAACTGCGGGACTATTTCGGCTACCTGACTACTGCGTTTCTGGGTGTGATCTGGCTGTACAAATACGGTAAGGAGATGTTCTCCCAGAAAAAGTGCTGGCTGATCCCGCTGGCCGCACTGATCTGCCTGGGCGCCTCCGTCGGCATCCAAAAGTGGGCCTATCGGGACTGGGGCGACTATTTTACCTATAACGACGAACGGGTCTATTTACAGGACTACTCCCATTTTCCCAGCTATGACGGGCATGAGGAGGCGCTGCAGGCTCTGGGCTATGACAGGGCAGAGTATTTCACCGTGTCTCACTATGACTACTGTATGCTGGAAGAGTTCAGCCCGGAAAACATCCATCAGCTCTATGAATACGCCAAATCATTGGAGGCCCCCTCCACTCCGGCGCAGACCATTCGGAATACGTTTAACCGGACGGCAAAGTTTTTGCTGATCGAAAATGTGGAGAATATAACGGTGCTGGAGGTATTGTCCCTGGCGCTCCCGCTGCTGATGGTGGCGGCTGCCGTCGTGCTCACCGTCCGGGATCGGAACAATTATCTCACCATTCCCGTCCTGCTGATTTTCGGTCTGGCCTGCAGCTGGCTGGTCATCGCCTATCGGGGGCGCTTCCCCAACCGGGTGGAGGTGTCGCTGCGGCTGCTCAACATCAGCGCCGCCCTTGCCGGGCTGACGATCCTCTTCTCGCAGCGGCCCGTCCGGCTGACGAAGCAGAAGGTTCAGCGCTGGATCTCCGCCGGGCTGTGCGTGCTGTTTCTGGCAGGAGGTGCATGGGGCTGGCGTTCCGCAAAACAGCTGCAGACAAGCTTCGGCAAAAACCGGGATCAATACATCTCCTATGCGGCAAAGCACCCGGAAAATATCTATATCCGGGATACCCGCAGCACCATGGGTAGCTACCAGATCCAAAAGGAGTTCCCCAGAATAACCGTAAACGTCCTCTCCACCGGGGGCTGGACGGTGTATACGCCCCTTTACTATGAAAAGCTGGAGGCGCTGGGTCTGGAAGAGGTAAACCGTGAGACGCTGTTCCGGGACGATGTGTATTTTGTCCTCCGTGTCTCTAAGATCGACATCAATCAGGCGCTTGGCCTGAACGCCGATGCCGTGGTGGACTACACGGTGGTAGAGCAGCTCAAAGGCGGGATACAGATCCTGAAGATCAACGATATCATTTACCCGAAATGATCCGGAAAACAAGGACAACAAAAGAGACCGCCGAGGAAAAGCCATCCTCGGCGGTCTTTTGATATGGGGGATAAGGGACTCGAACCCTTACGGATCTCTCCACAAGAACCTAAATCTTGCATGTCTGCCAATTCCATCAATCCCCCGAATCAGCAGACATTATTATACCAAGGCACGACCGATTCTTCAAGGGGAACAGGACTATTTTCCTACGCAGAACCGTTCAAAAATGCGCCCGGTCACATCCTCCGTCACCGAGCGGCCGGTGACTTCACCCAGAGCGGCGAGGGCGGCCTCCACATCGGAGAGCACGGCGTCCGGAGTCAGACCCTGTTCCAGCGCCTTTGACGCACCGGAAAGGCACTCTGCCGCCCGGCCCACAGCCTCCGCCTGACGGGCGTTGGTCAGCATCTCCCCCTGACGGGGAAGATCGTGGGCAAACCGCTCCCGAATGGCGGCCTCCAGAGACTCTAAACCATCGCCGGTTTTTGCGCTGACGGTGAGAGATGCTGTTTTTTCAGGCAGCGTTAATACAGTGGGAAGATCAGACTTATTTATCAGCACCAGCCGATAGGGGCAGGAGTCGGACAACTCCAAAATTGCCCTGTCCTCGTCTGTGAGGGGCTGACTGCCGTCCAGCAGCACCAGTGCCAGCTCCGCCTGAGCCAGCGCATCCCGGCTGCGTTGAACGCCCAGCTGCTCCACCACATCCGCCGTCTCCCGCAGTCCGGCGGTGTCGATGAGCCGGAGCAGCACACCCCCCAGCACGCATCGCTCCTCCACTGTGTCTCTTGTGGTGCCGGGGATAGCGGTGACAATGGCCCGGTCATAGCCCAGCAGGGCGTTTAGAAGGGAGGACTTACCGGCGTTGGGGCGGCCAACGATGGCGCAGGGGACGCCCTCGGTGAGCTGCCGTCCCCGGCGGTAGGTGTCCCTGAGACGGGAGAGCTGATCTGCGGCATGACCCAGTGTATCAGAGATCTCCCGGGCTTCAAACGGCTCGATGTCCTCGTCGGGATAGTCCAGCACTACATGGAAGTGGGCCAGAAGGTCGGTGAGACTGCTGGCCACCGCCTCAATCTGCCGGGTCATGGTACGACTCAGCTGCCCGGCGGCGTTGCGGGCGGCGGCGGCGGTCTGGGCGTCAATCAGATCGGCCACCGCCTCTGCCTGAATGAGGTCTAACTGTCCGTTTAAAAAGGCACGCTTGGTAAACTCTCCCGGCTCTGCCTGACGGACGCCGTGCTGAAACAGCGCCTCCAGCCCGGCCGTCAGCACGGTAGGAGAGCCGTGACACTGCAATTCAGCCGTATCCTCTCCGGTATAGCTGTGAGGCGCCTTCGAGTAGGTGGCAAGGCAGTGGTCGATGACTGCGCCCTCGCTGTCCCGCAAAACGCCCAGCACCAGCCGATTGGGAGGGTAGTCCGTCAGGGCTTTCCCTGATTGAGGGGTAAAGCAGGCGGAGACGGCGGAGACGGCATTTTTGCCGGAGAGACGTAGAATGCCGATGGCGCTGCGCACCTGACCGGTGGCGATGGCGGCGATGGTGTCCGACATTACCGTACCTGCCCGTTTCCGTGAATGACAAATTTGGTGGAGGTCAGCTCATTCAGACCCATGGGCCCCCGTGCGTGCATCTTCTGCGTGGAAATGCCAATCTCCGCACCCAGACCAAACTCACCGCCGTCGGTGAAGCGGGTGGAGGCGTTGACGTAGACAGCGGCGGCATCCACGGCGTTCAGGAACTGTTCGGCGGCGGAATAGCGTTCCGTGACAATAGCCTCACTGTGGCCGGAGCCGTGGAGGTTGCAGAAATCAATGGCCTCCTCCAGACTGCCCACTACCTTAATTGCCAGAATATAGTCGCCGTACTCGGTGTCCCAGTCCTCCTCAATGGCGGGAACGACGGCAGGACCCAGTATCGCCTGCACCTCGGCGTCACCCCGAATTTCTACGCTCTTTTCGTCCAGACGAGCCTTGACCACAGGCAGAAATTCGGCGGCTACCGCCTCATGCACCAGTAGGCACTCCATAGCGTTGCAGACGGAGGGGCGGGAGCACTTGGCGTTGTAGGCGATATTGCAGGCCATCTCCAGATCGGCGGACTCGTCCACATAAGTGTGGCAGACGCCCTCGCCTGTGCGGATGACCGGAACCTTTGCGTTGGCAGTGACGGCACGGATCAGGCCCCGTCCGCCCCGGGGGATGAGAACGTCCAGATACGCCGTCAGGTTCATCAGCTCGTTGGCGCTGTCCCGGCTGGTATCCTGTACGAGGGAGATGGCGTCTTTCGGCAGACCTGCCGCTTCCAAAGCGCCCCGCATGATCTCAGTCAGCGCCTGATTGGAGCGGAAAGCCTCCTTTCCTCCCCGGAGGATGACGGCGTTGCCGGACTTGAGGCAGAGGGCGGCTGCGTCCACCGTCACATTGGGACGAGCCTCGTAGATGATGCCAATGACGCCCAGCGGCACACGGCGGCGGCTGATCCGCAGGCCGTTGGGACGGACCACTTCAGAGACGGCAGCTCCGATGGGGTCGGGATGAGCGGCGACCTGACGGACGCCGTCGGCGATGCCGGAGATGCGCTCTTCCGTCAGGCGCAGGCGGTCCTGCATACTGACGGTCATGCCGTTTGCCTGAGCGGCCTCTAAATCGGCGGCGTTGGCGGCGAGAATGTCAGATGTGTGGGCAAGCAGGGCGTCTGCAATGGCGTCCAGAGCATGATTTTTCAGTGCCGTGCCGGCAGTGGCAAGGGTCTGGGCGGCGGACTTGGCGGCCTGGCCCTGTAATTCCAGAGATGTCATAGGGATCGCTCCTTTGATGGGAAATGGTTGATTTGTATTATTTTAGCAGGGGTATCTGAATTCTGCAATAGTTTTGTAGGGGCGCACAGTGTGCGCCCCTACGGCCATCCATCTTTTACGGGACTCGCTCGTAATGGTAGAAAAAGAGGTTCTATAATAAATGTTGGGGTCGGGTGTACAGACACCCGACCCTGTTTTTGAAAAAAGAGTAGAGCATAAAGAAGAAATCCTTTAGAATAGAAGTA
>CACYLC010000071.1 GCA_902775105.1 Oscillospiraceae bacterium
CCATCTGGACATCCGGCTCAAGGCGGACATTGACGCCATCCTCCGCAGCGGTCAGCTTGCCAGAGAGGGCGAGACGGCGGAACACACCTCCATTGACCTTACAGCCACGCTAGTGCAGTCCGCCCGGAACCAGAAGGACAAGGTCTACACCGCCAATATTGTCAGTGACGGTGACCCCTTGGAGATCTACACCGACAAGGACGGCGAGGTCATTTTTAAGAAGTATTCCCTGATGGGCGACCTGCAAATTGTGGCAGGTCAGATGTGCGAGACCATGTTTAAAACGACCGGCTGTCCCGCCATCATCACCGACCGAGACTCCGTCATTGCCGTCTCCGGTGCACCCAGGCGGGAGTTTCTGGAAAAGCGTGTCTCCGGCGGTCTGGAGCACATTATGGAAGGACGACAGCTCTACCAGTTCCACTCCGGGGCAGAGGAGATCCCAATCACCGAGGACGGCCCGAACGATCTGGGCATTGCTCTGGCCGCACCCATTTTGACGGAAGGCGACGTCATGGGCTGCGTCCTGCTGGGCTGCAAGGAGCCGGGCGAAGGCGTGGGCGAGACAGAGTACAAGCTGGTGCAGACCATCTCCGGTTTTTTGGGCAAACACATGGAGTCCTGACCATTGTTCCACGGCAGCAGAAAAGACATCCTCCGGTTTCCAGAGGATGTCTTTTTCGTTTATCAGGGCAATGTAATTTTTCCTGTGACAGCACATGCCGCTGCTGTGGCGGGAGAGGCCAGATAGATTTCCACCTTGGACGTTCCCATTCTTCCTAAGAAGTTACGATTGTTAGTGGCAACCACCCGCTCACCGTCGGTGAGGATGCCTCCTGTCCGTCCACAGCAGAGGCCGCAACCGGGATGGGTAATAATGGCACCTGCCGCCGCCAACGTGTCCAGTGTACCGTCCTCCAGCGCCTCGAGATAAATCTTCCGGCTTGCGGGAGTGACGATGAACTTGACAAAGGGGGCAACCGTCTTGCCCTTCACAATGGCCGCCGCCGTCCTCAAATCTTCCAGTCGCCCGTTGGTACAGGAGCCGAGAAAAACCTGGTCGATCTCCAGTCCCTCCAGCTCGCTGACCGGGCGGATCTTGTCCACCTGAGAGGGGCAGGCCAGCGCCGGAACCAGTTCCTCTGCCTGATAGTGGATCGTTTTCAGATAGTTTGCGTCCGGGTCTCCGGAGAGGGTTTTCATGTCCTCGGTCAACTCCACGGCGCAGTATTCCGCCGTCTTTTCGTCCGGGGTGAAGAGGGCGCACTTGGCTCCCGCCTCGATCGCCATGTTCGCCATGGTCATCCGACTCGCAACCGTCATATTTTCCACGGTAGAGCCGGAAAACTCCAACGCACAGTAGGATGCTCCGGCGGCAGTCAGGTCGCCGATGAGCCGCAGGATCACGTCCTTAGAGGTGACATGTTCGGGCAGCTCGCCGTCAATCACCACCTTGATTGTCTCCGGGATCTTCACCCACAGGGTGCCGGTGCCCAGAATAGACGCCATCTCGGTATAGCCGATACCGGAGGAAAACGCCCCCACGCAGCCGTAGGTGGTGGTATGGCTGTCGGTACCAAAGACCACATTGCCCGGCTTGACATAGCCCGCCTCAGTCATGAGCTGATGGCAGATGCCGTCGGAGCGGTGGACATGGGTCAAGCCGTATTTTGCCGCAAACTCGTTGCCGATGCGGTGATGCCGGGGGTCGTCCAGCTGACTGGCCGGGACAAGATGGTCATAAATCAGCACAACCTTATCCGGATCCCAAATCTCGGTAAAACCCATCTCCTCAAATTTTTCTTTCACAAAGGGAATAAAAATATCGTGAATCATCACCCGGTCTACATTGGCGGTGACGATATCGCCGCATTTAGCATCTGCAATGCCGGTATTCCGACGCAGCAGCTTTTCAATAAATGTCGCTCCCATGTGTACCTCTCAATCCAGTCCGTTCCGTTTGCGCATGGCCTTCACCAGACCACCGGCGTTGATAATGTCCAGGAGATTCTCCGGCAGTGCGCCAATGGGGTAGGTTCTGCCGCCTACAGTGATAGACTTACCCACCTCTACAGTGATTTCGTCCCCGTCCTGCACATCTGTACAAAGCGCGGGGCATTCAATCAGAAGCAGGCCGTTATTGATGGCGTTGCGATAGAAGATGCGGGCAAAGCTGCCGGCGATCACTGCCTTGACCCCCAGCGCCTTGATGACCTCCGGCGCCTGCTCTCTGGAAGAGCCGCAGCCGAAGTTTTTGCCTGCCACAATAACGTCACCGGGCTGAATTTGGGCGGCCAGCTCCGGGCGGAGAGGGGAAAAGGCATAAGGAGTCATGTCCTGCACCGTTTTCAGTGCCAGATATTCAGTAGGGATGACGATATCCGTGTCGATATCGTCTCCCAGCGCCCAAATGCGGGCAGTAAAGGTCTCAGCCATTTTGTCAATCCTCCAGTTTGGGCAGCCGGTCAGCGGTGGTGATTTCTCCGGCAACAGCAGAGGCTGTCACCGTCTCGGCGGAGGCAAGATAGACGAAGGAGTTGGGATGTCCGGCCCGCCCCTTAAAGTTGCGGGTGCCGGTGCTGATCAGGGTCTCCCCTTCTCCGATGACGCCCTGACAGCTGCCCCAACAGACAGAGCAGTTGGCGTTCATGACGATCGCCCCGGACTCCATGAAAATTTTCAGCAAGCCCTCTTCCAGCGCCTGGCGGTAAATCTCACCGCTGGCAGGAACGACTAGAAAACGAACACTGTCCGCCACTTTTCTCCCCTTCAGGATGGCGGCACCGGCTCGTAAATCCTCCATTCTGCCGTTGTTGCAGGAGCCTAAAAAAGCCTCGTCAATGCGGGTACCCAGGCATTGGGACGCCGGCACCACCTGATCGACAAAGTGAGGCTTTGCCACAACGGGTACGATCTCAGTCATATCAATCTCATAGGTCTCGGCATAGGCGGCGTCCGGGTCGGCGTGGAAAACATGCTTAGGCGCTCTCCCCCGCTGTGCCAGATAGTCCAACGCCACCTCATCCGCCTCCATGAGGGCAGTTTTCGCCCCCGCCTCCACGCAGAGATTGCAGATGGCGATACGGTCGGACATGGTGAGGGTCTTCAGCCCCTCGCCGCCGAACTCCATGGCCTTGTAGTTGGCGCCGTTGGCTCCAATGCGGCCGATGATGGTCAAAATCAGGTCACGGGCGGTGACACCAGGATTCAGCCTGCCGGTCAGATTGAATCTCAGGCTCTCCGGCACCAGCACCCAGCTCTTGCCAGTGACCATGGCGTAAAGGTAGTCGGTACAGCCCACGCCGGTGCCAAAGGCGCCCAATGCGCCATAGGCACAGGTGTGGCTGTCAGCGCCGAAAATGAGCTGTCCAGGACGGACATGGTGCTCCATCATAATCTGGTGACAGACACCCTTGCCCTCGTAGAAGGCAATGCCATTCTGCTTCGCGAAGTCCCGCATCTTCTTATGGCTGGCTGCCGTCTTGACGCTGTCCGAGGGCAGATTGTGATCCACGATCCAGACCAGCTTGCTGACATCTGCAATGTGGGGATGAGCCAGCTTATTGTACATGTCGATGGTGAGATGGGTGGTGCCGTCATTGCTCATGAGGTAGTCCAGCTCCACGGTATGGATGTCGCCGGGGCGGACGGACTCCACACCTGCGGCGGAGGCGATGATCTTTTCAGCCAGTGTCATGCCCATTGCTCACGCCTCCTCTCGGTTCAGGGAGGCCAAAAGACCGCCCTGGTTCAAAATGTCCTGCATATAGGGATTCAATTTCGTGCAGGCATAGGTCACCCCGTTCACTTCAGCAGTGCCGTCGATGAGGGAAAGATCCATCTCCTCCCCATCATTGACGTGGTCGTACAGCTCCTTGCAGACGATGACGGGCAGGCCGATATTGATGGCGTTGCGGAAGAAGATGCGGGCAAAGCTCTTGGCGACGACGGCTTTGACGCCCAGCGCCTTGAGCACTGCCGGAGCCTGCTCCCGGGAGGAGCCGCAGCCGAAGTTCTCCGCCGCTACCACATAGTCCCCCGGCTGTACCCGGCTGGCAAAGGAGTCGTCCAGCGATTCAAAAGCGTGGCTCTTCATCTCCTCCACCGTGGGGTAAAGCAGATATTGGGAGGCAATGATCTGGTCGGTATCCACGTCGGTGTGGAATTTGAAAATCTTACCCATATGTAAGGACTCCGTTTCTCAAGTAATCATTTATCGTGGGGCGGAAATCAGTGGGACGTCGAGGACGCCGTCCCGTACGAATACGCCTGCTGTGCGTAGGGGACGGCGTCCTCGACGTCCCGACGCCAATTTCAAATATGGTCGCAAACGCCCGCCAATGTGCGGCGGGCGTTTGACGCATGCGAATCTTACCGCACCGAGTAGTTCGGCGCTTCCTTGGTGATGGAGATGTCGTGGGGATGGCTCTCCTTCAGTCCGGCGGAGGTGATGCGGACGAACTGCGCCTTCTCCTGCAGGGCGGGGACATTGGCTGCGCCGCAGTAGCCCATGCCGGAGCGGATGCCGCCGATCATCTGGAAGATGGTGTCGGTCAGCAGTCCCTTGTAGGGCACACGGCCCTCCACGCCCTCGGGAACCAGCTTGCGCTTGCCAGCCTGGAAATAACGGTCCTTGGAGCCGTTGTTCATGGCGGCGATGGAACCCATGCCACGGTAGGTCTTAAAGGAACGGCCCTGATAGATCTCCGTCTCACCGGGCGCCTCGTCGCAGCCTGCCAGCAGGGAGCCCAGCATGACCACATTGCCGCCGGCTGCCAGCGCCTTGACGATATCGCCGGAATACTGGATGCCGCCGTCAGCGATGATCGGCACGCCGTACTTAGCGGCGACGCAGGCAGCGTCGTAAACGGCAGTGATCTGAGGGACACCGATGCCGGCCACCACACGGGTGGTACAGATGGAGCCGGGGCCGATACCGACTTTCACGCAGTCCACGCCGGCCTTGATCAGCGCTTCGCAGCCTGCGGCAGTAGCCACGTTTCCGGCAATGAGTTGGACGTCGGGATACAGCGCCTTGATGCGCTCCACGTTGCGGATAATATTCTGAGAATGGCCGTGAGCGGAGTCCAGGCAGAGGACGTCAGCACCGGCCTCTACCAGCGCAGCCACACGGTCCATCAGGTCGGCAGTCACGCCGATGGCAGCGCCGCAGATCAGGCGTCCCTTTTCGTCACGGGCGGCGTTGGGATAGGCGACTGCCTTCTCAATGTCCTTGATGGTAATCAGGCCCTTGAGGCAGCCGTTATCGTCCACGATGGGCAGCTTCTCCACCTTGTGCTGACGGAGGATCTCCTTCGCCTCGTCCAGGGTGATGCCCTCGTGGGCGGTGATGAGATTGTCCTTGGTCATGACCTCGGAGATGAGCCGATCCCGGTCGGTCTCGAACTTCATGTCCCGGTTGGTGATAATGCCCACCAGCTTGCCGCCCTTTTCGCAGATGGGCACGCCGGAGATGCGGTATTTGGCGCACAGGTCGTCCGCCTCACCGATGGTGTGGCCGGGAGCCAGCCAGAAGGGGTTGGTAATGACGCCGTTTTCCGAGCGCTTGACCATATCCACCTGCTCCGCCTGAGCGGAGATGGACATATTCTTGTGGATGATGCCGATGCCGCCCTCTCTCGCAATGGCGATGGCCATGCGGTACTCTGTGACGGTGTCCATGGCGGCGGACATGATGGGGATATTCAGCCGAACCTTCTTTGTCAGTTGGGTGTGCAGGTCGATATCCGAGGGGAGGACATTGCTCTCTGCGGGGATGAGCAGTACATCGTCGAAGGTCAGACCTTCTTTGACAAATTTCGTGGAAGCGTCGGTATTGACCATAAATTCCAGCTCCTTTCTTTTTGCAGGCAGGTAAATGAACTTATTTGCGCCCGTGGATCGTCAGCTTTGGCTTGGCACACAAATCTCCCAGATCGTCCATAGTGGCTGCCGGAAGACGAAGCACCCCGCCGCAGTCAGCGCAGTGCAGCTCCGCTGAGGAGTAATGAATATCAACGGAGAACCGCTTGGAACCGCAAGTGCAGGAAATATCTCCACGCTGAGCAATGTCTTTCAGCTCTCCCAGCACTTCGGTCATAATGTTCTCGTCCAGGAAAACACCCTCGTCATCCTCTTTGCGCCCGACCTGCTTGTCCAGCGTCTGCTCCAATCGAGGCAGGGCGGCAAAGACCGATCCCTCCTCCCCGATATAACAGGAGTCGATGCCCGTCTTGGGGCAGGAGAAGCCGAGGATCTTGTGCCCCATGAGCTGCTGTCCCGTCAGCGTCACCTGATGAGTCTCTCCGCAGGCGGCGCAGGGAACGCTGAACTGATAGGAACGCTGAACTGATAGCCGCCTCCCTCCAGATAGTCCACCAGAAATTCCGACTTTCCGCAGGGACAGGGCAGCTTCATATGACCCACAGACAGGGAAAACAGGCTCCGATCCGCCGCCACGCTCTGATGGCAACTGGGACAGACATAGCCGATGGTACGGCGTTTCTCCTCCATAGGAAGCCTCCTTATAATTGTTCTGAATATTATATCAGCCCCATTTCAAAAATTCAATCCATATGGATGACAAAAGACAAGC
>CACYLC010000072.1 GCA_902775105.1 Oscillospiraceae bacterium
TTGTATGCGGTAATCCCTGTTACCTTGATTGTAGCGATCTGTAGTATACAGGTAAATCCGCGTTTCTGCAAATCGGAGGTCATTACATATTATCTAAACTCTGAACTCGGAGGTATCCCCATGCCCACCGGAATCATTATTATCGACAAGCCCCGGGACTGGACCAGTATGGACGTCTGCGGCAAGCTGCGGCGGCTGCTGGGCGAGCGCCGGGTGGGTCACGCCGGAACGCTGGACCCTATGGCCACCGGTGTTCTGCCCGTCTTTGTGGGGCGAGCCACCAGAGCGGTGGAATTTGCCGAGACGGGGGAGAAGGAATATCTGGCAGGACTGCGGCTGGGTCTCTCCACCGACACACAGGACATCACCGGAGCGCTGTTAGAAAAGCGCCCCGTCACCTGCTCCCGTAGTGACGTAGAGACGGTGTTAGAGCGCTTTCGGGGAGACATTTTGCAGGTTCCTCCCATGTACTCCGCCCTCAAGGTGAACGGGCAGAAGCTGTATGAGCTGGCCCGAAAGGGCAAGACGGTAGATCGAAAGCCACGTCCCATCACCGTCTACGAATTGGAGCTGGGGGAGCAAATCGGCGAAAACGAATACGCCCTGCGGGTAAAATGCTCCAAAGGTACTTATATTCGCACCCTCTGTCAGGACATCGGCACTGCGCTGGGCTGCGGCGGCTGCATGTCCTCCCTCCGGCGGACAATGGCGGCAGGGTTTGACCTGGCGCAGGCGGTCACCATTGACAAGGTCATTGCGGCGGCGGAAAACGGGACGGCAGAGTCTCTGCTCTTGCCCGTTGACCAATATTTCCGCCGCTATCCGGAAATCTCCATCAGCGGAGAATCGGAACGCCGCTGCCGGAACGGAAATGACTTCCGCTCAAAAGGGGCGGACGGGCTTTACCGGGTGTATAACGCTGACGGGGCTTTCCTCATGCTGGGAGAGCGGACGGGCGGCGTGATGCGGACGGTAAAGAGTTTTTTTGAACCAGAGGCATGATTGTCTCAACCGGGACGTCGGGCAAGGAGCCGCAAAGCGGCGGGAGTGCCCCGGAGAGGGTAGACGCCGTCCCGTACAAATCGATCCGTTTCAATTTTTTTGTGTACGGGACGGCGTCCTTTCCGTCCCGTTCCTGTGATTTTGAGGTCTTACCATGTCAACCAACCAACGAGTGATCGCCCTGGGTTTTTTTGACGGGGTGCATACTGCCCACGGGGCGCTGCTCCGGCGGGTGAAGGAGGCGGCCGCAGAGCGGAACGCCGTCCCCGCCGCCTTTACCTTCGACTGCCATCCCTCCGCACGGCTCTCGGGGCGTTCTGTCCCGCTGCTCACCTCGGTGGAGGATCGGGAATTTCTGATGCGGTCTCAGTATGGCATGGAGGAGATTTTAGTCGCCTCCTTTGACGAAATGATGAACATGCCGTGGGAGGAGTTCATCACCGGCTATCTGGCAAAGGAGCAGGGCGCAGTCCATGTGGTCTGCGGCTACGACTTCCGGTTCGGCTGGAGGGGCGAGGGAAACCCGGAGCGGCTGAAGGCAAAGTGCGCTGAGCTGGGCATCGGCTGTGATGTGATCGGGGCAATCGAGCTGGACGGCGTCCGGGTGTCCTCCACCTATATTCGTTCTCTCATTGAGCAAGGGGAGATGGAGCGGGCGGCGGCGTTTCTCGGGCATCCCCATATTTTGAGCGATCTTGTCACGCCCGGCAAGCATCTGGGACGGACGCTGGGCTTTCCCACGGTGAACCTGCACTTCCAGCCGGGCGTCATTGTCCCTGCCTACGGGGTGTACGCCGCAAAGGTGTATCTGGAGGACGGTTCCGAACAGATTGCCGTTGTCAATGTGGGGGTGCGTCCCACGGTGGAGGAGGTCAGTCAGCCCAATGTAGAGGCGTTTCTGCTGGATTTTGACGGGGATCTGTACGGCCGGCGGGTGCGGGTGGCATTTTACAGGCACCTGCGGGGGGAGCGGAAGTTTCCCAGCGTGGAGGCATTGACCCGGGAGGTTCTGCGGAATGCGGAGGAGACGAGGGCTTATTGGGAGACAGAGGGCGGAGATAAAATTTTGCAGGCGTAAGTGCCCCTTGGGGGTAAATCCTGACGGATTTCAAGAAATTTCAGGCCTGAATGGCGGAAAACAGACCGCCCAGACGCCGCAGCTTGATTCAATCAGCGGTTCCCATACATTCACCAATGACAAACACCGCCCCAAACCCGTTACAGGTTTGGGGCGGTAGTGTTTTGTGCGCCGTTGGGGCGGAAGCAGGTTTCATGCGCCGCCAAAAACTCCCGACGGACGGGGCAGCTCACCGAATCTCATTCATACTCCCGCAGCGGCGAAATGGCACCCAGAATCGTCTGCTCTGCCGCCGTCTTTCCGTACTTGGTGATCTCGGCGGTATCCTTGGGCAGATGGTTCAGGCAGGCGGGGCCGCCGATGCAGCCGTTTTCGCAGCACATACCCTCGATGAAGTTGTTGGGCAGCTTGCCCGCCTGTGCCCGCATCAGCGCCGTCCTGCACTCCGCAATTCCGTTGCAGACGGCGGGATTGGCCGCAAACTCGTCACCCCGCTCCTTGTACGCCTGCGCCACCGCCTCGGACACGCCTCCGGTGCGGGCGAAAATCCGTCCGAAGTAGGAGGCGTTGTCCAGCTTGGTGGGCTCCAGTGAGGCAAGGTCGATGTCCTTGGCGGCGAAGAGGGCCTGCAGCTCCTCAAAGGTGATGACCGAGTCGATGTAGTCCCTGACCCGATCCAACTCCGTCTTCTTGGCAATGCAGGGGCCGACAAAGACGGTCTTGCAGCCGGGATCCATCTTCTTCAGGCTCTTGCCGATCTGCGCCATGGGAGAGAGATTGTGGGAGACATGCTGCACCATCTTGGGAAAGCTCTTATGGATGTAATTGACAAAGGCAGGGCAGCAGGAGGAGGTGAGGAAGCCCTTCTCCATCAGCTCCTGAGATTCCAGATAGGCCACCATGTCAGCGCCCCAGGCAGCCTCAATGGCGGTGTGGAAGCCCAGAAGGTTGATGCCAGTGACCACCTTTTCCAACGTCACGCCCTGCACATGGTCATACTGGGCGGCGATGGCAGGGGCAATGATGGCATAGACGTGGTACTTGGTGTTATTTTCGCTCTCCCGGATCATGCGGATGACATCGGTGATGAAGCTCTTGTCCACAATGGCACCGAAGGGACACTGATACACGCAGTGGCCGCAGGAGATGCACTTATCCTCGTTAATGACCGCCTTTTGCGTCTCCCGGTCGATGGAGAGCGCTCCCGGCGTGCAGGCCCGGACACAGGGACGGACATGCCGCACGATGGCGTTATAAGAGCAGGCGGCGGCGCAGCGTCCGCAGTCAATGCACTTGGTCTTGTCAATGACAGCGTGGCGGCTCTTCTCGTCAAAGTAAATGGCGTTCTTCGGACAGGCGTTCAGACACCGGTGCGCCAGACAGCCCCGGCAGGTCTCGGTAACTTTGATGCCATCGGCAGGGCACTCGTCGCAGGCGATGGGCATCACCTGTACAATGGCCTCGGCGCTGCCGCTGACGTTTCCGCCCGTGGCCACCTGCACACGCTCACCCAGAATCGCGCGTTCCTTATAGATGCAGCAGCGCATGGTGGGTTTGGTGCCGTCGGGAATGATCTTTGCCGGGATCTTCAGCGCATTGGCGGGAGTCAGCTCGTCATTGTAGGCCAGTCTCGCCACATGCTGCAGCGCCTTGTTTTTAATCGCCTGCACATCGGTCTCAAATAAGTTCGTCATACAATCCACCTCTTCTTTTTTTCAAAGATTCCCGCTTTCAAATCGGACGGACGCGGAGATTCCCAGCGCCTCTTTTATGTCAGAGGGATCGTTTTTTCTTTCACATACCAGTATATATCCTGTTTGGTCAAAACGCAAGAAAAAACGGTGTAAAAGAGAGGGAAATCTGTCCAATTAGTTAACTAACGTTAACTTTGGAGGGGCAAACGCTCATTTGCCCCCGAGGGCGGGATGTGGTATGATGAGGAAAAGAGACTGAACCAGGAAAGGAGCGGCCTATGTCCTATATCTGTCTTATGGTCAACAAAAACGGCGCAGTCGCAGCGGCGGACAGCCGGGAGAGCTTTTGGAATCTTGCCCACATGGACTGGCGGCGGAAGTGCTTTTCCCTGCCGGGACAAAAGCTGATCTGGGCCTGCTGCGGCCCCACCGTCCGTCTGGGGGTAGACTTTTTCCGGGCGGCCCAGCTCATCTTCCGGGGCAAGGGCACCGTGGAGAAACAGCTGGAGCGTATCGGCAACCTGGTGGCCAAGGTGACGGCGGTGCCGATACCCGGGGGAGATGTGTCCGGGGTGTTCTGCCTGCTGGCCGCCGCGTGGGAGAAGGATGGATTCACCGTCTGGAACATGAGTGTTCCGGAGGGCAAGCCGGTGATCAAAACCCGGCGCCTGGAAAGGGGAGAGGCCGTCAGCCTTCACGCCGGGGCATGGCACAGGAGCATGCCGCCCCTGTCCGCTCAGAGTCTTGCTCATCTCACCTACGAGGATTTGGAGCGGAAGGCAGAGGAGCGGGTGGCTCTCGCCATTGAGATGGACGCCCAACGAAAGAAAAACGACCGGAAGTACCATCCCTCCATCGGGGGACGGGTGCGGGTCTGTGGGATCAGGGTGCATCGGTGACGGAATGAACCCAAATGGGGCACAGGGGTGGCCGGGTGGCAGCCCCTTACGATTTGGAGGTTTCGTCACGCTCCAAAAATCCCAGCAGCTTTTCCGTGCGCAGCTCCTCCTCAAACAAAAACGCCTCTGCCAACAGCTCCATATTGTCGTCGGAATACTCTACCTCCTTGGAGTACTGCCGACAGACCTCGATCTGGTCAGCGAGGGAGAATCGCCCGGTCTTTTGCCATTGACGAGCGCCCAGCAGCCCCATGGTCAGCACCATTAAAATCATCTGCTTTACCTTGGTCAGCGCGTCCTCATCGTAGACCGCCTTTAAAAAGTACCGAAAAACCAGATAGATACAGAGATGCTCGTACTCATAGACCCGCTCTTCCAGTGCGTCACAAAATCCCCGCCAGTCCAGACCATTCAGATGTGCCGCCGCCTCGGAGAGGTTGTCCGCCCAATCCGTTTCCAAAACCTCCATCTCCTGATGGACGCTCACGGCAGCGGCGAGGACGGACTGCGGGTCAATCGATTCGGCCTCCCATTCGGAGGGGGCAATGTCCTCATCGGGCCGTTCTCCCCTGTTTATCACGTCCTGCACTGCCACTGCCAGCCGCAGGGCGTTTGCCATTCGCCGGGGAAGGGGCAGACTCCGATCCTGCAGCAGCGCAAACAGCCGGTCTCGAATGCCGAGAAGCGGCAGGTAGAGGGGAGCCTCCTCCCCGTCGTCATCGTCGGCGTCCGCGTCGGTCAGATAGGTCTCAAACTCCGCCGGGGCGGGGTCGTCGAGCATGAGCCGGGCGGCCTCCTCGCAGCAGAGTCCCACGCCGATCTCCATCCGCCCGGGAAACCACTCCCGATACCGGGGATGCAGGGCGCAGATGTCTCCAATGTGCTCCTCGCCCAGCTCCAAAACCAGACCGCAAAGGCCGTTTGACCTCAAAAAGGGGCACTGGCCGTTTACCGGCCGAATGGTGTAGATTCCCTCCTCATTCTCAGCCAGACCGGAGAGAATCCTGTCCCGTAACGGCTGGGGCAGAGATTGGTAGTAGGAAACGGTCTCGTCGTCCACGTCGATCTCCCACCCGGTGCGGCAGCAGTTGTCCCGGCAGGCGGAGGCCAGACAGCGGAAGTCTTTATAATAAATAGGTGCAGTCAGTTCCATGGAGATCCCTCCTTGCAGGAATGATTGTAGCAGAAAATAGAGCCGATGGGAAGGAGAGCGTTATAGAGTTCAGAGAGCGTAGGGGCGAGGCACGACTCGCCCGCCGTCAAAAAGGCCGCACCCCAAAGGGTGCGGCCTGAAAATCTACACAGAGTAAATCTGAGCGCTAAATTACTTCAGCTCGGAGAAGTACTTGATCGTGCGGACCATCTGAGAGGTGTAGGAGTTCTCGTTGTCATACCAGGAGACGACCTGAACCTCGGAGGTGCCGTTGTCCAGATTGATGACCATGGTCTGAGTGGCGTCGAACAGGGAGCCGAAGCGCATGCCGACGATATCAGAGGAAACGATCTCATCGGTGTTGTAGCCGAAGGACTCGGTAGCCTGGCTCTTCATCTGAGCGTTGATCTCCTCCTTGGTGGGAGCGCCGTCAACGATAGCAGTC
>CACYLC010000073.1 GCA_902775105.1 Oscillospiraceae bacterium
GTGGGATTCGAACCCACGGCTCCTTGTGAGAGTCACCGGTTTTCAAGACCGGCTCCTTAAACCGCTCGGACATCTCTCCGAATCATCTCGCAAATACGGATAGATTATAACCGCTTTCCCATCGTTTGTCAACAGCTTTTTCCGGGGAGACTGCTGCGCCATGGGACACAGCAGTCTCCTCAGATTGCTTATGACAAATTACTCCTCCATAAAGAAGGGCTCTTCGCTGACGATCTCCTCCGCTGCGGGAAGGACGGCCTCCGCAGGGGTGTCAGCAGGCTGTTCCTGCCGAGCCTCCGGCTCGCCCTCGTCGGTCAGATCGTCCTCCACACGGAACTGCTCCAGGCCGGTACCGGCGGGAATCAGCTTACCGATGATGACATTCTCCTTCAGGCCACGGAGCTGATCCACCTTGCCGTAGATAGCGGCCTCGGTGAGCACCTTGGTGGTCTCCTGGAAGGAGGCGGCAGACAGGAAGCTGTCAGTGGCCAGCGCCGCCTTGGTGATACCCAGCAGCAAGCGGGTTGCGGTGGGCTTGACCAGCGGCGTGCCATCCTCATGGGTCTCGCCGGCGTCAATGCGGGCCTGAATGGCCTTGCAGGCGTCCTCGTAGGCCACCACGCTTGTATTGGAGCCGGAGAGCAGGTCGGAGTCGCCTGCATCCTCCACACGCACCTTGCGCATCATCTGACGGCAGATAACCTCGATGTGCTTGTCGTGGATGTCAACGCCCTGGCTGCGGTAGGGCTTGAGCACTTCCTTGACCAGATACTCATGCAGGGCATGAATGCCACGGATGCGCAAAACGTCCTGGGGATACAGGGCGCCGGGCACCAGCTGGAAGCCCTTTTCCACCCGATCGCCGTCCTTGACCAGCAGCTGTGCATGGGGCAGCATATAGGTGCGCACATCGCCGTCGTCCGCCACAATGTCTACGCTGACCAGCGTGCCCTTGTGAACGTTGCCGATCTTGACGGTGCCGCTGATCTCGGCCAGCTGAGCCATCTTCTTGGGACGGCGGGCCTCGAACAGCTCCTCGACACGGGGCAGACCCTGGGTAATATCGCCGCCGGCGACGCCGCCGGTGTGGAAGGTACGCATGGTCAGCTGGGTACCGGGCTCACCGATGGACTGGGCGGCAATGATGCCGACTGCCTCGCCGATGCCCACCCGCTCCTGAATGGCCAGATTGAGGCCGTAGCACTTGGAGCAGACGCCGGTGCGTGCCTGACAGGTCAGGACGCTGCGGACATTGATGGCATGGATCCCGTGAGCCTCCAGCACATCGGCGTCAGCCTCGGTAAGGATGGTATCGGTGTCAAACAGCACCTCGCCGGTCTGGGGATCGACGATGTTTTCGCAGGCGTAGCGGCCGTTGATGCGCTCACCAAAGGTCTCGATGACCTGTCCGTTTTCGGAGATCTCGTAGACGCTGATGCCGTCGGTAGTGCCGCAGTCCTCTTCCCGGACGATGACCTCCTGAGAGACGTCCACCAGACGGCGGGTCAGGTAGCCGGAGTCTGCGGTACGCAGAGCGGTATCGGCCAGACCCTTACGGGCGCCTCTGGAGGAGATAAAGTACTCCAGAACGGACAGTCCCTCACGGTAGTTTGCCTTGACGGGGATCTCAATGGTCTTACCGGCCGTGTTGGCAAGCAGGCCGCGCATGCCCGCCAGCTGACGGATCTGTGCCTGAGAGCCACGGGCGCCGGAATCCGCCATCATGAAGATGGGGTTATACTGATCCAGGTTGTCGGTCAGCGCCTTGGAGACCTCCGCCGTGGTCTTTTCCCACTCCTTGACCACCAGACGATAGCGCTCGTCGTTGGTCAGGAAGCCTCTGCGGAACTGATTCTCGATCTTGACCACCAGCTTCTCGCTGTTGGAGACCATCTCGTACTTAGCGGGCGGAATGGTCATGTCGTAGATGGAGACGGTCAGAGAGCCGACGGTAGAATAGTGATAGCCCTGGGCCTTGATGTCGTCCAGCATGGTAGCGGCAACCGCAAAGCCGTGGGTGGCGATGCACTTCTTAATCAGCTTGCCCAGCAGCTTCTTGCCGCAGACCTCGTTGACCTCGGGCAGCAGCGCTGTCTCGGGGTTGGTACGGTCTACCATGCCCAGATCCTGAGGTACCTTGCTGTTAAAGATCAGGCGGCCGACCGTGGTACGGATCATCCGGGTGACGGTCTCGCCGTTCACCTCACCGGTACGCCGGACCAGAATGGGCTCATGGAGATCCAGATCGTCCCGGTTGATGTCGGCGTCCAGATCAATGGTGCGCACCAGCTCCTTAGAGCGGCGGAGCATAGACTCCTCATAGGCCAGAAGCGCCTCGTTGTCGTCGTAGAAAACCTTGTAGATCTCCGGCGGCAGCGTGCCGTTCTCTGCGGCCTCTTTCGCCAGATAACCGGTGGTACGGATCCAGGGCTGATAGCGCTTGGAGTCCGGCTCACGCACCCAGACGGTGTCGTCGCCGCTGATCTCCCCTGCGTCCAGCGCACCGGCGGCGTCAGCAGGCGTCTCGTAGCTCCGGGCGGGATCGTTCAGAGGATCCTTCTCGTAAGTCAGGTAGTAGGAGCCCAGCACCATATCCTGGGTCGGCACGGTGACGGGGCCGCCGTCCTGGGGACGGAGCAGGTTGTTGGCGGAGAGCATCAGCACACGGGCCTCTGCCTGCGCCTCAGCGGACAGAGGGACGTGGACTGCCATCTGGTCGCCGTCAAAGTCTGCGTTGAAGGGGGTGCAGACCAGAGGATGCAGCTTCATGGCACGGCCTTCCACCAGCACCGGCTCGAAAGCCTGAATGGACAGGCGGTGCAGCGTAGGCGCACGGTTCATCATAACGGGATGATCCTTGATGACAAATTCCAGCGCATCCCAGACCTCGGGCTTGCCCTTGTCCACCATCTTCTTTGCGGACTTGATGTTGTTGGCGGCGCCGTCCTGCACCAGCTTCTTCATAATGAAGGGGCGGAACAGTTCGACGGCCATCTCCTTGGGCAGACCCATCTGATAGATCTTCAGCTCAGGGCCGACGACAATAACGCTACGGCCGGAGTAGTCCACGCGCTTACCCAGCAGGTTCTGGCGGAAGCGGCCCTGCTTGCCCTTGAGCATGTCGGAAAGGCTCTTGAGGGCACGGTTGTTCGCTCCGGTGACGGCACGGCCCCGGCGGCCGTTGTCGATGAGGGCGTCCACAGCCTCCTGCAGCATCCGCTTTTCGTTACGGACGATGATGTCGGGAGCGTTGAGCTGCATCAGCCGCTTGAGGCGGTTGTTCCGGTTGATGACCCGGCGATAGAGGTCGTTCAGGTCGCTCGTTGCGAACCGGCCGCCGTCCAGCTGGAGCAGGGGACGGAGATCGGGAGGAATGACGGGCAGCGCCTCAATAATCATCCACTCAGGCCGCTGGCCGGAGGTCAGGAAGGCATCTACTGCCTCCAGGCGCTTGACAATGCGGGCCTTTTTCTGGCCGGAGGCGTTTTTCAGCTGCTCGTGGAGATCTGCGGACAACGCCTCCAGATCAATGTCCTGCAGCAGCTTCTTGACCGCCTCTGCGCCCATGCCGGCATCGAAATCGTCCTCGTACTTCTCCCGCATATCCCGGTATTCCTTCTCGGTCAGGATCTGATTCTTGGTCAGCGGGGTAAAGCCGGGATCGGTGACAATATAGTTGACAAAATACAGTACCTTTTCCAGAATCCGGGGGCTGATGTCCAAAATCAGACCCATCCGGGAGGGGATCCCCTTAAAGTACCAGATGTGGGAGACGGGGGCGGCCAGATCAATGTGACCCATGCGCTCCCGGCGCACCTTGGCACGGGTGACCTCAACGCCGCAGCGCTCGCAGACCTTCCCCTTGTACCGGATCTTCTTGTACTTGCCGCAGTGGCATTCCCAGTCCTTGGTTGGGCCAAAGATCCGCTCGCAGTACAGACCGTCCCGCTCCGGCTTCAGGGTACGGTAGTTGATGGTTTCGGGCTTTCTGACCTCGCCATAGGACCATTCCCGAATCTGTTCCGGGGAGGCGACGGAAATTTTAATGGCGTCAAATTCAGGGCAACTCATGTTTCGTCCTCCTCCTTGTTATTCTTCATCCATGAAGTCTTCAGCGCCGTCGTCCAAAAACAGCTCACCCTCTTCAAAGACGGGGGTATCTGTGTCCTCGGTGACATTGCCCTCTTCATCCAGCTGTCCGGTGGTGTAGCCGGCGGCTGCCAGCTCACGCTCGTCGCTTGCGTAGTAATCGTCCTCATAGCCGTCCTTGCCGCGGCCGGGGATGAACCCATCCTCGTCCTCGTCGTCCCGGATATCCACGGTGTTGCCGTCCTTGTCCAGCACACGGATATCCAGACACAGAGCCTGCAGCTCCTTCATCATAACGCGGAAGGACTCGGGCACGCCGGGTCTCGGGATGTTCCGACCCTTGACAATGGCCTCATAGGTGCGGACACGACCGGTGGTGTCGTCGGACTTGACGGTGAGGATCTCCTGCAGCGTATAGGCAGCGCCGTAGGCCTCCAGTGCCCAGACCTCCATCTCACCGAAGCGCTGGCCGCCGAACTGGGCCTTGCCGCCCAGCGGCTGCTGAGTGACCAGAGAGTAGGGGCCGGTGGAGCGGGCGTGGATCTTATCGTCCACCAGATGGTGCAGCTTGAGGAAGTAGACATAGCCCACGGTGACGGGGTTATCGAACCGCTGACCGGTGCGGCCGTCGTAGAGCCAGCTCTTACCGTTCTCGTTCAGGCCGGCCTCTTTCAGCAGCTCCTGAATATCTCGCTCGTTGGCGCCGTTGAAGATGGGGGTCGCCACCTTCCAGCCCAGCGTCTTGGCAGCGTAGCCCAGATGGACCTCCAGCACCTGACCGATGTTCATACGGGAAGGCACGCCCAGCGGGTTCAGCACGATGTCCAGCGGGGTGCCGTCGGGCAGGAAGGGCATATCCTCCACCGGCAGGATGCGGGAGACGACGCCCTTGTTTCCGTGGCGGCCTGCCATCTTGTCGCCCACGGAGATCTTACGCTTCTGAGCGATATAGACCCGGACGCACTGGTTGACACCGGGAGACAGCTCGTCGCCGTTTTCCCGGGTAAAGACCTTGACGTCTACTACAATGCCGCTCTCGCCGTGGGGCAGCTTCAGGGAGGTATCTCTCACCTCTCTTGCCTTCTCGCCAAAGATGGCACGGAGCAGACGCTCCTCGGCGGTAAGGTCGGTCTCGCCCTTGGGGGTGACCTTGCCCACCAGAATATCGCCGGTGGTGACCTCGGCGCCCACACGGATGATGCCCCGCTCGTCCAGATCCTTCAGGGCGTCCTCGCCCACGTTGGGGATATCACGGGTGATCTCCTCCGGGCCCAGCTTGGTCTCACGGGCTTCCATCTCGTGCTCCTCGATGTGGATGGAGGTAAACACGTCCTCCTTCACCATGCGCTCAGAAAGCAGCACGGCGTCCTCGTAGTTATAACCTTCCCAGGTCATAAAGCCCATGAGGATGTTCCGACCCAGGGCGATCTCGCCGTTGTTGGTGGAGGGGCCGTCTGCCAGTGTCTCACGCTTCTTCACCCGCTGGCCGGCGTCTACGATGGGGCGCTGGTTGATACAGGTGGTGTGGTTGGAGCGGAGGAACTTGGTCAGCTTATAGGTCTTGGTGCCGATGTTGTCATAGCGGACAGTGATAAAGTTGGCGTCTACCTTCTCCACCACGCCGTCGTCCTCGGCCAGCACGCAGATCTCGGAGTCCTGACAGTTCTTGTACTCCTGACCGGTGGCGACGATGGGCGCCTCAGTGACCAGCAGGGGCACGGCCTGACGCTGCATGTTAGCGCCCATCAGGGCACGGTTTGCGTCGTCGTTTTCCAGGAACGGGATCATGGCAGTTGCCACAGAGACCATCATCTGGGGAGAGACGTCCACATAGTCCACCATCTCCCGATCCACGTCCAGAATGTCGTTCTGGTGGCGGCAGGTGACACGCTTATTGGCAAGGCAGCCGTTCTCGTCCAGCGGCTCCTGTGCAGTGGCGACGATATACTGATCCTCCACATCGGCGGTCATATATTCCACCTCATCGGTGACCCGGCAGGTGCCCTTTTCCACCTTGCGGTAGGGGGCCTCGATAAAGCCGTAGCGGTTCACTCTTGCATAGGAGGCGAGGTAGGAGATCAGGCCGATGTTGGGGCCTTCCGGCGTCTCGATGGGACACATACGGCCATAGTGGCTGTAGTGGACGTCACGGACGTCGAAGGAGGCGCGCTCACGGGGAGCCGAAAAACTCCTTGATGGCGGCGGTGATGGGACGGATATTGATCAGGGACTGGGGCGTGACCGTGTCCTGATCCTGAATGGTCATGCGCTCACGGATGACCCGCTCCATCCGGGTAAAGCCGATGCGGAACTGGTTCTGCAGCAGCTCGCCCACGCAGCGGAGACGGCGGTTGCCCAGATGGTCAATGTCGTCCTTGTTGCCCACGCCGTGGGCCAGACAGTTCAGGTAGTTGACGGAGGCCAGAATATCGTCCACCGTGATGTGCTTGGGAAGCAGGTCGTCCAGATGGTCGGCGACCGCCTTTTTCAGCTCCTCGCCGGAATACTGCTCCAGCAGGTCTTTCAGCACGGAGATGCGGACGCGCTCGGTGATGCCCACCTCCTCGGGGTCAAAGTCCACGAAGGAGGACATATCCACCACGTTGTTGGCAAAGACCTTGACGCAAACGCCTTCCACGTCCAGAACCGCCTCGTTGACGCCTCGAGAGGCCAGCTTTTGGGCGTCCTCACGGGAGAGCACCTGACCTGCCTCGGCCAAAATCTCGCCGGTCCAGGGGTCAGCCACGGGAGTCGCCAGCTTCTGGTTTGCAAGACGGCGGGAGATGTCCATCTTCTTGTTGAACTTATACCGACCGACCTCAGAAAGGTCATACCGGCGGGGGTCGAACAGCAGCGCCTCCATCAGGCTCTCGCAGGAGTCCACCGTGGGGGGCTCACCGGGGCGGAGTCTGCGGTAGATCTCCAGCATGGCCTCCTCGTAGGTCTTGCAGGTGTCCTTTTCCAGCGTAGCGACGATGCGGGGATCCTCGCCAAAGACTTCGAGAATCTCAGCGTCAGTCTTGAGACCCACGGCACGGAGCAGGCAGGTGATGGGGATCTTGCGGTTCTTGTCGATGCGGACATAGAAGATGTCGGAAAGATCCGTCTCATACTCCAGCCATGCGCCCCGATAGGGGATGACGGAGGTGGTGTAGAATACGTTCCCCGCCTTGTCCTCTTCTCTTCCGTAATACATACCGGGGGAGCGGACGATCTGAGAGACGATGACACGCTCAGCGCCGTTGATGACGAAGCTGCCGCCCTGGGTCATCAGGGGGAAGTCGCCCATGTAGATCTCCTGCTCCTTGTTGCGCAGACGCACCCTCACGTGGATGGGCTTGGAGTACGTGGCGTCACGAGCCTTGCACTCCTCCACATCGTACTTGGGGGGCTTGTTCATGGAGTAGTCGATGAAGCTCAGCTCCAGATTGCCGGCATAGTCGTTGATGACGCCGACGTCCTTAAAGACCTGCTTCAGACCCACATCAAAGAACCATTGATAGCTCTTCTTCTGGATCTCCAACAGGTCGGGCATCTGGGTGATCTCGTCCCGGCGAATGAAACTCTTTCGCAGGGTATTGCCGAAGTATACGTCTTTGACCATAGATGCGTTCACTCCCGTTTTCCAGTAATTCCGATTCGTACAGAGGGCGTCAGTGCGACACGCCCGGTTCGGTTGTTATCCTTTTCCTTCCCGCTCTTGCACCGGTGAGCGGGCTATGCTATAATTTGGTTAGCAGGTGAGAAAGGATAAATGCGGCTATTAAGCCAGAATAGCAATTTATTGTATATCAGATTTCCCTTTCTGTCAAGGGAAATTTGCCCATATGACGCAAAAATCCGTCTGAGCGGTTGTGCTCAGACGGATTGTGTTATTTCTGTCCCACGATATGAACATTGAGGTGATTGTAGGGGATCTCAATCCCCGCCTTATCCAGGTTCTTCTTGACCTGCTCCAGCAAATCGTACTGCACCGGCCAGAAGTCGGTGCCCTTGCACCAGAAGCGGGCGGTATAGATCACGGCGCTGTCCTCATAGGCAGTGACCCGCGCGAAGGGCGCTTCCGGCTCACGGAGCACCATGGGATGTGCCTCCATGGTCTCAAGCAGCACCTGCTTGACAGCGTCAATATCGGCGTCATAGCTGATGGAAAACTTGAGGTTGACCCGCCGGGTGCCGCCCCGGGAGCAGTTGACGATCACCCCGGAGACAAGGGTGCTGTTGGGGACGACGATCACCTGATTATCAAGTGATTTGAATCTGGTATGCAGCAGACCGACCTCCAACACTGTCCCTTCCGTCCCGGCAGCCACAACGTATTCTCCCGCCAGCAACGGCTTTGTCACCAACAGCAGCACACCGCCGAAGAAGTTTGCCAACGTGTTCTGCGCTGCCAGAGCGAAGGCGGCGCCTGCCACGCTGAAGATCGCCACAAGCGAGGTGACATCCACACCCAGCGTCCCGGCGACGATCAAAACAGCCACGGCGTAGATAACGATGCGGATCAGCGAACCCACAAATTTGTTCGCCGTCGGCTCCAGCTTCATCCGTTTGATCGCCTTATTGGTGAGGGCGAGGACAATCTTTGCCACAATGATGCAGACGACAATGGTGACCGCCGCACGGATCAACGGGTTTTCCAGCGACTCAAGGGCCGATTTCGCCACATTGGCCGCAGCGTCTGCCGCCTCCTCACCGACAACCGTTTCTACGGCGTCTTTTACCTCACTCGGTGAAATATCTGTGAATTCTCCCATGTTCTGCGCTCCCTTCTATCACATTTCGTATGACAAAAAGAGCCGGCAAATCTGCCGGCCCTTTTGTTTCAGAGCAAAATTACTCGTTGATATCGATAACGACGCCGGAACCGACGGTACGGCCACCCTCACGGATAGCGAAACGCAGGCCCTTCTCGATAGCGATGGGGGTGATCAGCTCAACATCCATGTCCACGTTGTCGCCGGGCATGCACATCTCAACGCCGTCGGGCAGGGAGATGACGCCGGTAACGTCGGTGGTACGGAAATAGAACTGAGGACGATAGTTGTTGAAGAAAGGAGTGTGACGGCCGCCTTCATCCTTCTTCAGAACGTAAACCTGACCCTTGAACTTGGTGTGGGGATGGATGGAGCCGGGCTTGCAGATGACCTGGCCACGCTCGATGTCGGTACGAGCGATACCACGCAGCAGAACGCCGATGTTGTCGCCGGCCTGAGCGAAGTCCAGCAGCTTGCGGAACATCTCGATGCCGGTGACGACGGAGGTCTTCTTCTCCTCGGACAGGCCGACGATCTCGACAGGCTCGCTC
>CACYLC010000074.1 GCA_902775105.1 Oscillospiraceae bacterium
AAGGATGTTAATGATGTATATGATGCCTTTTGGCCGTCGCAACGACAGCCTGATGAACCTGTTTGACCAGATGGAGCGCAGCTTCTGGAAGGATACGGGAGCCAGCTTCTCCTCCTTCCCCACCGACATCAAGGACGAGGGCGATCAGTTCACGCTCACCGCCGAGCTGCCCGGCTTCAACAAGGAGGATATCCGCCTTGACCTCAATAACGGCGTGCTGACCATCGCCGCCAAGCACGAGGACACCACCGAGCAGAAGGACGAAAAGGGCAATTATCTGTGCAGAGAGCGTCACTACGGCAGCTATCAGCGCAGCTTCTCCGTCTCCGGTATTGACGAGAGCGCCATTACCGCCAGCTATGAGAACGGCGTCTTGAAGCTGAACCTGCCCAAGGAGACCCCCGTGGTTCCCGAGGCACGGCAGATCGCCATTCAGTAACGATCGAGGGGCGGGTTTTACCCGCCCCTTTTGATACATCGTTTTCAATTCGTACGGGACGGCATCCTCAACGTCCTGATTCGAAAATCCGGCAATAATCGGCGGGGCGCCGAGGACGCCGCCCTGTACGCACAGCAATACGTAATTCTTACATGTAAAGGAGGTTGACCCATATGTCCAACCTAAATTATACACGCAAATCCCAGGAGGCGCTGCTCTCTGCCCAGCAGATCGGCCGGGAGTACGGCAGCCCTCAAATCGAGCAGCCCCATCTGCTCTATGCCCTGCTGGAGCAGGCGGACGGCCTGATCCCCCAGCTTGTCTCCGCCATCGGCCCCGAGCCGGAGAGCCTGAAGGCCGCCGCCAGAGCCGAGGTAGAGAAGCTCCCCAAGGTCTCCGGCGCAGGCCGTGAGGCGGACAAGGTCTACGTCTCTGCCGACATGGACAAGGCACTGAAAGCAGCGCAGGACGAAGCGCAGGCCATGAAAGACGAGTTTATCTCGGTGGAGCACCTCTTCCTCGGCCTTGTGGCAAAGCCGGATCGGGCGCTCTCCAAGCTGTTCCAGACCTACGGCCTGACGAAGGAAAAGGTTCTGAACGCCCTCTCCGCCGTCCGTGGCAATCAGCGGGTGACCTCCGACAACCCGGAGGAGACCTACGATGCCCTGAAAAAGTACGGCACCGATCTGGTGGAGCGGGCGAGAAGCCAGAAATTAGACCCGGTCATCGGACGTGACGACGAAATTCGGAACGTCATCCGCATCCTCTCCCGCAAGACGAAGAACAACCCTGTCCTCATCGGTGAGCCGGGCGTGGGCAAGACTGCCATTGCTGAGGGTCTGGCTCAGCGGATCGTCCGCAGGGACGTGCCAAAAAGTCTGGAGGACAAGACCATCTTCTCTCTGGACATGGGTGCCCTGATTGCCGGCGCCAAGTATCGGGGCGAGTTTGAGGAGCGGCTGAAAGCCGTTTTGAACGAAGTCCGCAAGTCGGAGGGCAAGATCATCCTCTTTATTGATGAGCTGCATACCATCGTGGGCGCAGGGAAAACCGAAGGCTCCATGGACGCCGGAAATCTGCTCAAGCCCATGCTGGCAAGGGGAGAGCTGCACTGCATCGGCGCAACCACGCTGGACGAGTACCGCCAGTACATCGAAAAGGATGCCGCCCTGGAGCGCCGGTTCCAGCCGGTCATGGTCAACGAACCTTCTGTTGAGGACGCCATCGCCATTCTCCGTGGTCTGAAGGAGCGGTACGAGGTGTTCCATGGCGTCAAAATTCAGGATAACGCTCTCATTGCCGCCGCCACCCTGTCTGACCGCTATATCTCCGACCGGTTCCTGCCGGATAAGGCCATTGATCTGGTAGACGAGGCCTGCGCCCTGATTCGTACCGAGATCGACTCCATGCCCACCGAGCTGGACGTGATCTCCCGCAAGATCATCCAGCTGGAAATTGAGGAGACTGCCCTGAAAAAGGAGACGGACAATCTCTCCAAAGAGCGGCTGAGCCAGCTCCAGAAGGAGCTGTCCGATTTCCGGGAGGACTTTAACGCCAAAAAGGCCCAGTGGGAGAACGAGAAAAATGCCATCGGCCGAGTGCAGAGTCTGCGGGAGCAGATCGAACAGCGGAAAGCCGAGCTGGAGATTGCCCAGCGCAGCTATGACTACGAAAAGGCCAGCCAGATCCAGTATTCTCAGCTCCCCAGGCTCCAGCAGGAGCTGGAGAGAGAGGAGGCCATTGCCGCCGGGGGCAAGCGCCGTTCGCTCCTCCGGGATCAGGTCACGGAAGAGGAGATCGCCCGCATTATTGAGCGCTGGACGGGAATCCCCGTCTCCAAGCTGATGGAGGGGGAGCGGGAGAAGCTCCTGCATATGGAGGACATTCTGCATCAGCGGGTCATCGGGCAGGACGAGGCTGTCACCCGGGTGGCCGAGGCCATTCTTCGTTCCCGTGCCGGCATTCAGGATCCCCACCGGCCCATCGGCTCTTTCCTGTTCCTCGGCCCCACCGGTGTGGGCAAGACCGAGCTTGCCAAGACGCTGGCGGAGACGTTGTTTGACACGGAGCGCAATCTGGTTCGCATCGACATGAGTGAGTATATGGAGAAATACTCCGTCTCCCGGCTCATCGGCGCGCCTCCCGGATACGTGGGCTATGAGGAGGGCGGCCAGCTCACCGAGGCCGTCCGGCGCAAGCCCTACTCCGTGGTGCTGTTTGATGAGGTGGAGAAGGCGCACCCGGATGTGTTCAATGTGCTGCTCCAAGTGCTGGACGACGGCCGCATCACCGACAGTCAGGGGCGGACGGTGGACTTTAAGAACACCATCCTCATCCTGACCTCCAACCTCGGCAGCCAGTACCTGCTGGACGGCATCGACGCAGACGGCAGCATCAAGCCCGAAGCCAAAAGCGCTGTGGAGCGGCTTTTGAAACAGTCCTTCCGGCCTGAGTTTTTGAATCGTCTGGATGAGATCGTGTTCTATAAGCCTCTCACGAGAGAGAACATCGGCGGCATCATCAAGCTGCTGGTGGACGACCTCAATAAGCGTCTGTCTGACCGACAGCTCAGCGTGGAGCTGACTCCTGCCGCCGAGGACTTCGTGGTGGAGGAGAGCTATGACCCCGCCTTTGGCGCCCGTCCTCTCCGCCGGTATCTCCAGCACACCGTGGAGACCCTCATTGCCCGGAAGATCATCGCTGACGATGTCCTCCCCAATACCCGGTTTATCATTGATCGGGAGGGAGATCATCTGGTCGTCCGATGATATGACGCATAAAACCGGATGCAGGGGCAGTATTATGCCCCTGCATTTTCCTGCTCTAAAATATCAAGATACAGTTGACAACTGCAATTAAATTGTGTACAATCAAAGCAAAGATTGTACACAATCTATTTTTGCCTGCAAAGGAGCGACTGTTATGGGCATTTATGATTTTACCGTCAAGGACGCAAAGGGCAACGACGTCAGCCTGAAGGACTACGAGGGCAAGGTGCTGCTCATCGTGAACACCGCCACCGGCTGCGGCTTTACACCTCAGTACGCCGGGTTGCAGGAGCTGTACAAGAAGTATCAGGCAGAGGGCCTGGAAATTCTGGACTTCCCCTGTAACCAGTTCGGCAATCAGGCGCCCGGCACCGAGGAGGAGATCGTGACTTTCTGCACCGGACGCTTCGGCGTCACCTTCAAGCAGTTTGCCAAGATCGAGGTCAACGGTGCCAACGAAGCGCCTCTCTACACTTACCTCAAGAGCCAGAAGAAGGGAATTGGCGGCAGCAACATCAAGTGGAACTTCACCAAGTTTCTGGTAGACCGGAAGGGCAATGTGGTCGCCCGGTTCAGTCCCACCACCACCCCGGAACAAATCGACGCAAAGGCAAAGGAGCTGCTGTAATATGGAATACACTTACAGGACAAAGGGCACCTGCTCTCAGCTGATTGAGCTGGAAATTGAGGACGGCGTGGTACACAATGTGGTCTTTACCGGGGGCTGCCCCGGCAATCTGAAGGCTATCCCTGCCCTGGTGGACGGCTGGACGGCGGAGGAAATCGCCTCCAAGCTCTCCGGCATCCGGTGCGGTGTCAAGTCCACCTCCTGCGGCGACCAGCTGGCGAAAGCCGTCCTTGCCGCCCGGGAGGCGGAGCTGGCTGCCAAGGCGCAGTGAGGAGTGACAGATGATGAAGATTGCAGTGCGCTATTTTTCCCGTACGGGAAATACGAAAAAGCTGGCGGAGGCGATTGCCAAGGCCGTAGGTGTGGAGGCGGTGGAGGTCTCCGCTCCAATGTTGGAAAAAGCGGATCTGGTCTTTTTGGGCAGCAGTGTCTATGCTGCCGGGGTGGACTCCGCCGTCCGGAACTTTATGGAGGATAACAACTACCGAATCGGCAAACTGGTCAATTTCAGTACGGCGGCGCTGCTCTCCTCCACCTACGATCAGGTGAAGAAGATTGCTGAGCTAAACGACATTGAGGTGGCGGAGGAGGAGTTCCACTGCCGGGGCTCCTTTGCCTTTCTGCACAGGGGACGCCCCAACGAAGAAGATCTGGCGGAGGCAGCGGCCTTTGCAAGGCGTGTTGTGGGGTTCAAGGCATGAGGACAGAGCGGGATCGTAAAATCGTTCGTACCAGTCTGGTAGGCATCGGCGTCAACCTTGTTTTGGTGCTGTTTAAGACGGTCATCGGGTTTCTGACCAATTCTATCGCCATTTTGCTGGACGCTGTCAACAATCTGAGCGATGCGCTCTCTTCCATTATTACAATCATCGGCACCCGGCTGGCAGGCCGACGCCCGGACAAAAAACACCCCTATGGCTACGGGCGCATTGAGTATCTCACGTCGGTCATTATCGCTGTCATCGTGCTGATGGCAGGTCTGACCTCACTGAAGGAATCTGCCCTTAAGGCGATTGCTCCGGAGACTGCCAGCTACTCCGTTGTCTCACTGATCATCATCACCGTGGCCATTGCGGCAAAGCTGCTGGTGGGGCGGTACGTCAAAAAAGTGGGCGAGGAGATCAACGCCCAGTCCCTGGTGGCCTCCGGATCGGACGCCTTATTTGATGCCATTTTGTCCCTTGGCACGCTGATCGCAGCTGTGGTCAGTCTGATCTGGGGGATCAGTCTGGAGGGCATCATCGGCGTCATCATCTCCGTTTTTATCCTGAAGGCAGGATTGGAGATGCTGTTGGAGACGCTGAACAGTATTATCGGTATCCGCGCAGACAGGGAGCTGAGTGAAGCGCTGAAGAAAAAGGTCGGTTCCTACGACGCTGTCCGGGGCGTCTACGATCTGACCCTCCATAATTACGGTCCCACAGAGATCATCGGCTCTGTGCATATCGAAGTGCCGGATGAGATCACTGCCCGGGAAATCCACCGGCTCACCCGGCAGATTACCTCGGATGTGTTCGTGGAGTTCGGCATTATCCTGACGGTAGGTATCTACGCGGCCAATACCTCCGGCGAGTTCGGCGGTATCCGTGAAACGGTGGAGGAAGTGATCGCCAAACGACCGGAAATTCTGCAGATGCATGGCTTCTATGTGGAGCGGGAGACACAGCACATCATGTTCGACCTTATTGTAGATTTTCAGGCTGACGCCCGACAAGTGCGCAATGGAGTGCTGGAAGAATTGAGCGCCCGCTGCCCCGATTGGCACTTTGATATCATTCTGGACTCCGACTACAGCGATTGACAGGGAGGAGCGGAAGAGTCATGGACGAGCCGATTTACGACGCAATAAAGCTGGAAAACCAGCTCTGTTTCCCCCTGTACGCCTGCGCCAAGGAGATCATCCGGCAGTATAAGCCCCATTTGGACGAGCTGGATCTGACCTACACCCAATATATCCTGATGATGGTGCTGTGGGAGAAAAAGACCCAGACTGTCAAGGAGCTGGGGCAGGCCCTCTATCTGGATTCCGGCACGTTGACGCCGGTACTGAAAAAGCTGGAGGGCAAGGGCTATCTCACCCGCAGCCGTTCCACCCAGGATGAGCGCAGCCTCATTGTAACTGTCACCGAAAAGGGCGAGGCGCTGAAGGAACGGGCGGTTGAAGTGCCGCGGAAAATGGGAGAATGTCTGGCACTGACAAGCGAAGAGGCCGGGCTGCTGTATGGTCTGCTGTATAAGATTTTGGGCAGGCTGAATCGATAAGAAATAAGGACATCGGAATACTTCCGATGTCCTTTGCAGCCTGTCAAAGAACCCCCTATTTTGCCATGGCAAAATAGGGGGTTCTAGTCTGAAGTGGAGCAAAAATTGCCGAGAAATATGAGAAAAAGGAG
>CACYLC010000075.1 GCA_902775105.1 Oscillospiraceae bacterium
CCCATTTCGTACGGGGCGGCGTCCTCGACGCCCCGCCGATCACGGAAATCCGGCGATCATCGACGGGATGTCGAGGACGCCATCCCGTACGCACATCATACGGCCATGGGGACTGTCATTCAAATCTTCCCATTCCCCTTCTGCAGGGCAATGACGCCGGTTCTCGCCAGCTCCAGAATGGAGAAGGGGCGGAGCATGGCCTCAAAGGTGTCGATACGGTCGGGGGTGTCGGAAAGCTCCAGCGTCAGGGAGGTAGGAGAAATGTCAGAGACCTTGGCTCCCATCAGCTCGCAGATGGTCATAATGTCCGGCCGTGTCTTGGGGGTGGCGTTGACCTTGACCAGCACCAGTTCCCGGCCGATAAACTTATTCTCCTCCAGTGTCCGGACTTTAATGACTTCGATCAGCTTATTCAGCTGTTTTTCCACCTGTTCGACCACGCTGTTGCCGCTGTCCACAATGATGGTGATGCGGGAGATGGTAGGGTCGTCCGTGACGCCGACGGCCAGAGATTCGATGTTAAACGCTCTGCGGGAGAAAAGGCCGGTGATGCGGTTGAGGACGCCGGCCTGATTTTCCACCAGAACGGAGATGGTCTGTTTCATGTCCGGCCTCCTTTAATCGTTGGTGGTCGCCTTGGGATCAATCATGCAGATGAGCATCCGTGCGCCCGGCTCGTTGAGCAGCTCGTCCAACGCCTCGTCCGCTTCACGCTCGTCAGTAAGTACCCGGCTGGGGATGCCGTAGGCCGCGGCGATGGCAGCAAAGTCGGGGGAGCCGTCCAGCGCCACGCCGAAGGGTCCGGCGGGGTAAGTCGGCGTGTCCTGAATCTGGCGTACCAGACCCAAAACGTTATTCTGAATGAGGATGATTTTGATGTCCAGCCTGGCATGGGCAATGGCGGCCAGCTCATTGAAGGACATCTGGAAGCTGCCGTCACCGCAGATGACTACGGTTTGGCGGCTAGGCTGAGCGACCTTCACGCCCACGGCGGCGGGGAGGGAATAGCCCATGGTGCCGAGGCCGCCGCTGGTGAGGAACCGGGGGCCGTCCAGTGCCAGATGCTTGCAGGCCCAGATCTGATTCTGCCCCACATCCACACAGACGGCGGCGTTGTATTGGAGTTTGGCACCCAGCCTGCGCATGATCGTACCGGGGAAAACGTAGCCCTCTTTTGTCGGGAAGGGGCGAGTCAACTCCTCCTTACGCCGGTTCTGGAAGTTCTCCAGCCACTCGTTGGTGGGGCGGGGACTGATCCGCTCCAGAATCTGGCCGAGAATGGCCTTGACGTCGCCGACCACGGGGATCTCCGCCCGCATGTTCTTGCCGATCTCAGCGGGATCCACGTCGATGTGGACAATGGTCATCCGGCTCTGCACGACCTCCGGGGAGAGAATGGCCCGGTCGGCTACCCGGCTGCCAATCATAATCAAAAGATCGGACTTTGCCAGCGCCTTATTCGCCGCCACATTGCCAAAGGCGCCGATCATGCCCAGATTGAGGGGGTGATGGGCGGGGAGGAGGGACAGCCCCATCATGGTGGTCACGACGGGAATATTCGTCCGCTCCGCCAGTTCCAGAAGCTCCTGCTGGGCGTTTGCCAGAAATACGCCGCCGCCGGCGTTAATGACCGGGTGCTCTGCCTGTTCGATGGCGGCCACCACCCGCTTGATCTGCAGTTCATTGCCCCGGACGCTGGGCTTGTAGCTGCGAATAGAGACCTCCTCCGGGAAATCGGCTTTTTTCAGCTCCTGGTTCTGCACGTCGATGGGGAGGTCGATGAGCACCGGCCCCGGCCGTCCGGTGGAGGCAATGTGGAAAGCCTCCGCCACAATGCGGGGAATGTCGTTTGCGTCCTTGACCAGATAGCTGTGCTTGGAGAAGGGAGCGACAGCGCCGGTGACGTCTACCTCCTGAAAGATGTCACGGCCCAGGAGGTAGCTGGGCACCTGGCCGGTGATGGCCACCATGGGAATGGAGTCCAGATAGGCGGTGGCGATGCCGGTGAGCAAATTGGTTGCGCCCGGGCCGGAGGTGACCATGCAGACGCCCACCTTGCCGGTGACCCGGTAATAGCCGGAGGCCATGTGACCGGCGTTCTGCTCCGTGCGAACCAGCGTGTAGCCGATCTCCGGCGCACCGGCCAAAGCGTCTACCGCCGGGCAGATCGTCGCACCGGCATAGCCGAAGATATGTTCTACGCCTGCCCGCTTTAAACTTTCGATCAGCGCCTGCGCTCCCGTCATTGGGTCGCCCTCCTTTTGCGTAAAAACCGCTCCGTCCTCTTTTTTAGGACGAAGCGGTTCAACTCCGTGGTACCACCTAAATTCATTTTGGCGCACTGCGCCTCCATGCACTCGTGCTCTCTGTAACGGGAGAGAACCCGTCTGAGCCTACTGGGCGGATTTTTCGCCTCGCCGTTCGGTCAGCTGCTCCTGGGGGACTTTCGGTTGCGGACAGCGCAGGCGCTTGCAGCAGATGCGCCCTCTCTGGGCCGCTGTGGCCGTACTTACTTTCCCAATCGCTGCATTTGTGAAGTAAACAATATGATATAGCCCATAGCGGGTTTTGTCAAGGTGAATTTGCAGAAATTCTGTTTTTGCCCGTAATTTCCGCCAAAAGAATAACAAACTGACAATATAAGGAGGGCGGAGTTTCCAAAAAAGTGTCAACCTCAATCATATTTGCAAATGTTAGAAAGTTATCATTGACCAACTCTTGCCCCTTTGGATATAATGGCGATACTGGAAAGAATATTCCCTGTTTCCAAGCAAAATCAATACATAAGGAGGATTTTGATATGAGCAAGTATGTCTGCCCCATCTGCGGCTATGTCCACGAGGGTGAGATGCCCGACGATTTCAAGTGCCCCCTGTGCAAGTGCCCCGGCAGCAAGTTTATCGAGCAGTCCGAGGAGCTGACCTGGGCTTCCGAGCATGTGCTGGGCGTAGCGCAGGACGTGCCTGAGGAGATCAAGCAGGGTCTGCGGGAGAACTTCACCGGCGAGTGTTCTGAGGTGGGCATGTATCTGGCCATGGCTCGGGTCGCCTATCGGGAGGGCTACCCGGAGATCGGCGCTTACTGGGAGAAGGCCGCCTATGAGGAGGCCGAGCATGCCGCAAAGTTCGCAGAGCTCTTGGGCGAGGTGTTGACCGACTCCACAAAGGAGAATCTGCGTGTCCGTGTGGAGGCCGAGAACGGCGCTACCGCCGGCAAGACCGAGCTTGCCAAGAAGGCCAAGGCGCTGGGGCTGGACGCCATCCACGACACCGTCCATGAGATGGCTCGTGACGAGGCCCGCCACGGCAAGGCATTTAAGGGTCTGCTGGAGAGATACTTCGGCTGATGCTCCAACCGCATAAATCAATCATCACAAATTCAAGAGACGGGCGGATGCCCGTCTCTTGTTCGTAATATTATCTTCTTCGTCCGCCCCGGTAATTCCGCTGGCGCCGGGAGCCGGTATAGCGGCTGCCGTACCGCCGTCTGGGGCGAAAAACCGTGAGCCGCAAAATGACCAGCAGAATGATCGCGGCCGTAACGATCAGGGCCGCCTTGAACCAGGTGCTGGAGATAAAGTCCTCGATCTCCTGCTTCTTGGCGAGAAAGGCGGACTGCTCCACATCGTCCACCGCCACCAGATCCACCGAGCCGTAGGGCTGACCCTGTAAGTAGACGGTCATAGTGCCCAGCTTCTGTCCCTTGGTGACGGGAGCCGCCACTGTCTCCACCACCTCTACCGTTGAGGTAAAGGCGTCGCTCGTCACGTCGTTGGGCAGCAGCGCATCAATACTCTCTCCAGGCACCACAAGGACGCTGTCCACATCCACGCCCAGCGTCACCGGAACTTCCGCCACCGGGTCGGTGAGATCCATAATGGAGTGATAGGAGAAGCTGTCAAAGCCCCATTTCAGCAGGGCAGAGGACTCGGAGAATTGCTTGCGATGGGTGCCGGCGTCGTCCACCGTTGTATCGGCACCCATGACGACGGAGATCAAAATCGTGCCGTCCCGCTCGGCAGCCGACAGCAGGCAGTAGCCCGCCGCATCGGTGGAGCCGGTCTTGATGCCGATACAGTCGTCGTAAACATAGCCGGAATATTTCTTGTTGGTCAAAAGTCCGTTGGTATTGGCAAAGTGCCGTTCCTCACTCATATTGGTGGGGGGGACGGTGTATTCGTCTGTACTGACGATGGTGCGGAAGGTCTCGTTCTGCATGGCGTGACGGGCGATGAGGTAGAGGTCATAACAGGTGGTGTAGTGATTCTCGTCGTGAATGCCGTGGGGATTGACGAAATGAGTGCCGGTACAGCCCAACTCCACCGCCCGGCTGTTCATCAGATCCACAAAGGAAGACACCCGCCCGGACACGGTCTGCGCCAGAATGTTGGCTGCCTCGTTGGCCGACGGCAGGAGCAGACAGTAGAGCAGATCCCGCACCGTCATGGTCTCACCGATCTGAATGTTCTGGGTGGAGCCGTCCGACGGGATGCCCAGCCAAGTCTCGCTGGAGGCGGTGACCTGGGTGTCCAGCGTCAGGTCGCCCCGGTCCACTGCCTCCAGCACCAGAATGGCGGTCATCACCTTGGTGATGCTGGCGGGATAGACCTTGTCGTGGGCGTTCTTTTCGTAATAGACGGTGTCCTCGGTCATGTTGACCAGCAGGGCTGCGTTGGCGTCCACGTCCTTCTGCCGTACCAGCTGGGAGACCTCGGCCAGATCCACCGCTCCCGCCGTCAGCGGAGCAAACAGGGAACCGACCAGGGCAAACAACAGGAAAAATATAATGATTCGATTCTTTTTCATGGAAAACTCCTGTGATCTATGTTCATTTGATACGTGTCGCATTTTTTGATAGGACACTATTATATCAGACAGCAATAGGCAAATCAACGGCAATGCGTGGCAAACTCCGGCCTTTTTCCCGCGGAAAACAGGCAAAATCCCTCTTGCCAATTTCCTTTGCGAATGGTATACTAACCCCATCCATGACAGGCTGCGATAAGGAACAGTACGGCTTTTCACCCACCGCAGAGAGGGGATGTACGGTGCAAATCCCCGTGGGCAAGGCTGGAAGGCGCCTTTGAGCCGCGGCTCCAACGGAACGGATGACGGATCATCATTCCCAGTAGACGCCGCCGGGTTCTCCCGTTACAGAGGATTTGAGTGCAGGATAATCCTGAATTCAGGTGGTACCACGGACAGACGGAACATGTTCGCCCTGAGCCTTTGGCTTGGGGCGTTTTTGTTGCATGATCCATTTTTCAATGCGTACGGGACGGCGTCTGCCCTCTCCGGGGCACTCCCGCTGCTTTGCGGCTCCTTGCCCGACATCCCGTCGACCACCTCCAGATTCCTGAATCGGGACGTCGGGGACGCCGTCCCGTACGAATATGAAGCGCTCCCCACATTTTCATTTAAGGAGGAACCAATATGAAAAACGAAGCAAAAACCATGGAAAAGGTCGTCGCCCTGTGTAAGGGCAGAGGCTTCATCTTCCCGGGCAGCGAAATTTACGGCGGCCTTGCCAATACCTGGGACTACGGCCCCCTGGGCGTTGAGCTGAAAAACAATGTGAAAAAGGCGTGGTGGAAGAAGTTCGTGCAGGAGAATCCCTACAATGTGGGTCTGGACTCCGCCATTCTGATGAATCCCCAGACCTGGGTGGCCTCCGGCCATCTGGGGGGCTTCTCCGATCCCTTGATGGACTGCAAGGAGTGCCACGAGCGTTTTCGTGCCGACCAGCTCATCGAAGCGTGGGCGGAGGAGAACAGCTATTCCATTGAAAAGCCCATTGACGCTTTCTCTCAGGAGGAGATGAGCGCCTTTGTGGAGGAGCATCATGTGAACTGCCCCACCTGCGGCAAGCACAACTGGACGGACATCCGCCAGTTCAACCTGATGTTCAAGACCTTCCAGGGCGTCACCGAGGACGCAAAGAACACGGTCTATCTCCGCCCCGAGACGGCGCAGGGCATTTTCGTCAACTTCCCCGCCATCCAGCGCACCACCCGGAAGAAGGTGCCCTTCGGCGTCTGTCAGGTGGGCAAGAGCTTCCGTAACGAGATCACTCCGGGCAACTTCACCTTCCGCACCCGTGAGTTTGAGCAGATGGAGCTGGAGTTCTTCTGCAAGCCG
>CACYLC010000076.1 GCA_902775105.1 Oscillospiraceae bacterium
CGGCGGCGACGGCACCGTGGGCGCCAACAAGAACTCCATCAAGATCATCGGCGACCACACCGACAAGTACGTCCAGGCCTACTTCCAGTATGACTCCAAAAAGACCGGCGGCGTCACTGTCTCCCACCTGCGCTTTGGCGACAAGCCCATCCGCAGCCCCTACTACATCAACAAGGCTGACTTTGTGGCCTGCCACAACCCCAGCTACATTACCAAGCACTTCAAGATCGTCAACGACATCAAGGACGGCGGCACCTTCCTCATCAACTGCCAGTGGAGCTTTGAGGAGCTGGAGGAGCACCTCTCCGCCGAGAGCAAGAAGTTCATTTACGATCACAAGATCAACCTTTACACCATCAACGCCATCGACCTGGCCCAGAAGGTTGGCATGGGCAAGCGCACCAACACCGTGCTGCAGTCCGCCTTCTTTGCCCTGGCAAACGTCCTGCCCGCAGAGGACGCCATCGGCTACATGAAGGACGCCGCTGAGCACTCCTACCTGAAGAAGGGCCGTGACGTGGTCGAGAAGAACTGGAACGCCATCGATGCCGGCGCCACCGCCTTCGTCAAGCACGAGATCCCCGCCAGCTGGGCCAATCCCGAGCCTGACGCCGCTCCCGCCGAGCTGACCGGCCGTGCCGATACCGTCAAGCTGGTCAAGGACGTCATGCAGCCCATCAACCAGATGAACGGCTACAGCCTGCCTGTCTCCGCCTTTGAGCCGATGGCGGACGGCACCTTCGCAAACGGCGCTTCCGCCTACGAGAAGCGTGGCGTCGCCGTCAACGTGGTGGAGTGGAACCCCGAGAAGTGTGTGCAGTGTAACCAGTGCGTCTTTGTCTGCCCCCATGCCACCCTGCGTGCTTACGCACTGGATGCTGACGAGCAGGCCGCCGCTCCCGCCCAGACCAAGGCCGTTGACTTCAAGGTCGGCAAGGGCAAGGGCGTCTACAAGTTCGCTCTGGCCGTCTCCCCGCTGGACTGCATGGGCTGCGGCGTCTGCGTGACCAAGTGCCCCACCCAGTCCCTCACCATGGTGCCTCAGGAGTCCCAGCTGGCCGAGCAGCCTGTCTTTGACTACTGCGTGAAGAACGTCACCGTCAAGGAGGAGCTGGTGGACAACTCCGTCAAGGGCTCCCAGTTCAAGACCCCGCTGCTTGAGTTCTCCGGCTCCTGCGCCGGCTGCGCCGAGAGCACCTATGCCCGCATTATCACCCAGCTCTTCGGCGACCGGATGTTCATCTCCAACGCCACCGGCTGCTCCTCCATCTGGGGCGGCACCGGCGCAACCTCTCCCTACACGGTCAACGCCGAGGGCAAGGGCCCCGCTTGGGCAAACTCCCTGTTTGAGGACAACGCCGAGCACGGTCTGGGTCTGTACTTTGGTCAGAAGACCATCCGTGACGCCCTGAAGGGCAAGGTAGAGGCTCTGGCTGAGACTGCCTCCGACGATGTGAAGGCCGCCGCTCAGGCTTGGCTGGATACCTACAACTCCTCCGCCGACAACCAGAAGCCCACCAAGGCGCTGATCGCCGCGCTGGAGGCTGACGGCAGCGACAAGGCCAAGGAGATCCTCGCTCAGAAGGATTACCTGAACAAGAAATCCTGCTGGATCTTCGGCGGCGACGGCTGGGCCTACGACATCGGCTACGGCGGCGTGGATCACGTGCTGGCGACCGGCGAGGACGTCAACATCTTCGTCTTTGACACCGAGATCTACTCCAACACCGGCGGTCAGGCATCCAAGTCCACCAACATCGGCGCAGTCGCTCAGTTCGCCGCTGCCGGTAAGGCCATCGCCAAGAAGAGCCTGTCCGAGATCCAGATGCAGTACGGCTACGTCTATGTGGCTCAGGTCGCCATGGGCGCCGACCCCGCACAGACCCTGAAGGCCATTGTGGAGGCTGAGGCCTATCCCGGCCCGTCCCTCATCATCGGCTACAGCCCCTGCGAGCTGCACTCCATTAAGGGCGGCATGACCAACTGCCAGAACGAGATGAAGAAGGCCGTCACCTGCGGCTACTGGAACCTGTTCCGGTACAACCCCGCGCTCAAGGCCGAGGGCAAGAACCCCTTCACGCTGGACTCCAAGGAGCCCAAGCCCGGCTATCACGACTTCCTGCTGGGCGAGGCCCGGTTCTCCGCTCTGACCCGCTCCTTCCCCGAGCGTGCGGAGAAGCTGTTCCAGAAGTCCGAGGACACCGCCATGGCTCGCTACGAGCACCTGAAGAAGCTGGGCGACCTGTACGGCTGATGCTGACTGTTGCCTGACTGACACAGAATAACAGACCCGCCTCCCCGTTTGGGGAGGCGGGTTTTGCGCGTTTGGGAATGGTGGATGAGGCGTCCCTTATAATGCAATCTTACCGTTCTTCTCTTCGTATTTCTCAATGCTCTCTCGAATCAAAATTAAAATTTGGCTGTTGGCGGAACGTCCTTCATAGTCGGCAACAATGTGTAGCTTGTGCAGCATTTCCTCGTCAATGCGAATGGACAGACTTTTGATAGCCATATTAAACCCTCACAATACATTTATAATGTATTTATTTTGGGCTTAATATGTGTTATAATGTTTTGGATAGATATATAATATATCTAAAATGTGCTCACTCGGAGGTCCTTGCCATGATAGTTGCTGTCGTGGGTTCCCGCTGCCTGACCGATATTCCGCTGGAACAATATCTCCCGCCTGACACCACCGAAATGGTCTCCGGGGGAGCGCTGGGTGTGGATACCTGCGCTGAGATTTATGCCCTGAAGCACCAAATCAAGATCACGATCTTTCGCCCCGACTACCGCCGCTATCACAGGGGAGCGCCCCTGCGCCGAAATGAGAAAATCGTGGCATACAGCGATATGGTCATAGCCTTTTGGGACGGGAGGTCTATGGGGACACTGCACGTCATCGAGTGCTGCCGTAAGGCGGGAAAGCCGATTCAGGTCATTCCTTTTCTTGCAGAAAACATTGAATGGATGTACAATAAGGATCAATCATTCCGCCCCGGAGGTCTCCTAAGAAAACCACCTTCCAACGCCTGCACCGCACCGCCTTTATTGCCTTTCCGCTGACTACTGTTCTGCTGCTTCTGAATCTGTCTCTTTTCGGGGAACTATCCACCGTTATGCTGGTCATCTGGGGCATCTCTATCGGGCTGCTCGCTGTGGTGCTGCTGGCCTGCATCGCACAAAACGCCAACCGCCGCTTTCGGGCGGGGGAGTGGAAGCAGATGCTCCTGCGGTATGCGATCACTGCCGCAGTTGCCTTTGCTGTCCTCACGATCCTCGACCAGTTTGCCGATAAGACCCTGTGGCTTGCCAATGCCGGGGCGGCGCTGGGCATCGGGCTTCTGAGTTGGTATCAGAATCCCTGAATTTCATAGTCCCATTTATGACACCTTCCAGGGAATCCCTCTTGACAACAGGGATTCCTTTTGCCATAATAGAACAAAAGTTCGAACGAACACAAGCTCTATTCGAGGGAGGGAGCCAAATGGAGCTGATGGACAAGCTGGAAATTCTGGCGGACGCCGCCAAATATGACGCCGCCTGCACCTCCAGCGGGCTGGACAAGAAGAGCGCCAGGGCACGGCTGGGCTCCTCCATGATGGCAGGCTGCTGCCACACCTTCTCCGCCGACGGGCGGTGCGTGACGCTTTTAAAGGTGCTGCTCACCAACTGCTGTGTCTACGACTGTCAATACTGCGTCAACCGCAGATCGAACGACACCCGACGGGCGGCCTTTACCCCGGAGGAGTTGGCGGAGCTGACCATTCAATTTTTCCGGCGGAACTATATCGAGGGCCTGTTCCTCAGCTCGGCGGTCGTTCGCAACCCGGACTATACAACGGAGCTGATGATCCGGGCGCTGACCCTCCTGCGGGAGACCTACGGCTTTCGGGGCTACATCCACGCCAAGGCCATTCCTGGTGCCGACCCGCTGCTGACCTGGCGGCTGGGGCTGCTGGCCGACCGTTTGAGCGTCAATATTGAGCTGCCGTCGGCCCAAAGTCTGGGACTGCTCGCCCCGGACAAGAAAAAGGATGCTATCTTAAAACCCATGGCGCTGATTCGGGACGGTTCTGCCGAGAGCCGCCGTTCCATCCGTCAGCTTCCGGCAAAGCAGGCGCTCCACTTTGCCCCGGCGGGGCAGTCCACCCAGATGATTATCGGGGCAACCCCGGAAAATGACCGGCATATCCTCAACCTGACCCAAAATCTGTACCAGAAGTACAAGCTCAAGCGGGTGTTTTACTCCGCCTATATGCCGGTCTCCACGTCCAGCCTGCTGCCCGCCCCCGAGGGCTTTAAGCCGCCGCTTTTAAGAGAGCACCGGCTCTATCAGGCGGACTGGCTGCTGCGGTTCTACGGCTTTGACGCCTCTGAATTGCTGGACGAGGAACATCCCAATTTTGATCCGAATTTAGACCCCAAATGCTGCTGGGCGCTGGGGCACATGGAGTTCTTCCCGGTGGAGGTGAACCGGGCGGACTACGAGATGCTGCTGCGGGTGCCGGGCATCGGCATGACCTCAGCAAGGCGGATCCTCACCGCCCGGCGCACCTGCACGTTGGACTACGCCGCCCTGAAAAAGCTGGGTGTGGTGCTGAAACGGGCGCAGTATTTTATTACCTGCGGCGGACGGATGACGGACGGACTGCGGGTGAAGCAGGACGGGGTACTGCGGCATCTGGTGGCGTTGGAGCGACCCAAGCTGCTGGCCTACGAGCCGGAGCAATTATCGCTCTTTGACGGAGGTGACGCCGTATGAAGGACTGGACGCAGGTCTCTTATACCTATGACGGCAGCTTCGCCGGGTTCCTCACCTGCATGGACGAGAGTTTTCGCCACTTTGAGGAACCGCTGGCCTTCCAAAGCCCGGAGGACAACCGCACCTCCCTCTACCCGGAGCGGGTCATTGCTACCGACCAGAGCCGGGCGAAGCGGTTTTACCGGGGGATTCGGGAGACGGTCTCCAAGCAGGCGCAGACGCTGGTGTCCCACGCCTTTCTCACCTGTATGCCCGAGCGGGAGTGCGCCATCTGGCAGTTTTTGCAGTTTGCCAGAACCATCGGCCCCGGCGTCACCTACTGGATCACGGACGACCGGGTGAACCGGCTGAACAAGGCGGTGCAGCATCTCTACACCGAGGCGCATCTGCTGAAAGGCTTTACCCGGTTCAGCGACGCCCGGGGACTGCTGTGGAGTGAGATCAGCCCGAAAAACCGGGTGCTGCCCCTGCTGCGCCCCCACTTCTGCCAGCGGTTCCACGACGAGACCTTTTTCATTTACGACAGCACTCACCATGAGGCGCTGCTCTATTCGGACGGCAAGTGGGGCATCCGCCCGGTGGAGCAGATCGAGTTCCCCAAGGACGACGCTCAGGAGGCGGACTACCAGCGGCTATGGCAGAAGTTCTACGACACCATTGCCATCGAGGGGAGATACAACCCCAAGCTGCGGATGAGCCACGTCCCCAAGCGGTACTGGGAGCATATGACCGAGCTGAAGGGAGAGCTGGAACGGGAGAAGAGAGGCCGGACGGATACGGAACTGGCGCTTTTAGCGGAATAGTGAGAGGGAACGATTTGCAATTAGAGGCGATCAAACCCCACAAATGGTCTATGCCCGGCAAACGCTTTTGCGATTGCCGGGCATAGTATGTTACGAGGAGCGGCGCCGCTCTCAACCGGAACAGTATAAACCCCCGGCAGCCTCGAAAACACGCAAAGGCCGCCGGGGGATCGTTTTTTCTTTAAAACCGCGCTCCGCCGAACTCGGAGAGCTCCAGTCCCTTGTTCTTATCCAGCACCCAGTTGATGGACCACGGGGCGGAAAACAGCATCAGCTTGCCGCCGTGGTAGTCCTCCACCACTTTGACGTCCTGACCGTCCCCGATGATGAGGTCGTCCAAGTCCTCCACCGGGCTCTTGTCGATCCAACGGACGTACTCGTAGGGCAGATTTTCCATGACCAGATCGACTTTATACTCATTTTTCAGCCGGTACTCAAAGACGTCAAATTGCAGCGTGCCCACCACGCCCACAATGACCTCCTCCATGCCGGTGTAGGGGATCTTGAAGATCCTTTAAGGTGTCCTTGGGGCGCACCCGGCGGAAGTGCTCCGGGGCGAAGGTGGGAATGGGGTCAAATTTGCACTTGGCATTGGGGGCGCAGATGGTGTCTCCGATGGAGAAGATGCCGGGGTCAAAGACGCCGATGATATCCCCGGCGTAGGCCTCCTCAATGATCTCCCGCTCCGCCGCCATGAGCTGCTGGGGCCGGGACAGGCGGAGTTTCCGCGCCCCCTGCACATGATAGACCTCCTTGTCCGCGTCAAACCGGCCGGAGCAGACCCGAACAAAGGCGATCCGATCCCGGTGTGCCTTGTTCATATTGGCCTGAATCTTAAAGACAAAGCCGGAGAAGTCGTCGGAGAAGGAGTCCACCACCTGGTCTCCCGCCTTCCGGGAGAGGGGAGCGGTGGTCATGCGTAAAAATTCCTCCAAAAACGCCTCGATGCCGAAGCTGGTCAGCGCCGAGCCGAAGAACACCGGGGAGAGCTGTCCGTGGCGGACGGCCTCTAAATCCAGCTCCTCGCCGGCGCCGTCCAGCAGCTCCAATTCCTCCCGAAGCTGGTCGCAGTGATCCCCTCCGATCACCTCAGCCAGACGGGCGTCGTCCAGGCCGATCTCCTCAGAATCGGCGGCCTTGGCGCTGCCGTTGGAGGTGAAGTGGAGGATGCGGCGCTTCTGGCGGTCGTAGACGCCCTGAAAGTCCTTGCCGCAGCCGATGGGCCAGTTCACCGGGCAGGTGTCGATGCCCAACTCATGCTCGATTTCCTCACAGAGGTCGAAGGGGTCTCTCGCCTCCCGATCCATCTTGTTGATAAAGGTGAAGATGGGGATATCCCGCATGGCGCAGACCTTGAACAGCTTCCGGGTCTGAGCCTCCACGCCCTTGGCGGCGTCGATGACCATGACGGCGGAGTCCGCCGCCATCAGGGTGCGGTAGGTATCCTCAGAGAAGTCCTGATGTCCGGGGGTGTCCAGAATGTTGATGCAGAAGCCCTGATACTGGAACTGCATGACCGAGCTGGTGACGGAGATGCCTCTCTGCTTCTCAATCTCCATCCAGTCGGAGGTGGCGGCACGGGCGTTGCGCTTGCCCTTGACCACGCCCGCCTGATTGATGGCGCCTCCGTAGAGCAGGAACTTCTCCGTCAGCGTCGTCTTACCGGCGTCCGGGTGGGAGATGATGGCAAAGGTACGCCGGCGATTGATTTCGGAATCGTATTTTGACATGGATTTACCTCCATTTGGGATTGGTCATACATGGGGGAGGGACGTCGAGGACGCCGTCCCGTACGAAGGGAAAATGAATGGGTACGGGACGGCGTCCTCGACGTCCCGTATGGACAAAATTACCCAAACACCACCTGCACCAGCACCATATACACCGCCGTCGTCCCGAAGATGCTGACGAGGGTGTTCCCCTTCCACAGGTGCAGCAGCGCCGCCGTGGCCACGCCGATGAATTCCGGAAGCCCGTGAGTGCCGGACAGCAGGTCGATATTCCGCAGGCAGTAGACGACCAGGAGCGCCATCATAGCGGGGGGGCAGGACGTTCCCCAAATAGGCGATCCACTGTGGCGGCTCTCCGCCCCGGTCAAAGAGCAGGAAGGGGAGGACACGGGTGAGCAGGGTGACTGCCGCCATGACAGCGATGACGGCCAGAATATAACTGTCGCTCATGGGGGAGACACCTTCCTCTCCAAACGGGGGCGGCTGACCAGCAGCAAAAGGGTGATGGCGGCCAGTGCCGGGATGAGAAAGTTGCCGGCACCGAAAAAGAAGAGAGAGAGCAGGGAGCAACCCAGCCCGATGGCGGCGGGCAGACGGTGCTCCGCCTTCTTTACCTGATCCGCCAGCAGCACAACAAAGAGGGCGGTCATGGCAAAGTCTACCCCGGCTGTGTTGAAGGTGATGAGAGAGCCGACGGTACAGCCCAGCACGGAACCGACCACCCAGTAGATCTGATCCAGCAGTGTGACGGCGAAGTAGAAGTCGGGCGGCGCCACGCCGGCAGGCACCTGGGAAGCGGTGAGCAGCGCATAGGTCTCATCTGTGAGCCCGAAGATGAGATAGGTCTTGCGCCAGCCGGTGTCCCGAAACTGGGTGATGAGGCTCAGCCCGTAAAACAGATGCCGAAAGTGAAGCACCAGCGTCAGCAGCGCCACCTGTACCAGCGTGGCTCCGCCGGAGATGAGAGAGACGGCCAAAAACTGCCCCGATCCGCCGTAGATGAAAAGGCTCATGAGCAGCGTCCAGACGACGCCCAGCCCTGCTGATGACATAAGCAATCCGTAGGCAATGCCCAGCGCGATATATCCTGCCATGACAGGGACGGTCAGGGGAAAGACGGCCCGCAGTACCTTTATTTGTATGATGCCTTTGTCATCTCGCTTCTGTCTCTCAGTGGAAAACAGCGTCAATTTTCAATTATATCGGCTTTCCTAAGGAAATGCAAGGCTTTTAGGACAGAACAAGGCCGGAACGCACCTTCGGGCGTCCCGGCCGATCATGTTCCGGTTATTTGAGATAGATGTCCTTGACCACGCCGCTCAGATCCTCGTAGGAGATGGGAAACTCGATCTGCCCTGCCGCATAGGGCCCCAGCAGATAGGGTTCGGCCACAAAGGTAAGGCCGTCGTCGGTGAAGTAGAAGTGAGAGTCCTGAATGACGTCGTTGATGTAGGGCTTATAGTCCTCATACAGCAGATCCTTGTACTCCTCGGTCTGACACAAGGTAAGAATGATATTACGGACATAGGAGGAGAGATCCGTCACGCCGGCGGAGAGATTTTTCAGTCCCAGCCGCTCTCCGGTCTCGGCATCGTAGCTGATGCCGTAGGAGTAGTAATAGCCGTGGACGCCGCCGGTGTAGGTATAGACGTCCACCCGGAGACTGAGCACATGGCTGTCTGCCCGAACGACTTCGGCGTCCAACTCATCGCAGTAGGTGATCCAGGTCATGCCTGCCTCCTGCGCCCAGTCGTAGTCCTCCTGCGCCTGGGTTTCCAACTGTTCGTCGGAGGTGAGCTGCAAGGAATTGTCCAGATCGAACTGGATCTGCTCTTCCGCCTCGGGACGGTCGGGAATGGTGACGGTGATGTCCGGCCGGGCGTAGTGAACCAGCTGGGTGCCGTCGCCGGCGTCAAAACTGCGCTCCACGGCAATTATGTCCACCTGAGGGATGCAGTCCGCAACCCCTTCCGAAACGGAGTCCTGAACCGCAGCCTCCGCCTCCGCCAGCGGGGCATCTGAGGGCAGCAGGGATTTTTCTCCCGCATCCGGCTTCGGCTCTGCAGGAGACTCCGTATCCCCACCGTCGGAGGTGACGGCGGCAGAAGCCACAACAGGGGCATCCTGCTCCGGGACAGAGCTGCCGCAGGCGGAGAGACAGAGCAGCAGAGCCGTCAGCAGGGCGATTTTCCGCGTCTTCATTGCTGCATAGTCCTCCTTTCGCCTGGGATCCCTCGGCATGATTTCTATTTCACACTATGAGGGTTCTGCTTGAAAAAGTCAATACATTGGGAAAAAAGATAACAAGTATTAAGATGCAGCGGGGTAAAATGAGCCTCGCCGCATCAATTATATTACCAGATCAGCGTTGCAAAGTAGTCCTCCGGGGTCTCCGCCCGGCGCATCAGCTCCACGGAACCGTCCTCTTTCAGCAGCAGCTCCGCCGAACGCAGCCGTCCGTTGTAGTTGTAGCCCATGGAAAAGCCGTGGGCGCCGGTATCGTGAATGACCAGCAGATCGCCGATCTCGATCTCCGGCAGCAGACGATCCACAGCGAACTTGTCGCAGTTCTCGCACAGAGAGCCCACCACATCGTACTTTTGATCCGAGGGCTGATCCTCCTTGCCCATGACGGTGATGTGGTGATAGGCGCCGTAGATGGCGGGGCGCATCAGGTTGGCGGCGCAGGCGTCCACGCCCTTGTACTCCTTGTAGGTGTGCTTCTCGTGGATGACCTCGGTGACCAGATGACCGTTGGAGGCCAGCATATACCGTCCCATCTCGGTGCAGATGGCCACGTCGTCCATGCCGGCGGGAGTGAGAATGGACGCATAGGCCCTGCGGACTCCCTCGCCGATGGCAAAGATGTCGTTGGCGGGCTGCTCCGGACGGTAGTCCACGCCGACACCGCCGGAAAGGTTGATAAAGGTGATGTGGCAGCCGGTGGCCTCCTTCAGCTCCACCGCCAGCTCAAACAGCTCTGCGGCCAGAGCGGGGTAGTAGTCGTTGGAGATGGTGTTGGAGGCAAGAAAAGCATGAATGCCGAACTCCTTGGCGCCCTTGGCCTTGAGCACCCTGAACGCTTCAAACAGCTGCTCTTTCGTCATGCCGTACTTGGCGTCGCCGGGGTTGTCCATGACCTGAAAGCCCTCTTTGCTCTCGCCCAGCTGATACACGCCGCCGGGATTGTAGCGGCAGGAGATCTTCTCCGGGATAAAGCCCAGGGTTTTCTCCAAAAAGTCAATGTGGGTAAAGTCGTCCAGATTGATGATGGCGCCCAGCTTGTTTGCCAGAACGAATTCCTCCGCCGGAGTCTCGTTGGAGGAGAACATGATGTCATTTCCGGCGATGCCGCATTTTGCGCTCATCATCAGCTCGGTCAGGCTGGAGCAGTCGCAGCCGCAGCCCTCCTCGTGTAAGATCTTCAGGATGCGGGGGGTGGGGGTGGCCTTGACGGCAAAATATTCCTTAAAACCCGGGTTCCAGGAAAACGCTTTGTTCACATTGCGGGCGGTGCGGCGAATGCCGGCCTCGTCGTAGATGTGGAAGGGCGTGGGATAGTCTTTTTGAATGCTCCGGAGCTGCTCCAGAGTCACAAAGGGTTTTTTCTCCATGCTTCGATCTCCTCTCGGTAGATTACCTATTATATAGTAACGGCTTTTTTACGGGTTCGCAATAGGAAACTTGACTTATCTTTCGCCTCCCACCCCCCGCACTTTTACTGCAAATGATGGAAACGGGAGGGAAAGCGCCCCACGGAAGAGAAAAGAGCGGGCACAATTTCTGACCTAAAAGTTAGTGAAGGGAAACTTTACGAAAAATGTTTTTCATTTTGTACCCTGCTGCTATTGACGCCCGGTTCTCTGTTCCTTATAATAAATCTGTATGAGTATTTGATAAAACCAGTTAAAATAGCAAGAGAAGCGCACCGGCAGTCAGCCATTGGGACAGATGCCGGCAAAGGAGGTTCACTATGAGCTACACCATTCCGATCGGCCCCTACCATCCCGCGTTGGAGGAGCCGGTCCACGCCCGGCTCACCGTTGACGGCGAGCGGATCACCGACGCCAAGGTGTTTGTGGGCTACAACCACCGGGGCATTGAAAAGCTGGCGCAGGAGCGCAACTTCATCCAGACGCTGGTGTTGGTGGAGCGGGTCTGCGGCATCTGCTCCCACTCCCACTCTCTGACCTATGCCATGTGCATCGAGCACATCATGGGTGCGGAGGTACCCAAGCGGGGTCAGTATATCCGGGTCATTGTGGAGGAGCTGGAGCGCATCCACTCCCATCTGCTGTGGCTGGGTATCGCCTGCCACATTGTGGGACACGACAGCATGTTTATGCAGATCTGGAACGACCGGGAGCAGACCATGGACACGCTGGAGGCCGTCACCGGCAACCGGGTG
>CACYLC010000077.1 GCA_902775105.1 Oscillospiraceae bacterium
CTGATCGCCGTGGGGATTCAGCTTCATGGTGGCGCCCACCACGTTGGCGGACTTGGTTCTCGCCCCGTTCAGCAGGTGCATCTGGTACATGGTGTACAGCAGCTTCCGGTGGCTGGGCTTAAAGCCGTCGATCTCCGGGATGGCACGGGAGACAATGACGCTCATGGCGTAGGGCATGTAGTTGATCTCCAGCGTCTCAGTGATGGGCTGCTCCAGCACTTCAGGGCGGAGCCCCATGACGTTGGGGTTGTTCTTGTGGACGTTATTGTCCTTGGGGGGGGATTTCTTTTTTGGCATGGTGATCTTCCTTATAAAAGTTCGGGCGTAGAAAACAAATAAATTCGTACGGGACGGCGTCCTCGACGTCCCGTCGATAATTGCCAGATTTCCGATACGGGACGTCGAGGACGCCGTCCCGTACACACGTTTATACGAGCATCCGCCGTAAAATTACGAAATATCCGCCAGATCCAGATACTTATACCCGTTATCCGCAATATGCTCCTTGCGCCCGGAGAGGTTATCGCCCAGAAGCAGGTCGAAGGTCATGGCTGTCCGCTCCACGTCCTCGGGCATGACCTTGATGAGCCTTCTCGTCTCCGGGTTCATGGTGGTGAGCCACATCATGTCCGGCTCGTTCTCGCCCAGACCCTTGGAGCGCTGGACCTCCAATTTCTTCCCTGCGTTCTCCGCCACAATGTCGTTCTTCTCCTTGTCGGAGTAGGCAAACCAGGTCTTTTCCTTCCACGTGATCTCATAAAGAGGGGATTCCGCAATGTAGACGTAGCCCTCTTCAATCAGTGTGGGGGTCAGCCGGTAGAGCATGGTCAGCACCAGTGTGCGGATCTGGAAACCGTCCACGTCGGCATCGGTACAGATGACCACCTTGTTCCAGCGGAAGTTGCCCAAATCAAAGCTGGCCAGCTCCTTGTTCTTCGCCTTGGTGTGGGCGGGCAGCTCAATGCCGCAGCCCATGACCTTGACCAGATCGGTGATAATGTCGCTCTTGAAGATACGGTTATAGTCCGCTTTCAGGCAGTTCAAAATCTTGCCCCGGATGGGCATAATGCCCTGAAATTCAGCGTCCCGACTCAGCTTGACGGCGCCCATAGCCGAGTCGCCCTCTACGATGTAGAGTTCCCTGCGGCTGACGTCTTTGCTGCGGCAGTCTACAAATTTTTGCACCCGGTTGGCAATGTCCACAGTGCCGGAGAGCTTCTTTTTGATGTTCAGACGGGTCTTTTCCGCCGTCTCACGGCTGCGCTTGTTGACCAGCACCTGACCGGTAAACTTCTCGGCATCGAAGGGATTCTCAATAAAGTAGACCTCCAGCTGCGTGCGCAGAAACTCTGTCATGGCGTCCTGAACGAACTTGTTGTTGATGGCCTTTTTCGTCTGGTTAGCGTAGGAGGTCTGGGTGGAGAAGTTGTTGGAGACGAAGATGAGACAGTCCTGAATGTCGTCCCATTTGATGGCGGACTCATTCTTTTGATACTTGTTCTGCTTTTTCAGGTAGGCGTCTACTGCCGCCCGGAAGGCGCTGCGCATGGCGGTATCCGGGGAGCCGCCGTGCTCCAGCCAGGAGGAGTTGTGGTAGTGTTCCACAATGCTAACGGTGTTGGAGCAGCAGAAAGCCATGCTCAGCTTGACCTTGTATTCGTCCCGATCCTCCCGATCCCGGCCCTGACGCTCGGCCTGGAACATGACAGGAGAGGTGAGGGGATTTTCGCCAGCCAGCTCGGTGACGTAGTCCACGATGCCGTTTTCGTACCGAAAGTCCTCCGTCTCGAATTTGCTCCCCACCTGATTGCGAAAGCGGAAGGTGACACCGGCATTGATGACTGCCTGCCGCTTCATCACATCCCGGTAGTATTCCACCGGAATGTCGATGTCGGTAAAGACCTCCAGATCGGGACGCCAGCGGAACTTGGAGCCGGTCTTGTGCCGGGGGGCGTCCTCAGTGGTCAGGCCGCCGATGTTCTCACCCTTTTCAAAGTGGAGGGTATATCGCTTGCCGTCCCGGTGGATCTCGGCGTCAAAGAACTCCGAGGCGTACTGGGTGGCGCAGGAGCCGAGGCCGTTGAGACCCAGAGAGAAGCCGTAGTCGTCCCCGTACTTGCCGCCGGCGTACAGCTCGCAGAACACCAGCTCCCAGTTGTACCGGTTCTCCTTGGGGTTCCAGTCCACCGGGCAGCCTCGGCCGAAGTCCTCCACCTCGATGGACTGGTCGGCATAACGGGTGACGATGATGAGGTCGCCGTGCCCCTCCTTGGCCTCGTCTACGGCGTTGGAAAGGATTTCAAAGACGGCGTGCTCGCAGCCCTCCAGATTGTCCGAGCCGAAAATGACGCTGGGGCGCTTGCGGACCCGGTCGGCGCCCTTCAGGGCGGAGATGGACTCGTTGCCGTATTCCTGTTTTCTCTGTCTTGGTGCCATAAGGTTCCTCACACTCCATAATAATTCATCTTATTTTAACTTGAAATGGGCCTGAATGTCAAGAAAAGGGAGGCGTTTGCAGGATTTCATTTTAGCGGATGTGCTGTCCCATAAAACGGACACAGCCCCCTTTTTTCTGGCACCGGAATGTGCTATACTGTTGCAAAACGCTTAAAAGGAGTTTCTCCCATGAAAACCCTCTTGCACTGCTGCTGCGCCCCCTGTGCCAATATGTGTATTGACACCCTCCGGGAGGAGGGACAGGAGGTCACCGGCTTTTGGTATAACCCCAATATTCATCCCGTCACGGAGTTCCGGGCGAGACGAAACGCTCTGGAGACCTATGCAGGCATGGTGAAAATGCCGCTGGTGGTGGTGAACGAGTATGCCCTGCGCCCCTTTGTCCGGACGGTAGCCGAGGATATTGCAAACCGCTGCGTCAAGTGCTACGAGATGCGGCTGGATCGGGTGGCTCAGTACGCTGTGGAAAACGGCTATGACAGCTTCACCTCCAGCCTTTTTATCAGCCCTTATCAGAAGCATGAGCTGCTGCGGGAGGTGGCGGAGGAGGTATCCGAGCGGTATCAGATCAGGTTCCTCTACCGGGACTTCCGCCCCCTCTTTCGGCAGGGGCAGGATCGGGCCAGAGAACTGGGACTTTATATGCAGAAATACTGCGGCTGTGTCTTCTCCGAGGAAGAGCGGTACATCAAACCGAAAAAGCTGATCCCATAACAGGAGGGGTGTCGTATGCAAGAGACGAGAGTGGCGCTGCTGGCCATTGTGGTGGAGAATCCGGATTCCGTGGGCGCTCTGAACGAGCTGCTGCACGAGTACGGCAGCTATATCATCGGCAGAATGGGGCTGCCCTATCCCAAACGGAAGGTAAACCTGATCAGTGTCATGCTGGATGCGCCCAATGACGCCATTTCCGCCCTCTCCGGCAAGGTGGGGCGGCTTCCCGGCATCAGCTCCAAGGTGGTCTACTCCAAACTGGAGCAGGGAGGAGGAGCGCTATGAGCGGACAAAAGCTCTTGGCCTATGCCTGCGGGGAGGACGAGCGGCAGCGCTACGACCGGTTTGCTCCGGAATATGGCTTTGAAGTGACCTGCGTGCCGGAACGGCCTCTGCCGGAAAATGCCTGCTGGGCGAGGGGGTATGACTGTGTGGCCATCGCCGCGGCGAAAGCTATTACCCGGGAAATGATTGACGAATATCTGGCGGGCGGCGTACGTCTGCTCAGCTCCCGTGCCATCGGCGTGGATAACATTGACTTTGCCTATGCGAAACAGGTGGGGTTGCCTGTCACCCGCAACACCTACTCCGCCGCCAGTGTGGCAGACTATGCGGTGATGCTGGCGCTCATGGTGACCCGCCACACCAAGGCGGCACTGCTGCGCAATGTGGGGCAGGACTACAACTTTGAGCCGTTTCGGGGGAGAGAACTGCACACCATGACGGTGGGCATTGTTGGTACCGGAAACATCGGAACGGTGGCGGCGCAGCGGTTCCGTGCCTTTGGCAGCCGGGTGCTGGCCTGGAGCAGGCATGAAAATCCAGCGCTGAAGGAAATCGTGGCATATGCCCCGTTGGAACAGCTTTTGGCGGAAAGTGACCTTGTCTCCCTTCATCTCACCTCCACGCCGGAGACCTATCATTTCCTGAACGGGGAGACGATAGGGAAGATGAAGCCGGGGGCCTTCGTGGTGAATACCGCACGGGGCGATCTCATTGAGACGATGGCGCTGGTGGAGGCATTGGAGAGGGGACATCTGGCCGGGGCGGCGCTGGATGTGTTTGAGGGAGACCGGGGGGTCTATTATCTGGACCACTGCAATCAGGTGATGGGACAGCGGGAGCTGGCAATTTTAAACGCCATGCCAAATGTGATCATGACGCCCCATCTGGCGTTCTGGACAGATACGGCGGCGGACGATATGGTGCGCAATTCCCTCAGAGCCGCCCGGCAGGTCTTTGACGGCGAGGAATGCTCCCTACTGGTGAAATGAGGGAAAATCGACAAATTTTTGCCCCTGTCAGGGGAATAGGTAGTTCTTATTACGAATTGATTTTCATGCTTTGCTGTTTTATACTAAAGTAGTAAAGGCGGCATTGTGCTGCGTCAATATGAGGAGGAACAAGGATGAAATTCGACCGTGTATATAACTTTTCTGCTGGCCCTGCCATGATGCCGGAGCCTGTTCTGGAGGAGATCGCCGCCGAGGTGCTGAACTATCGGGGCAGCGGTATGTCTGTCATGGAGATGAGCCATCGGAGCAAGGTGTTCCAGCAGATTCGGGACGAGGCTGAGGCCGATCTCCGCAAGCTGATGAACATTCCCGACAACTATAAGGTGCTCTTTATTCAGGGCGGCGGCACGGTGCAGTTCGCTATGGTGGCCATGAACCTGATGAAAAACGGTGTGGCCTGCTATGTGGAGACGGGTGCGTGGTCCAAGAAGGCCATTAACGAGGCAAAGAAGTACGGCGACGTGAAGATCGTGGCCTCGTCTAAGGATAAGAACTTCTCTTACATCCCCGACTGTTCCGATCTGGACATTCCGGAGAATGCGGATTACGTCTACATCTGCGAGAATGAGACCATCAACGGCACTACTTTCTTTACTCTGCCTGATACCAAGGGCAAGGTGCTGGTGGCCGACCAGTCCTCCATGTTCCTCTCTCGTCCTTGTGATGTGTCCAAATACGGCCTGATTTGGGCGGGCGTCCAGAAAAATGTGGGCCCTGCGGGTATGGCAGTGGTTATCATCCGGGAGGATTTGATCCGGGACGATCTGCCCCAGTCTGTACCTACTTACCTGAACTACAAGACCCATGCCGACGCCGATTCCCTCTACAACACCCCCAACTGCTGGGCGATTTATTGCTGTGGCAAGGTGTTTAAGTACCTGCTGGCAAACGGCGGGCTGGAGGCCATTGACGCCCTCAACCGGGAGAAGGCGGCTATTCTCTATGATTTCCTGGATCAGAGCAGGTTCTTTACCGGGGCTGTGGAGAAGAAGGATCGCTCTCTCATGAACGTTCCCTTTGTCACACCGTCCAAGGAGCAGGACGCCGAGGTGGTGGCTGCCAGCAAGGCGGCGGGCTTTGACAACCTGAAGGGCCACAAGAGCGTAGGCGGCCTGCGGGCCTCCATCTACAACGCCATGCCGAAAGAGGGCGTAGAGGCGTTGGTGGAGTTTCTCAAGGAGTATGAGGCGGAGCACGCCTGATTTGATCGCCAAAGAGCGGGCCGTTAAGACCCGCTCTTTAAAGTATGTGTCAACCAATCGTTGGCAGAAATAAAACCTATGCCATCAGGGAATTCGATTACAGCTTCAACTCACCGAAAGGAAGGCTCCTGAGCACAAACC
>CACYLC010000078.1 GCA_902775105.1 Oscillospiraceae bacterium
GTCCGCCAGTCCCGGGCCTATGTAGTAGAGCGACTCGGTGCGTTCCACTCCGTCTGGGGCGTGGGCATCCACTTTAAGGTTCCCTTCATCGAGCGGGTGGCCAAGGCAGTCTCTCTGAAGGAGCAGATCGCTGACTTTCCCCCTCAGCCCGTGATCACCAAGGACAACGTCACCATTCAGATCGACACCGTCCTCTTCTTCCAGATCACCGACCCGAAGCTGTACACCTACGGCGTAGAGCATCCCATGCCCGCCATTGAGAACCTGACCGCCACCACCCTGCGTAACATCATCGGCGATCTGACGCTAGACGAGTCCCTCACCAGCCGTGACATCATCAACTCCAAAATGCGCACCATTCTGGACGAGGCCACCGATCCCTGGGGCATCAAGGTCAACCGTGTGGAGCTGAAGAATATCCTGCCGCCCAAGGAGATCCAGGACGCCATGGAGAAGCAGATGAAGGCCGAGCGTGAGCGCCGTGAGAAGATCCTCCAGGCCGAAGGCCAGAAGCAGAGCCAGATTCTGGTGGCCGAGGGCGAGCGTCAGTCTGTCATTCTCCGTGCCGAGGCCAACAAGGAGGCAAAGCTGCTGGAGGCCGAGGCCAAGGCACAGGCCGTCCTCAAGGTGCAGGAGGCCACCGCTCAGGCCATTCGCCTCCTGAACGAGGCATCTCCCACCGACGCCGTTGTCAAGCTCAAGGCGCTGGAGTCCTTTGCTGCCGCCGCCGATGGCAAGGCCACCAAGATCATTATTCCCTCCGAGATCCAGTCTCTGGCCGGACTTGCTGAGGGCCTCAAGGCCGTGGTGGATTCCAAGGAGCCCTGATTTCCCGAAATCAAAGGGTCTGCCGTTTTCGGCAGACCCTTTTTTCAGTAGAGAAGCGGTATTTTAATCTGCTTTTAAGGATTTCCCAATGCCCCTTTTAGCGGGAGCGCTTATACTAAGTACATCCGAGGAAACAGGAAAGGATGTCAGACGATGAACGAGAACACCATCACATTGGAACAGGTAGAACACATTAAGCGCACCGCAAACGTCAGCTACGAGGATGCCAGAGAGGCGCTCGTCCAGGCCGACGGCGACTTGCTGGACGCCATGATCTGGCTGGAAAGGCAGGGAAAGACCAGAGGCGGTGTCTCCTCCTACTCCACAAAGGACGGGCAGAACGCAGCGGAACAGGTGCAGTCTGCTGAGCTGCGCTACTATGACGCCGCCCGGAGTGAGGAGAAAAACGCCGCAGGGGAGCCGACCATTTGGCAAAAGCTGAAGCGCTGGCTGTTGGACAACCGTCTGGAGGCCTACCACCGTCCTTCCGGCAATGAGATCCAGATCCCTGTGGGTGTGGCCGCCGTACTGCTGCTGCTGTCCTTCTGGTTTGTGCCCGTCATTCTGATCGTGGGGTTTTGCTTCGGATGGCGGTACCGCTTTGCCGGACCAGACCTCAACCGGGAGGACGTCAATCAGGTGATGGAGAGCATTAACGACACTGCCGGCGACGTGGTCACCAATGTGAAGGACAGCTGGAACTCCAGAAAATACAGGAAGTGAGATTATGACCTCCGTTTTAATTGTGGAAGATGAAGAAAAGCTGGCCCGGATGCTGGAGCTGGAGCTGACCTACGAGGGCTACCGGACGGAGAAGGCGCTGGACGGCCGCACTGGACTGGAGCTGGCGCTGACGGGAAAATTTGACCTCATCCTGCTGGATATTATGCTGCCCCAGCTGTCCGGTATGGAGGTGCTGCGCAGGCTTCGCCGGGAGGAGCAGCACTACACCCCGGTTCTGCTGCTGACGGCCAGAGACTCCGTCACCGACAAGGTCTCCGGTCTGGACGCCGGAGCGGAGGACTATATTACAAAGCCCTTCGCCATCGAGGAGCTGCTGGCCCGCATCCGGGTGACGTTACGGAAAAGCCGGGGCGGCGCGGAAGAGCAAAAGACCAATCTCCTCACGGCGGGGGACGTCTCGTTGGACCCGGACAGCCGCATGGTGACAAAGGCCGGAGCGTCCGTCTCCCTCACCCGGAGGGAGTTTGACCTGCTGCAGTTCCTGCTGGAGCATCCCGACCGGGTGCTGACCCGGGAGCAGCTGCTCAATCAGGTCTGGGGCTATGACTACGCCGGAGAGACCAACGCCGTGGACGTCTATGTCAGCTTCCTCCGCAACAAGCTGGGCACCTCCATTGTGGAGACGGTTCGGGGCGTGGGCTATATCCTGCGCACAGGGCAGGGGGGATGACTGTGGCAAGTCGAAAGGCGGAGCTGGACGCCATTGTCCGGCAGGTCAGCAGCAAACTGTTCTTCCAGAATCTGGCCTGCTTTTTGCTGCTGGATCTGGTCATCCTGATTTTTTTCGGCTTTGACAGCTGGCTTTGGAGATGCCTTGCGGTGGGCGAGGTGCTTATCCTGGTCTACTTTATGAACCGCAACACCAAGCTCATTCGATCCATGCTGGCACCGTTGGAGGCCGTGGGCGAGACCGCCGATGTCCTCAGCCGGGACGACCTGAAGCCGGAGGATCTGGAATGTCTGATCGGCCGGCTGGACGACATCAACGTGGGTCATCTGAGCCGGAGAGTCAGTCTCCCCGGCGGCAGTCAGGAGCTGGCGGGTCTTACCCGTGCCATCAACGCCATGTTGGAGCGGATCGACCAGGGCTATCAGGCTCAGGCACGGTTCGTCTCCGACGTCTCTCACGAGCTGCGGACGCCCATCTCCGTCATTCAGGGCTACGCCAACCTCCTCAACCGCTGGGGCAAGGATAACCCGGAGGCGAGGCAGGAGGCCATTGACGCCATCGTGCAGGAGTCCGGCTCCATGGCGCAGATGGTGGAGCAGCTCCTCTTTCTGGTGCGGGGAGATAACGACACCCAGACCGTTCAGCGGGAACCGGTGGATTTGACGCCGCTGGTGGATGAGGTGGCAAAGGAGACCCGGCTGCTGGATACAGGGCGGGAGATCCGGACAAAGCTGGCCCCCATGGTGGTGGCGGAGGCGGATCCCCGGCTCATTAAACAGGCTTGCCGGGTGCTGGTAGATAACGCCGTCAAATATACCGCCCAGCATGGCACCGTCACCCTCGCCCTCGACCAGCGGGGGGAGCAGGCGGTCATCTCCGTCGCCGATACCGGCGAAGGCATCCCCGCTGACGATCTGAGCCGCATTTTCCAGCGGTTTTACCGGGCGGACAAGTCCCGGACACGCCAGACCGGAGGCACCGGGCTGGGACTTCCCATCGCCGACTGGATTGCCCACCGGCACGGCGGCTGGATCGAGGTGGTGAGCGGTCAGGGACTGGGTAGCCGGTTTACCCTGGTGCTGCCGCTCTATGGCGCCGAAAAGAACGGCAAATAATCGTATAAAAGGAAAGGTTCCGCTGACAGGGGTTGGCGGAACTTGCTTTTTCTCTGACTCGGTGTTACCATAATGTCTAAACCGGTCGAAGGAGGGGGAATGATGGCGGAAAATGGGAAAGGCAGACGCAGAGCGCTGGGCGGGTTTGCAATCTTCCTGCTGATTTTGATCATTCTTGCGATCTGCTGCGACCCGGAGATCCGGGGGCTGCCGTCTCGGCGGGAGCCTGCCGCTGACGCTGCCCTCACCGTCTATTTCCTTGATGTGGGTCAGGGTGACGCAGCCCTGCTCCTCAGCGGCGGCGAGTCCATGCTCATTGACGGCGGGCCGAGAGATTCCTCGGAGACGCTGCTGACAGATCTGGAGAGCTGCGGCGTTACCCGTCTGGACTACCTGATTGCCACCCACCCCCATGAGGATCACATTGGCGGTCTGCCTGCCGTTCTGGAACAGGTGACGGTAGAGGAGTGCCGGATGCCTGACGACACGGCGGACACGGTCGCATTTGAGCGCTTTCTGACGGCGCTGGAGGAGCAAGATGTGAGCGTCGATGTCCCGGTGCCGGGGGACAGCTTTTCCTTCGGCAGCTGCACCGTCACCGTCCTCGCCCCTCTGTCGGCGGCGGAGGAGCACAACAACAATTCTATCGTTTTGCGCATCACCTGCGGCAAGACGGCATTTCTCTTTACCGGGGATATGGAGGACGCTGAGGAGGGGGAGCTGCTGAGATCGGGGGCAGAGTGCTCGGCGAACGTGCTGAAAGTGGCGCATCACGGCTCTCAGTACACCACCAGTATCGATTTTTTGCAGACGGTAAGGCCGGAGATCGCCGTCATCTCCTGCGGGACGGACAATGACTACGGTCATCCTCACAGCGCCCTGCTCCGGCGGCTGGATGATCTGGGGATCACCGCATACCGTACCGACCAGTGCGGCACAATTACGATTACCAGCGACGGGAAAGAAGTGACTATCACCACAGAGCGGGAGGCGCAGCCGTGATTGACACCGTAGATCGTATAGAAGGCGGCCTTGCTGTCCTGGAGGATGAGCACGGCGGCGTGACAAATGTGCGGGCGGCCGACCTCCCGGAGGGGACAGCAGAGGGAGACAAGCTGGAACGGACGCAGATGGGCTGGCAGCTTCGCCCTGATTTGAGGGCGGCGGCGCTGGAAAAAAACCGGCATCTGCTGGAACGGCTGTGGAAAAAGCGCCCGTGAACGGGAAGCGTTGCCGGGATTGCGATAGGTACAAGTTGGACAGATATGCCTTGCCGAATCCCCTCCTTTTTTCGGGAAAAAGCACTTCTTTTGTCCAATTCCATATTCCATCATTTTCCAATTTTGACTATAAATGGGAAAAGCTGAAAGAGAATGACGAAAAGGCCCGGGCTTCGACAAGACGTTATCAAGAATGGGAAGAATGTCGAACAGTGCGGATGAACGGCGAAATTACATGAAAATGCGGAGAAAAAATAAATGAAACACGTCGAAAACCCACAAAATGTCGAATAAAATCGAGAAAAGGTGAACAATTTTTGGAAGAAAATGGTTGCAAACGCCGTTTGTTTATGCTAAATTATTTGCAGTGATTCAAGGAGCCGGCGAAAAGGGCTTTCATTGAAAATCTAACCAAGAAGGGGAAGGAAGAATATGAGTACGATCAAAGTCGTGATCGCCGATGCTGACGAGGAGACCCGTGCCGGTCTGGAAGAGGCGCTGGCAGCGGAGGCCGATATTCAGGTAGTTGGATCCACTGGCGAGGGCAGCAGAGTGATCCCCCTGCTCCGGGAGACGGGGGCAGAGGTGCTGGTCATGGATCTGGTGCTCTACGGCATGGACGGGCTGGATTTGCTCCAGACCATCAACACGCAGGAGGCGCGCAAGCCCGGCATTCTGGTCTATTCCAGCTTTGTGGCCGGCGGGGTGGCGGCCAGGTCCGCAGAACTGGGCGCAGACTATTTTCTGGCAAAGCCCAACCAGAGTCAGGCGGTCATCGAGCGTATTCGCCTTTTGAAAAACAGTGCTACCGTGACTCCCAAGGCGTACCAGAACATGGAGACCCTTGTCACCTCCATCATCCACGAAATTGGCGTCCCCGCCCACATCAAGGGCTATCAGTACCTGCGGGAGGCCATTCTCATCGCCGTGGACGACATGGACGTCATCAACGCCGTGACGAAGGTGCTCTATCCCGAGGTGGCCAAGCGCTACGGCACCACCGCCAGCCGGGTGGAGCGCGCCATCCGCCACGCCATCGAGGTGGCATGGGACAGAGGCGACCTGGAGACCCTCCAGAAGTACTTCGGCTACACCGTCTCCAATGCCAAGGGAAAGCCCACAAATAGTGAATTCATCGCCATGATTGCGGACAGGCTCCAGCTTCAGCGCAAGGAGCGGTGAGGGCTTGAAATTGCTGAGGTT
>CACYLC010000079.1 GCA_902775105.1 Oscillospiraceae bacterium
CTGTGTCATAGGCTTGCGATCCAAAGGGAAAACCTCCATTCCCAATTAAAACGGTGTGTTTATATGATTTATGCTACCACAACAGCGTCATATTGAAAATAGAAGAAAAACCGATAGGGGGTATCGAAAAAATTGAGATGAAAAAGTTGAAATAATTCATGTAAAATTGAAATTTTGTCTGGCAAGTGGTATCGAAAAATGCGATAACCCCTTTTGCCCTGTGTTGATTGACTTTCCGAGGGGAATTCCACATACTCTAATTACCCATTAAACCTACTGGCTTAGTGAGTAAATCAAAAGGAGGTCATCTCCGTGGACGGATTGGATTTTCGAATGCGATGTCGCATCTGACCACTTGCCCGGGAGGAGCACAGGCGATTTCTTCCCGGTGGATACAAACGCTGATCGGCATAGCTGCGGCGATGCTCTGGGCCGTCGAGACGATGCTATTGAACTCGGCGCTCTCGAGCGGTACGCTATTGAATGCAGATTTCGCTGAAGCCTCGCTTGTTGCTGCTGCGCTTTTGGATCTATGCTCCGCAGTATATATGGCGTTGCTGTACACGGCAAGAGGGGAGATCGGAAAACTGCTGCCTGCACTGCGGTCACCCGGCGGAAGAAGAATTATGGTTGCCTCTCTTCTGGGCGGCTCGTTTGGAATGACCTGTTATCTGCTGGCCATCCGGACAGCTGGCGCTGGGCCTGCGGTGTCCGTCTCGGCGCTCTATCCTGCCATCGGGGCATTGCTCGCAGCCATCTTCCTGAGAGAACAGCTGCGGAGCTGGCAGAAGGCGGGACTGATGGTCAGTGTGTCCGGTGCCGTGCTGCTGAGCGCTCTCGGAGGAGGCGCAATATCCCGCTGGAGCGGACTGATCCCGGCACTGGTATGTGCCCTCTGCTGGGGTTCCGAGGCGGTAATTAGCTCCTCGGGTATGAAACTTGGCGATATTTCCTCTGAGCTCGGACTGCTCATCCGGCAGATTACGTCGGCGACAGCCTACTGGCTGATCCTGCTTCCGATGTCCGGTTCGCTGAAGACGGCGGTCAGCGCAGTTAAGTCCGACTGCCTGTTATGGGTGCTGCTTGCTGCGGTGGCTGGCACGGCGTCTTTTCTCTGCTATTTCCGGACGATCCGCAATCTGGGGTCGTCCAAGGCGATGGCGCTGAATATCACCTATACCGCCTGGGTCGTCATGATGGAGTCCGCCCTGCACAGAACGTCTCCGGGGTTTCTCCCGATCCTGTGCGCAATGTTGATCAGTTCAGGGTCCGCCCTCACGGCATATGAACAAAACAAGCAGGAGTTGAAAGTATGAGTCAAACAAATACAGGGGCTTTGAAGCTGAGCGGGGAGAAGTGTTTTTCCGACAAGCTCAAAGACTTTGTTTTCAAGCACAAGTACACGCTGATCTCTGTTGCGGCAGTGCTGGTGCTGCTGATCCTTTGGGAGATGGGAAGCATTTTCTCCTGGTTTAACCCGAAATTTATTCCGAATATGTCCACGGTGTGGTCGTCCTTCTTGAATACGCTGGAAAACGGCTATAACGGTTTCTCCCTCTGGGAGCATCTGTGGTCGAGTATGCGCCGCCTGCTGATCGCCGTGTTCTTTGCTTTCATGATAGCGGTTCCGCTGGGACTGCTGGCAGACTCCAATCCGGTGATCCACGCCATCGTTGATCCCTTTATTGAGTTCTACCGTGCGCTGCCGCCTCTGGCTTATTACACATTGCTGGTGCTGTGGTTCGGTATCGGCGACATGTCCAAGATCGTGCTGTTGACGCTGAATGCATTCCCGCCTATTTTTATCCCCACAGTGTTCAGTGTGTCTCAGATCCCAAGGGATCGCATCAACGGGGCCCGCTCTCTCGGCTCCAGCGGGGTGGACCTGTTCGTCAGCGTGGTGTTCCCGTCCTGTCTGCCGGATATTCTGACGGGGCTGAGAACCGCCGTTGGATCCGCCTATGCCACGATGGTCGCCGCCGAGATGGTCGCCGCCGTCTCCGGCATCGGCTGGCTGGTGCTGGACGCCAGTAAGTATGTCCGCTACGACATTGTATACTTCGGCATTATCATCATGGGCGCGATTGCCCTGCTCATCGACGCTGTGATTCGTCAGATCATCAAGCGTCTTACCCCGTGGTCACAGGGGGTATAACCACAAATATTGGAGGAAATAACAATGAAAAAGCAGATCAAACCGGTTCTGAAAAAGCTCACTGCGGTCGTTGCCGCATCCGCCATTGCTGTCTCTCTGGCAGCCTGCGCAGGATCTTCCAAGTCCGCTGAGCCGGCCACCAAGGACGCCGTCCCTGATGAGATCCATATCGCCTATTGGGAGTCTCCCAACGCCGAGCTGCTGCTCAAGGAGTCCGGCAAGCTGGCGGAAGCCTATCCCGACACCAAGATCGTCTGGACCGAATTTACCTCCGGCCCCGACATCATCACCGCCATGCAGGCAGGCTCCATTGACCTTGCCACCATCGGTACCCCGCCTGTGGCCACCGCGATTGCCAATGACTATCCCATCTCCGTCTACTACGTGGAGGACATCATCGGCGAGCTGGAGGGGCTGATCGTCAAGGAGGATCAGGATATCAACTCGCTGGAGGATCTCAAGGGCAAGACCATCGCCACCAGCTTCGGCACCACTGACCACTTCAGCCTGCTCAACGCCTTGAGCAACGCCGGTGTGGACATTGCCGACATTACCCTGATGGATATGGACGGCTCCAACATCTATGCGGCCTGGGATCGTGGAGATATTGACGGCGCTTACATCTGGGAGTCCATCAAGTCCAAGATCCTCAACGACGGCGGCAAGGAGCTGATCTCTTCTGCGGAGGTGGCGGAGCAGGGTGCAGCCACCCTCGACATCGCCATTGTCCACAACGACTTCTATGCAAAGTATCCTGACTTCGTCAAGACCTATGCCGGTCTGGTAGACGAGGCGGCGCAGCAGTTCAACAACGATCCCGAGGGCTCCGCAAAGCTGATGAGTCAGGGTCTGGGGCTGACCGAGGATGAGACGCTGTTCGCCATGAGCGGCGTGATCGAGCTGCCCGAGTCTGAGCAGGCAGAGTGGTTTGCCAGTGACGGCAGACTGACCTCTACGCTGGAGAAAACCTGGGACTTCCTGTACGACCAGGGCTACCTGACCTCTGAGGCTGACAAAGACGCCATTCAGAACGCTATTCTGAGTGATCTCCCTAAGGTAGGATGATGGTATGAGCGAAAACACCGCCAAAAAAGTCAATATGGAGCTAAAACATGTGGAGCAGTATTTCCCACAGGGATCAGGCCTGTTCCATGCGCTGGAGGACGTCGATCTGAAGATCAACACCGGAGACTTTATCTGTCTGGTGGGCTTCTCCCGCTGCGGCGCTCGGGTCGCTCCTCAGCGTTGCCCTATCCTCCACAGCGGGAAAGCAGTTGCATCCTAGCATATCCGGGGCATTCCTTACCCCCTAAAATTCAAAATTGTCCTTGACATGGGGTACACTTCAGAGCGGCTTCCCCTTTCGTTTCCCCTTTAAGCTGTTTCGGCTGCATTTTCGGCATGACCTTTTCAATGTAACTGTTCATGTGAGCGGCGCTGTCTCAGCGCATACCTTTTTGAATATGAATAATCAAAAAACAATCCGATTTTATCAAATAATCCGTTTAGAAAGCCCCATAAATGCCCCTTGCCAAACCGACATTGCTCGACTATAATAAACTGTAAGAAAATGACAGGATAATATTCCGCACAGTGCTTTTTGTTTTCTTCGGCGGCAGCTGGGGAGCGAGCCCCGGCCTGCTGTTCGGAGAAAAGACACACCGGGCAAGTCAGCGCTATCACTGTCTGTAAAATCCTTGACGGAATTAAACCTTTTTCCCTTTTCGATTGTCTCATATACAGAAGGGGGGACAGATATGGGTAGTGACAAGGATTTCGGCAAGTGGTTCCGGTCGTGGATAGACAGCTGTACCCTCGACCTCTCCACCGCCAGAAAAATTTTGAGAAGGATTTTGGATGTCCTCATGTCAAAGCACGACGAATCCGACCATTCTCAATCAAAACGGAGGTAAAGAGAGATGGAAAAAGTATATTGCGTACACTGCGGCGCCGCTCTTGATGTGTATGCCCGTTTCTGCCGGAACTGCGGAGAGAAAACGCCAATTTCTCCGGCGATGATCCGGCTGGCGATGGACAAAGACCAGCAGGCGATCTGCGAGCTATATGAGCGCACTTATCAGGACGTATATCATACGATTAAATCTGTCGTCCACGATGAAGATACTGCGCTGGACATTTTACAGGATGCCTATATCAAGGGCTTTGAGAGCCTAGGTCAGCTCAACGACCCCCGGAGTTTTCTGCCGTGGATGAAGCGGATCGCAATCAACCGGGCAAAAAATGAGCTGAAACGAAAAAAGCCCATGCTGTTCACCGACATGGAGAACGAGGATGGGGATGAGCTGCCCTTTCAGGACGAACGGGAGGAACACCTACCGGACATCGTGATCGACAAGCAGGAGACCACCCGACTCATCAACGAAATGCTGGCTACTCTCAGCGAGGAGCAGCGCATGGTCATCGGTATGTTCTATTATGAGCAGATGTCCGTTAAGGAGATCGCCGCCGAGCTGGGCTGCTCGGAAAACACCGTGAAAAGCCGGTTGAACTACGGACGTAAGAAGATTGAGACCCAGGTGCTGGATTTGGAGAAGCGGGGCACCAAGCTGTACAGCCTGTCTCCTGTGCTCTTCCTGCTTTTGCTCTTCCGCAATGTGGCGGGGCAGACGGCAGATATTCCGGCGCAGCAGATTCTCTCCAACATTCAGGGCAGCGTTGCAGCACAGACAGCGGCACAGGCCGGTTCTGCCGCAGGGCAGGAAGCTGCCCGCACTGGGGCAAAGGCGGCAGACGAGGCGGCAAAGCAGGGCTTTCTCCATACCGTCGCCGGGAAGGTGGTGGCAGGCATTGCCGCTGTTGCGCTGATTGGCGGTGCAGTGGGGGGAGCCGTACAGCTTGCCCAAAATAACATTGCCGAAGCAGAGCCGGTAAACGCTGCAGTCGAAACAGAGACGGCGGCGGAGCAGGATGCTGCGCTGGAGCAAACAGAAGAGATCACCCATGGGGAGGAAATTGTCCCGGATGTCCAACCAGAGGAGCCGGAAGTTAACTCCACCGAGCTTGCTATGGAGGCTTACACGGAATATCTGGAATCGGTACTGATTCCGGAAAAGGGAATTTTGGAGACGGAGCAATCCGGCGTTAAGAGCTTTCCGGATATGCCGGCCGAAGAGCCGCCATGGTTTGATTCAACGGGTATCTACGCCGTGGACTATTACGACTATGACCACGACGAACTGCCCGAAATGCTGGTCGTGTACGGCAACGCAAATGCGGGAATCTCTCTCGACCTGTACGACACAGAGGATGAAGCAGTTGTTCTGAAATCTACGGTGGAGCTAAAGAATGTGCTTTTCGACGGGTATCAGGGCTACGTAGACCCGTTGGTGCTGTGGCGTCAGGATGCGGACGGCGTACCGCATCTTGTGTTCTGGTATAACGATGATGTGGCTTTTATGGACGCACCGGGGGGACGCAGGACGCTGTATGTGATCTCCTGTGAAGACGGCGAGCTTGCGTATGAATACGGCCTTTGCGAGAGTGTGGCAACAGAAGTCGGCTACGGGCTGGTCGAATACACATACGAATCGGGCAATGAGACATCCCGTGTACTGAGAGATTTTAACGACAGCATTATGAGCGGTACGGCGGAGGATTTGCGGATTGCGGCATGGCCTCTAGACTACTCCCTTGCCATGGCAGAGCCGCTGGCAGAGCATGGCATTGTCGTCAATCAGGACTTTGAACTGACCGGAGAGAATGCCACCCTTATCTTCCGAAACGCATTTGCAGATTCCGGCGATTATTACACCGCCAGCATGGACTTTGCGGATAACACGGCGTTTCATCAGACCTATGAGGAAACGGAGACCGTCTCGCAGCAAACCGACGCAGCGAATACGCCTGGCTGGCGGCAGGCATATGCAGAGCTGATCCCGACTGTGACGGGGCTGATCGAAGACGATATTGGCGATGTGCTCGATGATGAAAAGGTGGTCTGCAAGTATATGCTATTGGATATGACACAGGATGGGACCCCTGAACTGATCATTTCAACGACCCTGTTTTTCGGATATCCGTTGGGGACGGAGTTCATCTATGTATTTTCCTATGACGGGAACGGCGCATATCTGGTAGACAGCAATTCGTATGTGAGTGTTGCATATCAGTCAGAGGCGACGGGAAGCCTCTTGGTTTGCGGAGATGCATCGCGTATGCAGGGATTGGCGTCCTACTATGCGGTCGGGCTGGAAAACGGTGTGCTGAATCAGACCGTGATTGCGGAGGATGTCCATCTTATAGAGGAAGGAATTGAGGATCATTTGGACAATTACCCGGATTATTCAGAAATCGACTGGTATGCCGTTGACGACTTTGACGGGACGCTGCCGTACTGACGGTCAGAAAAAATTTTTGAAAAAATTTGAAAAAGATAAAACCTGTTCCCGTTCCCGCTTGTCTAATAACCAGAGGGGAGAAAAGAACGGCAAAACCGTTGCACAACTTCCTGGCCAAAGCAATACACCGAAAATAAAAAGACAGGAGGAAAAGAAAATGTATTGTAATAGTTGTGGCAAAGAAATTCCAGAGGGGGCTAAATTCTGCCCCAAGTGTGGAGCGCCGGCAGGCCAAACCGAGGCTGCGCCCGCACTCACCCAGGTGCCGAGACCGGCAATTTCCTATTCCGATCTCACTGCTAAGCTAAGCGGCATCACCGGCGATCGAAAGAAGCTGATGACCTACCTTTATATCGCCGCAGCGGTGATCTTCGTCCTGCTGGGTATCCTCATTCACGGAAAGCTCTACTCTTTTTCTGCACCGGCGCTCGGATACGAAGCCGACGAGGCATTTACCATTGCAGAATTCGAGTCCCTGTCCGGCGCAAACGAAGGCGGCACGGGTGTGTTGGTTTTCCTGACGCTCCTTAATCTGGGCGCTGCGGCGCTGTGTGTTCTGCCCGTCGTTCAGGGGACGGTCGGCAAGGCAAGATTTCACATCTATCAATTCATTGTTGCAGTTTTCAGCATGTTTATGGTCTATGCCGACATTGCCTTCAATGCCGATCATCTCAAGCAGTACGGTGTTGACTTTAAGCTGGCAGGCAGAGGCGTGTTCTTCATGCTGCTCTCTGTGGTCGTGATTGCCGTTCTGGCCTATATCACCGTTAAGAACCGCTCCAATGCGGCAAAACAGAGCAGTGTTGGAAACTGAGATAGGGAGGAGTATAACCATGAAAAAGATGAAAAGAATGATCGCCCTGCTGCTGGCGCTGGTCATGTTGCTGGGCGCCCTGACCGCCTGCGGGTTGGGCAGCCCCTATGGCACATATAGGGCGAAAAGCGCCTCGTACAGCGGCATTGAAATGACTTTGGATGGAAACAGCAATTATATCCAACTGGAGAAGGACGGAACATACGTTTTGGCAATGGATGTGGGCGACATCACCGGAACGTACACCGGTACCTACCGCGTTGACGGGGATACGCTTTATTTTGACGGCACTGCCTGCACCATAAAAGGGAATTCTATCCTGCTTGAGATGTCCGGCGTGAGTATCGTGTACAGCAAATAACACGGGACGGGAACTGCACAGAATGATGTAATACTCACGCTGGTGCTGGAAATACAGGACAAGGCAAAGAGCGGTAAGAAAAGCGCAAATCCGTTGATTGCGGGCACGAAGAAGGTATACTACACGGGAAAACCAATTTGATGGGCCAATGGTGCCATTGATAGCGGTCTTGTCTAGGACAATCCGGAAATTTGCCTGACCGCAGCGGGAAAGGAAGCGGTAGAGGCGTGTTCTTCATGCTGCTCTCTGTGGTCGTGATTGCCGTTCTGGCCTATATCACCGTTAAGAACCGCTCCGATGCGGCAAAACAGAGCAGTGTTGGAAACTGAGATAGGGAGGAGTATAACCATGAAAAAGATGAAAAGAATGACCGCCCTGCTGCTGGCGCTGGTCATGTTGCTGGGCACCCTGACCGCCTGCGGCGGCGCAATGGCAAAGTATGCCGGTACTTATGTTGCCACGCAAAATGATAGGTCTATCACTCTGGTGCTGGACAAGAGCGGAAAGGCGTATATCACCATGTACGACGGGGATCATCAGGACACAGGGACCTGGGAAATCGACGGCAACAAGATTGTTATGAATTTCAGTGTTTTCGCCGAACCCCAATATGCCAATGCAGACGGCAACACCAGCTTTCTTGCGGTCTGGAACGGAGACAACACCTCTCAGACCGTCACCTTCATCCGTCAGGATTGACGGCATAAAGAAACATCAGCCAGATTGACTTAGACCCTGCTCTTACGAGGGCAGGGTCTGTGCGTTTGCCGGAAAGAATTTGAATATTAACATTCCAATCCATCCAAACTACTATTACACCCGGAAATGTGCCGGATGACGATAATATGTGCCTTTACAGCCAAAAATCGTGCCGGGGGAAATTCCTTGTTTTGAAACCTATCAGGCAGAGAAGAAGCGCTCTATACTTCAACCAGAACTCATTCTCCAAAGATCTCCGTGAGCACCCGTTTGCTCGCCCCGCCGTCGTCCAAGGGGGTGTAGGTTCGGTTAAATTCAAGTATCGCCTGCTCCAGCGCTTCCTGTCTGCGAATGATGGGGAAGGGCAGAGGTCGTTCAGGTCAATGTAAAAGTCCCGCAGCTGCCCCTGATACAACTCCAGATCATACATAAAGAGCAGGATGGGGCGCTTTAAAATGGCATAGTCAAAAAAGACGCTGGAATAGTCGGTGATGAGCAGATCGGAGATGACATCCGAGAGCAGCCGGTCAAAGTCCATCTCCAAAGTAAAGCTGTAAGAGTAGGCCTTGTCCAGCTTCTGATTGTCCCGGAAGGTGGGGGCGTAGAGAATGACCTTTTTCCCCTCCGGAACGCCCAGCCGGGTTTTGATCGCCGTTACATCCTCAGGGGTAAAGCGGCTCAAAAAGTCGTTTCTGGGGTAGCCTTTCTGAATGACCCGCACATCTTTGCCCGCTCCGTTCAGATCAAAGGCGGAGGACAGCTTCTCTGTATAGAAAGCGGAGGGGGAGAGGAGGACGGACATTTTCCGCACCCGCTGGCGATAGCGGCTGTGGATTTCGTCGGCGGTGTTGACGCTGTTGCTGTCCACTGCGATGTCGCAGCCCAGCCGTTTCAGCGGCGTCCCGTGCCAGGTCTCGATGAGCTGCTGCCCCTTTCTCAGCCGAAAGAAGCCCAGAGGCATGGAGTTGGTGACGATATACCCCGCTCTGGCGCAGGCCAGCTTGTGAGCCCGGGAGTTGTATCGGACGACCTTCGTACGCCCGTCGGCAAGACGGTTCTTTTTCTCTGCGTCCTCCGTCATGGCCCAGATAAAGCGGTAGTCCTCATAGG
>CACYLC010000080.1 GCA_902775105.1 Oscillospiraceae bacterium
CTGGATATCCTCCATGCTCTCGATGTTGCTCATCTGGAGCAATTCTCGTATCGCTTCTCTGCGGGCATTCTCTTCAGGGGTACGTTTTCTCTTTGCCATAATGTTTAACCTCCATAACGGTGTTTTTATTCTACACCATTATGGAGGTTTACACAATTTATGGGACGGTCTCGCCCCGAACCCCGAGGTTTAACGCTTTGTGTTTCCGGGAAGGCAGCAAAAAAAGCAGCGCGTTCATGCACTGCCTTCGGGAACCCGCTGCGGCGTTCGGGTCGCTCCTCAGCGTTGCCCTATCCTCCACAGCGGGAAAGCAGTTGTATCTTAGCATATTCAGGGGATTCCTTACCCCCTAAAATTCAAAATTGTCCTTGACATGGGGTACACTTCAAATTTTCTCCCTCAAAACAGACTTTTTCAAAGCGCCATGTATCTTCTTTGGACGCCATCATAAACCACCTCGCGTAAATTCGGATGTCCGATTCAAAATACACCAAATCCACCGGAAACACCTTCATGCTCCCGGTGGATAGACAGGATGATTCTATTCCGTCTCTCTCACATATCCAGATAGTACTTGAGCAGCTCCTGCAGCAGCTCGTCCCGATCCACCTTGCGGATTAGGGTTCTGGCGTTGTTGTAGTTGGTGATATAGGTGGGATCCTCAGAGAGGATATAGCCGACGATCTGGTTGATGGGGTTATATCCCTTTTCCTGCAGGGAGCGATATACCTCTGTCAGGATTTTGCGGGTGCTCCACTCTACATCCTTAGTGACGTCAAACCGTCTTGTAAAGTCGTCCACTGTAAATACACCCCCATAGAAGTCTGGATGAATCGTCTCTATTTTACTTCAGAACAGGTGTTCTGTAAAGAGATTTTGCAGATATTTTTGTGAATTATCATAAAAAATATGAAAAATGGAAAAAACGGGCCGGACTGTGGAGGAGTCCGGCCCGTTTGGAATCATTTTGGGAAGTTACCGCAGGATGGCCTGATAATCCTGCTCCAACACCTTGAGAATGGACTGAATATCGCCGTCCGCCTCAGCATCGGTGAGGGTGTGATCCTCGCTTCTGAGCTTGAGGGCGAAGGCCACGGACTTCTTGCCGTCGGGGATGGGCTTGCCGGTGTAGATATCAAACAGCCTGACCTCCTTGACCAGACCCTTGCCGCCCCGGCGGATGCCCTCTTCCAATTCAGCCACAGGCAGGCTGGCGTCGCAGACCACGGCGATGTCCCGTTCCACAGCCGGGAACCTGGGCAGCGGCTGATACACGATGGTTCCGGGCGTTGCAGCCAGAATGGCGGCAAAGTCGATCTGAGCAGCATAGACGGCGGTGTCCGCCATGTCGTAGTTCTTTGCCGTCAGGGGGTGGAGCTGACCGAAAATGCCGATCTCCGCCCCGTTCAGGCTGAGCACGGCGCAGCGGCCGGGATGCCAGGTGGGATTGTTCCGTTCAGCGGTGTACTTCACGCCCTTGATGCCAAAGGCGTCAAACACCGTCTCCACGTAGCCCTTGAACCGGAAGAAGTCCACGCCGTCCCCGTAGCAGCCCATGGAGAGCACCTGACGCTCCTCCGCCAGACCGTCCTCCCGGTCGGTGGGGGCGTAGACCCGTGCCAGCTCGTAGAGCTTGGCGGCGGCGTTGTGGTTGCGGCCATTCCGGGCCAGCGTCTCCAACATGGAGGGGAGGGCGGTGGTGCGCATGATGGAGGTGTCCTCGCCCAGGGGATTGAGGATGCGGATAGAGCTGCGCAGAGGGGAGTCCTCCGGCAAACGGATCTTGTTGTAGAAGGAGGGGGAGATGAAGGAGTAGGTCATGATCTCGTTAAAGCCCAGACCACGGCAGGTGACGCCGATCAGCTTCTCTGCCGCCTGCTTGGCGGTGAGACCGCCCCGGGTGGTCTCGCCCTTCATCAGGGTGGTGGGGAGGTTGTCATAGCCGGTGAACCGGGCGACTTCCTCGGCCAGATCGGAGTAATGCTCCACGTCGCTCCGCCAACTGGGAACCACCAGCATATCGTCCTCCAGAGCGATAAAGCCCAGCCGGAGGAGAATGTCCAGCATCTGCTCCCGGTTGAAGTCGGTACCCAGCAGGCCGTTGATCTTCTTCGGCTCCAACTTGACCTGGGTGGGAACGAAGTCCTGCGCCACCACGTCGATAACACCGTCCACCACATCGCCGCAGCCCAGCAGCTCTACAAGCTCGCATGCCCGCTGTACGGCGGGGAGGGTGTTCATGGGGTCGAGTCCCTTCTCATACCGGGCGGAGGCCTCGGTGCGCATACCCAGCGCCATGGCCGTCTTGCGGACGGAGACGCCGTTGAAGTTGGCGGACTCGAAGAAGACGGTGGTGGTGCCGTCGGTGATCTCAGAGTTTTCGCCGCCCATGACGCCTGCGATACAGACGGGCTTGACCTCGTCAGCAATGACCAGCATATTCTCGTTCAGCTTGTGGGGCTTGCCGTCCAGCGTGGTCATGTCCTCGCCGGGATAGGCACGGCGGACGTTGATGTGCTGACCCTCCACGCAGGCAAAGTCAAAGGAGTGCATGGGCTGGCCATATTCCAGCATGACATAGTTGGTGATGTCTACGATGTTGTTAATGGGACGGACGCCGGAGGCACGCAGCCGCTCCCGCATCCACTTGGGGGAGGGGCCGATCTTGACGTTGCGCACCAGCCTGCCGCAGTACCGGGGGCAGAGATCGCCGTCCAAAATGTCCACATCGGCATAGTTCAGAATGGAGTCGCCGCAGCCCTTTACCTCAGGGGTGGGAACGTTCAGCTCCTTGCCGAAGGTGACGGCGGCCTCCCGAGCCAGACCGATGACGCCCAGACAGTCCGGGCGGTTGGGGGTGATCTCAAACTCCACCACATGGTCGTCCAGACCCAGCACAGCGGGGATATCGTCGCCGGGCTTTGCGCCCTCCTCGTTGAGGATGAAGATGCCGTCCTCGATACAGTTGGGGAACTCCTTCTGCTGGGCGTGGATGTCAGAGAGCGTCAGCACAGCGCCGGTGGCGGTGTTGTAGCAGATCAGATCGCCCTCGTGGATATTCTGGCAGTCGGTGGAGGTCTCCACTTCGCCAGAGCCTGCATCCAGCTTGAGAGAAAAGAGGGCATAGCCCACCGTCCGGCAGTCCAGCACACGGGCGGCCACTACCTTGCCGTAAATCTTGAAGCCGGGCTGCACATCCTCCGGGATGGAGGGCTTTTCGCCGGGGAGAGGGTGATAGTCGTTCAGAATGGCGGCGGCCTTGATGACGCCGTAGGGGAAGTCACGGGTGTCCACGCCCAGCTCCGCCAGAGAGCAGAGCATACCGTTGGACTTGACGCCTCTCAGCTTGCCCTTGGTGATCTTAATGCCGCCGGGGAGGAGAGAGTTGTGCTTGGCAACCGGGATCAGGTCGCCCGCATGGATGTTCCATGCGCCGGTGCAGATCTGGATAGGCTCTTCGCCGCCCACGTCGATCTGAGTGACCCACATATGGTCGGAGTTGGGGTGCTTCTCCATGGAGAGAATTTTGCCCACCACCACGTTTTTGAACTGGGCGGACTGATCCTCCACCGTCTCCACCTTGGAGCCGGAGAGGGTCAGCGCCTCGGCAAATTCCTTATCGTCAATGTCACCCACGCTGACGCCGGGGACAAATTCATTCAGCCATTTACGGGATAAAATCATATTGCATACCTCACTTTATCAAACGGACAGGGGCGTCGGGACGCCGCCCCCTACGAATGGTGCGTACGGGATGGCGTCCTCGACATCCCGCATGGTCGGCATCAGAATTGCTCTAAGAACCGAACGTCATTCTCAAAGCACAGCTTGAGGTTGTTGATGCCGTAGCGCATCATGGCAAGCCGCTCCACGCCCATGCCGAAGGCCCAGCCGGAGTACACATCGGTGTCGATGTTGCAGCCCTCCAAGACTTTCGGGTGGATCATGCCGGCGCCCAGCACCTCGATCCAGCCCTCGCCCTTGCAGACGGAGCAGCCCTTGCCGTGGCAGGCGAAGCACTGCACATCCACCTCGCAGGACGGCTCGGTAAAGGGGAAGTGGTGGGGACGGAACCGGGTCTGGGCGTCCTCGCCGTAGAGGCTCTTGACGACTTCGTTCAGGGTACCCTTCAAATCGGCCATGGTGATGCCTTTGTCCACCACCATGCCCTCGATCTGGTGGAACATGGGGGAGTGGGTGGCGTCCGCCTCGTCCTTGCGGTAGACCCGGCCGGGGGCGACGATGCGGATGGGGGGCTTGCGGCTCTCCATGGTGCGGATCTGCATGGGAGAGGTCTGGGAGCGGAGGAGGACAGCGTCGTTCTTGGGGTCGTCCTTGCCGGGGGTGATATAGAAGGTGTCCGTCCACTCACGGCCGGGGTGGCCCTCCTCGGTGTTCAGCTTGGTAAAGTTGTAGGCGGCCAGCTCCACCTCCGGCCCCTCCGCCACGTTGAAGCCCATGCCCACAAAAATGTCGGTGATCTCGTCAATGACCTTGGTGATGGGGTGCTTGTGGCCCAGCGGCGCCTTCTCGCCGGGGATGGTGACGTCCACTGTCTCAGCCGCCAGCTTCAAATCAAGGGCGGCCTCCGCCAGCTTTTTGTTCTGAGCGGCAATGGCGTCGGAGAGGGCAGAACGGACCTCGTTTGCAAGCTGACCTACCGCAGGGCGCTCCTCCGGGGGCAGCTTGCCCGTCTGCTTCAAGAGGGCGGTCAGCTCGCCCTTTTTACCCAGATACTTGACCCGGACGGCGTCCAGAGCGGCAGCGGCGTCGGTAGCGCCGATGGCAGCCAGCGCCTCGGCCCGGATCTTGGCTAATTGATCTTTCATGTGAGACACTCCTTTTTGGGATTGTTGAGAATATGAGAATGGTTTTGTAGGGGCGACCCTTGGTCGCCCGTTTCGACAGGTGAGCAATGACCGGCGGGCGACCAAGGGTCGCCCCTACAATAGGGATTGTCGATCTGTCAGGTTTTGTGCAAAACAAAAAGCCTTTCCTCCCTCAACGGGACGAAAGACAGCTTCCGTGGTACCACCCGAATTCGTACAGGTTTCCTGCACGCACTCAAACCCGGTAACGGCGGTATCCGGCCCGGCATTTCCTCCGGGCAGCTTCGGAGCGAACCAAGCGGCGCATCACCTGCCCCTGCTTTCAGCCGGTGACAGAGGCTCTCTGACGGGATCGGTGCCGCTATTTTCTCCTGCAACGCTTTTGACAAACATTTTATACCATATTGCGGGAGAGAATGCAAGAGCGGAAAAAGAAAAATTGTAAAGGGCTACCGATTGTGCTACAATGCAGGGAGGAAGAGTGAGATAAGGTCAAGGTCATGCTGGTTGTGAAATTGGAATTTGCGGAGGTGATGTCTGTGGTAAGCAAGTTGAAATACGGCAATACTAATACATTCTTTGTTCGTGGAATAGGTGGCAATTTGCTTATTGATACTGACTATGCAGGGACA
>CACYLC010000081.1 GCA_902775105.1 Oscillospiraceae bacterium
TCAGCTGCTCATCCCCATCTACGACTACTGCATGCCGGACAGCGAGTGCGACTGCGGCAGCTCCTGCGATGATCCCTGCCAGCTGTTCCAGCAGGTGGATTTCCCGGTGAACGAATTCTTCCCTCCCGCCTCCTCCGACAGCATTGATCCCCTCTCCCAGCTCCGGAACGTGGGCTACCAGATCAGCGGCAACAGCTGACCCCTTCTGCCATTTTTCCTCCTAATGGAAGAATATACCCTCCTGACCGTTCATTCGGTCAGGAGGGTCTTTTTTCAATCTTCGGCCTCAAGAACGCCGAGGACGACATATCTTGCGTCATCGTATTCATAACTGCAGGTGGATAAGGTAATAATATGATCGCTGACAGTGGGCGTGATACCGCTGTCAAAGGTGGAGCGTCTGCAGGCGGATTGGAGCCAGTTTTTAAACTCCTCATCCGACCGAAAATCCAGCTGCCAGGCGTTCCCGTCGGCGGCACAGACATAGCCCGCAAAAAGACGAATCGTGTAGTTCTGCCCCGGCGTCATCAGCAGCAGAGTGGGATGCTCGTCGTAATAGGACTGCTTTTTGTAGTTGCTAAGACTCTGGAACATACTGCCGTTTTTCATGTGGTGGCCGTAGATAATGCTGTGGATGTCGGAGAAATCCGCCGCATTGGCCGCCTCTAAAAAGAGACAGCCGGACTTGTGGGTGCTGCCATCAAAAAGATGGCGCAGGTAGTATTCATCGTCCGTCGTCTGGGTCACCGGATAATTGATGACCGTGTCCTCGCAGTAAAGCCAGCCCACAATATCCGGATTGATGGCCGAGAGCGCCGCAAAGTCCACCTGCGGAAATCGGCCGACTGCCGTCTCCTCCGTCACCGGCTGACCTTGCCCGCCAGGCGGTACATTGCTCTCTGCGGTGTGTTCCTCTTCCGGCTCCTCCTCCGGTGGCAAAATAATATAAGTCTCCAGCGCCTCGTAGGACGCATCGCCCTCGTGGTAGACCGCCAGCTCCCGATAGATTTGAATCCCGGAGAAAATCATCACGGCAAGGCATATGACAATGAACAGAATACGCAGAACCTGTTTCATGTTCATTCCTCCATTCTGTGTTGCAGTGACACTATTATCTCACACCTGACGAATTTTGTCACCATTTTAAATGCACTTTTAGGGTGGTTATTTTTTCAAATGCCGGCTCTTTTCCGAATCTTTTGCCTACCCCTTTTTATTTTTTCACAAATCTTTTTTGAAAGGTTGACATTTGGTTGTCACCTCTTTATAATAAAAGAATAATTGTGGATATATGATTCCGTCCGCAATAGCTAAGTAAAGGAGACTGTCATGCTGACCGAAAACGAAGCAAAAATTTATGCTTTGCTGCAAAATGACGATCTTGCAGACAAAGTGCTGGCGATCATCCGTGCGGATGAGGCTGCGCGCCGTGCTGCCCTGATTCAGCGTCAAAGTGAAGGGCTGAAAAATGCAAAGGAGCGGGGTGTTCGCCTGGGTCGCCCGCCAGCAAAACGCCCTCGGAAGTTCCAGAGCGTCTATACCATGTACACGGAAGGAAAGATCAGCGCCCGTGCCGCCTCTCAAATGCTGAACGTCTCCCCCGGCACCTTTAAACGCTGGACTCTGGACGTGCAGTCCGAGAAAGCTGACGAGCCCTCTCTGTAACGGCGGTTTTCCATCCACCATGCCCATTTATTCTCATTGACATCCCGGCTGAAGAGCCGGGATATTTTTGTTTGTTTAACCTTCCAATTTAGTGGGAAATAGGGTATAATCGGGCATAGCAGCAACTGCTGACAGAGGTGAACACCATGGGTCTACGGTCGGAACAACTGAATGAGCGAGAGATCCTTCGCTATCTGGGCTGTCAGGCGGAGGTTCCCCCGGAGGATCTGGTACAGTCCGTGCGGCGGTGCAGCCGGGAAGTGGCCGCTGCCGCACGCCCAAAAACAGTCTGGCGGCTCTTCCCGCTGGAGGGCTCCCATCCGGCAGGTACCGCCGTTACCTTCGATGGGGAGGATATTGCCCGACATCTGGCAGATTGTCATTCTGTCATCCTCATGGCGGCGACGCTGGGGCCGGACATCGAGTCCCTGCTCCTGCGCGCCCAGGTGCGGGATATGGCGGAGGCGCTGGTGATGGACGCCTGTGCCTCCGCGGCGATTGAGGCGGTCTGTGACGAGCTGGAGGCCGGGCTGCGCAGCGAGTGGGAGGCCAAGGGCGGCTATCTCACCGACCGGTTCAGCCCCGGCTACGGTGATTTTCCCATCACCCAGCAGTCGTCGCTGTGCGGCCTGCTGGACGTCCAGCGGCGCATCGGCCTGACCCTGTCGGCCAGCGGCATTCTGATCCCCCGGAAGTCAGTTACGGCGGTGACGGGCATTGCCGACTCTCCCCGGCATCGTCGCAGCCGGGGCTGCGAGGGATGCGCCATGTATGAACACTGTCAAATGAGAAAGGGAGGGACGCCCTGTGGCTCCTGAGACGAGAGAAAATACATTTCTGTTTTTAGACGGCGCCATGGGCACCCAGCTTTTGGCCGCCGGATTGCAGCTGGGTCAGCGGCCGGAGCTGCTGTGCTTTACCGATCCCGACATTGTCGCAAATGTCCACCGCAGCTATATCAAGGCAGGTAGTGACATCATCTATACCAACACCTTTGGCGGCAACGCCCATAAGCTGGCCGGGACAGGCTATACGGTGGAGCAGGTGGTCACCCGGGCTGTGGAAGTGGCAAAGCAGGCCGCCCAGGGGACAGACGTCAAGGTCGCTCTGGACATCGGCCCCATCGGAGAGCTCCTGGAGCCGCTGGGAACCCTCTCCTTTGAGGATGCTTACCACCTGTTTCGGGAGATGGTGGAGGCGGGCGCTGCCGCAGGCGTTGATCTGGTGGTCTACGAGACGATGACCGATCTGGGCGAGGTGCGGGCAGCTGTACTGGCGGCGAAAGAGTGCTGCGATTTGCCCGTCTATGTCACCATGACCTTTGAGGAAAACCGCCGCACCTTTACCGGCTGCACCATTCCCGCCATGGCGCTGACGCTGGAGGGCTTGGGAGTGGATGCCATCGGCGTCAACTGCTCCCTCGGCCCGGTGGAAATCCTGCCCCTCATGCAGGAAATGGCCGAGTGGACGGATCTCCCTCTCATCGTCAAGCCCAATGCCGGTCTGCCCGACCCGGAGACCAACGAGTACAATATCACGCCGGAGGAGTTTGCCAAGCAGATGGAGGGCTTTGTGGAATTGGGCGTGGGCATTCTGGGCGGCTGCTGCGGCACAAGACCGGATTTTATTGAGGCACTCACCCGCAGATTGACCGGCCGCATCCCCGCCCGCCGAGGCGGGAAAACCCGCCACGGCGTCTGCTGCGCCTCCAATGCCGTGGAGACAAACGGCGTCCGGGTCATCGGAGAGCGTATCAATCCCACCGGCAAAAAACGGTTCCAACAGGCGTTGCGGGAGCATGATCTGAACTATATTCTCAATCAGGGCATCGAGCAGCAGGAGGCGGGGGCGGATATTTTGGACGTCAACGTGGGTCTCCCGGGTCTGGATGAGCCGCAGATGATGGCGGATGTGGTCAAGTCCCTTCAGGCCATGGTGCCGCTGCCCCTGCAGATCGACTCTTCCGATCCCAGAGCGATCGAGGCGGGGCTGCGCCACTACCATGGTAAGGCCATCGTCAACTCGGTCAACGGCAAGCGAGAGGTACTGTACTCCGTCCTCCCCATTGTCAAAAAATATGGCGCAGCAGTCATCGGTCTTGCCATGGATAGCGACGGCATTCCCCAAACGGCGGAAAAGCGCATGGAGATTGCCCGGCGTATTCTGGACGCCGCTCTGGCTCACGGCATCCCCAAAGAGGATGTCTATATCGATTGCCTCACCCTGACCGTCTCCGCTCAGCAGGCACAGGCGAAGGAGACGCTCTCCGCCGTCCGTCAGGTGAAGGAGGAACTGGGACTGCACAACGTGCTGGGTGTCAGCAACATCTCCTTCGGCCTGCCCGACCGCATTCGCATTACGGAGAACTTTTTGGTACAGGCCATGCAGTGCGGCTTGGATCTCCCCATCATCAACCCCAACCAGAAGCAGATTATGGATGCCGTGGCCACCTTCAAAGTGCTCTCCGGTGAGGATCGGGATGCGGCAAACTACATTGAGCGCTTTGCCAATGCCGCGACCGCAGCCCCCTCCCCCGTCGCTGCCCCTTCCGGCGGGATGGATATTTCCACCGCCATTGCCAAGGGACTGAAAGACGAGTGCCGCCGGCTGACCGCGGAACTGCTCAAGACCAAAACCGAGCTGGAGGTCATCAACGACCTACTGATCCCCGCGCTGGACAAGGTGGGCGAGCGATATGAGCGGCAGGAGATCTTTTTACCCCAGCTGATCAACTCCGCCAACGCCTCCTGCGAGGCCTTTGAGGTCATCAAGCAGTCCATTCTGAACCGGGGCGGCGAGTCCGTCTCCAAGGGGAAGATCGTCATCGCCACTGTGGAGGGAGACATCCACGACATCGGCAAGAACATTGTCAAGGTGATTCTGGAAAACTACGGCTATCAGGTGATCGATCTGGGCCGGGATGTGCCGGTACAGAAGGTGGTGGACGCCGCCATTGAAAATGACGTCCATCTGATCGGACTCTCCGCCCTCATGACCACCACGGTAGAGAGTATGCGGAAAACCATTGAGGCGCTCCACCACTCTGGTCACCCCTGCGTGATCTGGGTGGGCGGCGCCGTGCTGACCCCGGAATACGCTCAGGAGATCGGGGCGGATTATTACGCAAAAGACGCTATGGAAACTGTGCGGTATGCGGAAGAATTGTTCGGATAAAAAGTAAACAGGCATAAAAAGAGAGGAGCAGTAAAAAGCTCCTCTTTTTGTGTTTTAATTCTTTCAATCCCAGCAGTTGAAAATAATATTACCGACAGAAACGGGATTGCAATATTTAACCTGATTCATTTCGGGTTCGGACAATTCGTTTACAACGTTATCAATCGAGCCGTTGAGAATATCGGCGGATATAACCTCATAGTCGGTTAATAAATAGTTCAAATCGTTAATATCTTTAAACGTGAAATTTCCGAAATTGATTTCCTCCGTAAAAGCAACAATCGGATAGTACTTGTTCATAAGAATATAAATTATACCCGATGAAATATCAAATTCCGCACTGTAATAATTACAATTGGGGTTGCTTTTTATATCAATCAATCTCCGCTGAGTGCAGCTGTCAATTGTATGACATAATGTTTTAAAACGCTTAAAGTCAATTTCGGGAACAGGCGGAGATTTGCTGTCGTAAAATCCCGTTATACCTTTTTT
>CACYLC010000082.1 GCA_902775105.1 Oscillospiraceae bacterium
CTGCTGGCAATAGGGACAGTTGGTGTAGTCATAGGAGCGGTAGTCGGGAATGGTGCTCACATCGAAAATGGAGTCCACCGGTACGCCATCCACCTGATTGACCTTGCTAAACACGGCGGAGACGCCACGTACAATGCCGCCGTAGTACTGAATCGTCTCGATCGCCTTGTGAACGGTGTAGCCTGTGGTGACAGAGGCCACAATAGCGATGCAGTCCCGGTTCCGAATCAGGGGCTTGTAGTTGTCCCGGAAAATCAACTGACTGGTGTTGTTGTTCTGTTCGGGGGTGATAATCGAGATATCCTTCTTGGCGTGGCTGCCGGGACCGAAATGGGAGTCCCGCAGCTCCCATGCCAATAGCGTACCGATGGCCTCGGTTCCATCCAGACACATAATGGTATCGACAGGAATGGTGTTTTTATATTTCCGGCTCAGCACCTCGGCTGCAGTGTGGGCAACCCGATAGATACTCTTGATCTCAGTCATATCCGTATAGTAGTTGATGTGCGAGTGATTGGTGATAAAGTGACCGGGGATTGCTTTCAGATACAGGTCTGTACTTTTTTGCTTGGCATAGAAGCGGATGACTTTGTCTTGTAGTGACATGGGAGCACCTCCATTAGCATGGTACGGCTATTATAAACTATTTAAATACAAAAAGCAATAAACTTTTGTAAAATTATTACAATAAATAAAAGGGAGGAGGACAACAGCACAGGTACACTTTTGGTACAAATGACTTTATTTGGCCTTTGTATTCACGAAAGATTCACACTTCTCCCTTGCCCGCTCTCTTGCTATTTGAGCGAAATGTGTTAAAATATGTACCGAACGCAATTCATTCCAAGTATAGGGGTAACACATATGAGCTATCGCATTGGAATCGACATCGGCTCTACCACCGTCAAAGTGGTGGTGCTGGATGAAAACAACAACCTGCTCTTCCGCTCCTACGAGCGGCACTTTTCCAAGGTGCGTGAGCGTACCTGCGAGACACTGCGAACCATTGCCGATCAGTACAGCGGAGAAAAGGTGAAGATGGTCATCACCGGCTCGGCAGGATTGGGCGTCAGCAAGGCCAGCGGCATTGACTTTGTACAGGAGGTCTACGCCACCGCCGCTGCAGTGAATACTTATGTGCCGGGTGCGGATGCCGTCATCGAGCTGGGCGGCGAGGATGCCAAGATCATCTTCTTCGGCGGGGCGCTGGAGGAGCGGATGAACGGCTCCTGTGCCGGCGGCACGGGAGCTTTTATTGACCAAATGGCAACCCTGATGAATGTCACCGGTGACGAGTTGGATCGGTTGTCCCTCAAGCACGAAAAAATCTATCCCATTGCCTCCCGCTGCGGCGTCTTTGCCAAGAGCGACATCCAGCCCATCCTGAATCAGGGCGGCCGGAAAGAGGATGTGGCGGCATCCATCTTCCAGGCGGTTGTCGATCAGACCATTGCCGGACTGACCCAAGGCCGTGAGCTGAAGGGCAAGATCGTCTTTCTGGGCGGCCCGCTCCACTTCCTCATGGGACTGCGGGAGCGCTTTGTGGAGACCCTGCATCTCGACGAGGAACACGCCGTTTTCCCCGAGGACGGAGACTGCTTTGCTGCTATGGGCGCAGCGCTCTGCGCTACGGATTATGAGGAAAAGCTCTTTGACGAGCAGTTGAAGCTGTTGGAGAAATCCAAGAGTGCGGTCACAAGTCTGGATACCGCCCCGGCACTTTTTACCACCCAGGCGGAGTATGACGCCTTCTGTGAGCGTCACAATTCCCAGCATCCGCCGGTCTACGATATCGCTGCTTATACCGGGGACGCCTATCTGGGCATTGACGCCGGCTCCACCACCACCAAGCTGGCGCTGATCGCCCCGGACGGCGGCCTGCTCTATACTTACTACCACTCCAACATGGGAAATCCCGTCTCCATTGTCCGGGAGCAGTTGGAGAAAATCTATGGCCTAATCGGTGACCGCATCACCATCAGGGGCAGCGCCGTCACCGGGTATGGCGAGGATCTGATCAAAAATGCTTTCCGCTGCGATCTGGGTCTGGTGGAGACGGTGGCTCACTACAACGCCGCTGCTCACTTTAACCCCGACGTGGACTTCATCATTGACATCGGCGGTCAGGACATGAAGTGCTTCAAGATCCGCAACGGCGCTGTGGACTCCATCATGCTCAACGAAGCCTGCTCCTCCGGCTGCGGCTCTTTTATCGAGACCTTTGCCAGAGCCCTGGGCTATGAGATCGCCGACTTTGCAAAGTTGGGCCTCTTTACCGAAAAGCCGGTGAATCTGGGTTCCCGCTGTACCGTGTTTATGAACTCCTCCGTTAAGCAGGCGCAGAAAGACGGTGCCAGCGTGGAGGACATCTCTGCCGGCCTCTCTATCTCCATCGTCAAAAACGCCATCTATAAGGTGCTGCGCATGTCCTCCGCCGATGAGCTGGGTAAGCACATCGTGGTGCAGGGCGGTACCTTCCACAATGACGCCGTCCTCCGGGCCTTTGAACAGGAGCTGGGGCGCAACGTCATCCGTCCCACCATTGCCGGTATCATGGGTGCCTTCGGTGCGGCGCTGGCGGCGAAGAAGCTCCATCTGGAGCAGTCTGCGATTTTAACACAGGAAGAGCTGAAAGGCTTTATCCATACAGCAAAGCCGGTCACCTGCAATGGCTGCACGAACCACTGCTCATTGACGGTGAACACCTTTGACGGCGGCCGCCGCTTCATTTCCGGCAACCGCTGCTCCAAGCCTTTGGGCGGGAAAAAGGTCGAAAATCCGGACTTGATGAAGTATAAATACGAGAAACTCCGCGGCCTGCAGGGAAAAGGGCAGGGGAGCGGCATCCGGGGCAGAATCGGCATTCCCTTTGCCCTCAATACCTACGAAAACATGCCCTTCTGGTTTGCGTTTTTCACGAAACTCAACTTTGAGGTGGTGCTCTCCCCGGAGTCCAGCCGCAAGCTCTATCTGAAAGGTCAGCGGACGATCCCCTCCGACACTGTCTGTTATCCCGCAAAACTGGTACACGGGCATGTAGTAAGCCTGCTGGAGGCGGGCGTAGATGCCATCTTCTATCCCTGCATGAGCTACAACTTTGACGAGGGCGTCAGCGACAACAACTACAACTGTCCCGTGGTGGCATATTACCCTGATCTCATTTCCGCCAATATCCCGGCGCTGGAAGGGAAACGGTATCTTCACCCCTACTTTGGACTTCATCGTCCCAAGGACTTCGAAAAGCGGGCGGCAGACTATTTCCTGCGGGAATTCGGTATTCCCAAAAAGGAGACCGTCGCCGCTGCCAAAGCCGCCTATGCGGCCTATGATGCCTATAAAGAGGACATTCGCAGGACGGCGCAGGAATATATTGACTATGCCCGGGAGAAGGGAATGCCTATCATGGTCATCGCCGGACGCCCCTACCATATGGACCCGGAGATCAACCACGGCATCAACGATCTGGTCACCGGCTTCGGCTTTGTCCTCATTACCGAAGACTCCGTGGCCTGGAAGATGGACAAGCAGTCCCGCACTGTCCTCAACCAGTGGACGTATCACGCCCGGATGTATAACGCCGCCCGTTACGTCTGCACCCAGGAGGATATGGAGTTGATCCAGCTGGTCTCCTTCGGCTGCGGTGTTGACGCCATCACGGGCGACGAAGTTCGACTCATTTTGGAGGAGGGCGGCAAGCTCTATACCCAGCTCAAGATCGATGATATCTCCAATCTGGGTGCCGTCCGCATCCGCATCCGCTCTCTGCTTGCCGCCATTGAGGCGCGCAGGGAACAGATGTAAGGCAGATTGTAAGAAAGGAAACGCTATGGCAGAATTAGTCTACAACAAAGACGGCCGGCTCCTGTTTACCAAGGAGATGAAAGAGGAATATACCATCCTCATGCCTCAAATGCTGCCCATCCACTTTGAAATGTTCCGACAGGTCTTGCAGCTTGCGGGCTACAACGTGCAGCAGCTGAATAATGACGGCAAAAACGTGGTGGATGAGGGCTTGAAATATGTCCATAACGATACCTGCTATCCCGCCTTGCTGGTCATCGGCCAGTTCATGGACGCCATCAAAAACGGCGGCTATGACCCTCACAAGGTGGCGCTGATGATTACCCAGACCGGTGGCGGTTGCCGTGCCTCCAACTACATCCACCTGCTCCGCAAAGCGCTGAAAAAGGCGGGCATGGGGTACATCCCCGTCATCTCGGTCAGCTTTGGTCAGGAGTCTAACCCCGGCTTCTCCCTGACGGTGCCGCTGCTGCAAAAGCTGGTTTTCAGCATGATGTACGGCGACCTCATTATGAATGTGGCCAATCAGGTGCGTCCCTATGAGATCAATCAGGGAGACACCGATGCTGCCGTGAAGTTGTGGATTGCCAAGCTGGTGGATCGCTTCCAGCACGGTGAGGGCATGAGCCGCAAGGCCATGCGCAAGGGCTTTGACGAGATCATCGCTGACTTCGCCGCCATTCCGGTGGAGCAGACGGAAAAGGTTCGTGTGGGTGTCGTGGGCGAGATTTACGTCAAATTCTCCTCCCTCGGCAACAACTATCTGGAGGAGTTCCTGCTCTCAGAGGGGGCCGAGCCGGTTGTCCCCGGCCTGACCGACTTTATGATTTTCAAAATCTACAATCGTGTGGTGGATGTGGACATCTATGGCGGCAAGTGGGCGAAAAAGGAACTGTGTCTTTTTATGATGGACTACGTCCAGAAGTGCCAGCACGACATGATCGACGCATTGCAAAAATCCGGCCGATTCCGCGCCCCGGGCGATTTCGAGCAGCTGCGCCAGCTGGTGCAGGGCTACCTGGGCGAGGGCTGCAAGATGGGGGAGGGCTGGCTGCTCACCGCTGAGATGCTGGAATTGATCCACTCCGGCACCAATAACATCGTCTGCGCTCAGCCTTTCGGGTGCCTCCCGAACCACATCGTGGGCAAGGGCATGGTGCGTGCCCTCAAGGACAACTACCCAAACTCCAATATCGTGGCCATCGATTATGACCCGTCCGCGACCAAAATCAATCAGGAGAACAGAATTAAGCTCATGCTTGCAAACGCCAAGGCGCTGGCAAAGTCTCAGGAGCAGGAAAAAGCGGCGGTTAACGCCTGATAAAAACGAAAAAGCCTGTCCACGGAAGCAATACACCGTGGACAGGCTTTTTCTGTTTTTAGGCTCTACGTCAATAGTTGGGGTAGAGAAAAAATAAGCCTAAAGAAAATGTACCGACACTGCAAAGTGCTGGTACATTTTCTTTAGGAAGCACAATGC
>CACYLC010000083.1 GCA_902775105.1 Oscillospiraceae bacterium
CCGGAACATCACAGACAAAGCACCAAAGAAATACCAGGCAGGACTTCGGACAGAACTGCAGGAAATGTTCAACTGCAAGACCATAGCAGAAGCCCGCAAAATCTGCGACCGGATCATGGATGATTACCGAGATGTCGCAGAATCCGCTGTAGCTTGCCTGGATGAAGGCTCTGAAAGCTCTATGACCGTCATGCTTCTCCCAGCTTGGCTGCGACGCTTTTACCGTACATCGAACCAAATCGAGCGACTGAACAAAGAACTGAAACGACGTTCAAAGGTCATCGGCGTTTTCCCCAACGAGGATTCTGTGATGCGGCTTATGGGCTCTGTGCTCATTGAGCGTCACGATGCCATGCTGGCCGGAAGGGCAGTTTTCAGTAAGGAATCGCTTGCTTCACTTTTGAAGTCAGACGTCCCTGCAAAGCTGATCGTCATTGCCGAGGAGCAGCGGCAGCTTCTGGCAGCGTGAGGTAGCACAGGTGTCTGTCCCTGTCAAGGCACCTGTGCTGTGTGGATGACAAGAGGCTTAAGCAGCCTCCTGCTTGTTATGCCTAAAGTAATTTACACACAAATTCGGACTTGACTCGGACGGGAAGCGAGTAAGGGTGATTTGTTCGGATATTATGATTATCTGTGTAAAATGAGGAATGAAATAGACTGAAATGATCAAGAAAGAGCGATGAACAATATGCGACGGGGCTAAGGGGTAGCGCCGTAGCCGAGGCAGACGGGAGCGACGCTATTTTGACCGCACGCTGGGGATATACCCATGCGGCAGAAGACCCCGGAGATACTCCTTTTGTCACATCCAGCAGATGGTCCCGGAGGAACCGGAGCCAACCTTCTGCTCGCGGTCAAGGCAATGGTAGATTTTGGCTGCATCAAAGGAAAAATTGGCAGTGCAGCGCTTGCCGTTGAAAAGATATGGGAAATTGGGCGAGGTTACCGGATCCATCTCAATATGGTGGTGCTTATCCGCCAATGTCAGTATGTGCGCATCGTAGTCGTCCGTAAAGCATATATCGGCTGACAGGCGAATGCCATCGACATTGAGCGGGAGTATGTGCAGGGATGCTGCATTTTGACCAAGCGGTATGTGTGACGATTGCCGCATCTTGTGTTCATCTGTCACCGCCAGTTTAAATTCTTTCTTGTCGTGTACGAGGAGTAGAGAGTCAAAGGATCTGCCCTTGACGGATAGGATATCGCTGTCGGTAATTACGGACAACTGACTGCAGATGACAGGAGCGGTACTCTTCATTAAAGACGGATTCCAATTCATGCCGTGTCGGCAGGATAGGAAGATGACGTAACACGGAGGAGCGCCTGTCAGCCTGTCCCATTTTGCAGGTGAGGTGGGGATCAACAATCCAATGTGGTTGTTGTTTGTCATACTGGCGTCCACGTATTTTCTGCTCCCGGAATTCATTGTGACGTTGATCTCGTTCGCAGCATAAAAGCACATCGAGAGGTTATGTCGGAGAGATGGGTAGAGCTGGTAGGGATATTCGTTTTGCGAGGCGGTACATCTGAGGGCATCTGCAAATATGTCTAGATATGAACATTTCATCTCATTTCTTTGTTGTTCATGCCTATTCTATAGGAATTGCTGTCCCATATTCAGGACTCTACTGGATCATCACATTAATTATTTCACTGTCTACTTGACGGGGAGGCGTTCAAAGCCTCATAGCCATTGTCATTTTCCTAATATCATTTGAGGCTGTCTCATGCAGTAAGACAGCCTCTCTTTTATATCCCGCAGCCGTTATCGCCGCAGCCCGCGCCGGAAATGGCCAGCTTGATTTGGTCATCCTGCGCCTGCTCCAAATATTTCTTGTACCGCTCCACCGAATAGGCTCCGCCGTCCAGACGGATGTTGTCTCCAATCAGGATGACAGGGATCTTCTCCGGGCGCACCTCGGCAATTGTATCCGCCTCCAGCTGCTCCACGATTCGGGTGTAAGTGCCACGCTCCAGTGCAGTGCGGAATTCGACCTCGTCCAGACCGACCTCGCCTGCTAGCTGGGACAAGATATCTGGCTGCCCGATGTCCAGCTCCTCCTTGTAGTAGCCGTCCAAAACCCGCTGGGTATAAGCGTCGCCCTTTCCGGCGTCCTCGGCAAAGCAGCGTCCCTCAAAGGCCAGCCGGGTATAGGGACGGGGGACCACTCTGGGCGGGATTTTTGCGTCGGGAAGCAGCTCCCGGCAGAGCTTGGAGAGATACTTCCGGTACTGCTGCCGCCGAACGGGGTCGTGATAGACGTCCGCCTGAAGCTCGCCCACCGGCGTTCCCTCGTAGGGGAGGTATTTGATCTCCACCTCGCCGTCAAACTCACTGACCGCCTTGAGCAGAGAGGCGCGTGCCACATAGCAGTAGGGACAGGTAAAATCTGTGATGAACTGAATGTTGATCATACTCACAACTCCTCCGAGAGAATTTGGTAGACCGGTGCGCCTTCGCACTCGGCGGGGAAACGAACGCCCAGCAGGGCGGCGGCGGTGGGAGCCACATCCACCTGACGAATCATCCGCTTGGTGGTGAAGTGCTCCTTGATACCGGTGCCGGCGGCAATAAAGATGGGGGAGACGGAGGTGCCGAAATAGCCCTCAGCGGTGGTCAGAGAATCTCCGTGGAGCCTGGCAAAGTTCTCCCGGACGGAGAAGTAGATATCCCCGCTCTCCGGACCGTTGACGCCCAGCAGCTCGCCGTCGTGGTTGCGCACGGCCAGACCGACCACCCGCTCTCCTAGCTCGTTGCGGTAGCTGTAGAGGTCTGAGATGATCTGCTCCTCCAGAGCGTATTTGTCCGCCGGGTCCACAATGCCGTGCCTGTCACGACCTTTTAGGTTGACATAAATATAGTTACTTCGGATTTGGACGGCTCTGGTCTTTTCCCAGTCCACCTCGTCCAGATCGTTGCCATTTTCGTCCTTCTTCATGACGGTGTAGCCCAGCTGCTCCATGACGGGCACATTCAGACCGCCGTATTCGCCGAGGAGGGGCGGTACGTTCTCCCCCACGATCAGACCGTGATCGGAGACGATAAAGATGGTCCAGCCCTTGTCCAGCAGATGCAAGAACCGTCCCAGATAGCGGTCAGTCGCCTCATAGACCCGTTCGATCAGTCCTTGATAGACTTTCTCATCGGTATAGTCCCACGGCTCCAGCGTCTTGCCCAGATGCCAGATCTGGTGCCCGGCGCAGTCCACGTTGTGGAGATGGCTAAATACCACCTCATAGCCGTTTTTTTCAATGAGATGGTTCAGACAGTCGGCCTGCCATGTGTTGTAAAAGTCCCAGCTGGGTTCAAAGACCTCGCAGGCGATATCATCCTCCTCACCGCCGATCAGGCTAACAGGGGGGACGTAGCCTACCTCGTCAACGATCTGTCGAAACAGAGCCTTGGGACTCCAGAGCGTATCGTTGGTGGTGTCCAATGCATTGCTGATCCAGAGCCGCAGCTCGCCGCTCCTGCCGTCCAGCTCCATGAGCTTGTAAAGGCGTACAGCGGGCTTTTTCTTGCCTTTTTTCACCAGAACATCCGGCTTGCCGAGCACCATATCTCCCCGTTTGACTGTGACAAGAGGCTCCTGATCCCCCTTGTCACGATAGACGGATACGCAGTCATAGATGCCATCCTCGTTTTTCAGAACCAGAGCGGGGCGGGCAGTGCGCTTTTCGGAGACAAGAATGGTAAATTCCAGCGCACCCTCCGGGACATTGCTCCAGCCCTCAGGGGCAGCCAGGGGAGAGAGCACGGTGTCATAACCCACCTTGGAGCCGATGGAGACTTCGGTATCCTCAAAGGTTCGGACATAGGTGCGAACCTCGCCGCCCTCCCGAGATTTGTCGCCCCACCAGAGCTCCATCATTTCATCCTCTTCCTCATCGGCGGAGCCAACTACGTCGGAGAGATCCGTGATATTGCAGCCCACTCCGGCAGCCTTCTCCGTCCGGGACTGGAAAGTGAGCTCCTTGTAGTAGGGAGAGGCATAGACAATCTTCTCCCAGTCCATCTGGGCGATGCCCATATTGACTGAGCCGGGCTGCGTGCCGTCTACCACCTCCAGCAGGGTGCTGTCAGAGGTAGGGGGCCAGGCGGAACCGGGCCAGTGCCAGACCAGTGTCTTTTTCCCCGCCTCAGAGGTCACGTTCCAGAGCTGCTCCGCCTCACAGTTGCGGGAATCCATATTGTAGACCACGGCGTCCAGACTTTCAGGAGACTGCCGCCAGTAGCAGGTGATACCGTGGGTGCCGGGATAGGCACCGGTAGCCAGGCTGGTCCAGCAAGGGGGCGTGATGGTGGGAAGGCAGCCCAGCTGACGCAGGTCAGCACGAGCGGAGCCACGATCTACATACTGTTTGATATTCGGCATACGCCCCCCATCCATCAGACGGCGGGTCAGTTTGGGATCCATGCCGTCCACGCCGAGAATCAAGAGCTTCTGTGTCATAGGCTTGCGATCCAAAGGGAAAACCTCCATTCCCAATTAAAACGGTGTGTTTATATGATTTATGCTACCACAACAGCGTCATATTGAAAA
>CACYLC010000084.1 GCA_902775105.1 Oscillospiraceae bacterium
CGGTGCGCTGATTGGCGGCACCATTGACTCCACCGGCGCAGTCACCGTGGCTGGCACCGCTCTGGGCGAGACCGCACAGACTGTCGCCGTTCTGGTCAAATCCATTCAGAACATTCTGATCGGCTTCATCGCTTTTGCCGTCGCCGTATTTTTCACCACCCGTGTGGAGAAGAAGCCCGGCAGCGAGAACAAGGTCACTGCCGCTGAAATCTGGTATCGTCTGCCCAAGTTCATTCTGGGCTTCTTCGCTGCCAGCCTGATCGCTTCCTTCATCGTCCTGCCCGCAGCCGGCAAGGAGGCTGTCTCCTCCATCAACTCCGTACTGGATCAGTACAAGAACTGGGCCTTCGTGCTGGCCTTCACCAGCATCGGTCTGGACACCAACTTCCGTGAGATCAAGGATCAGCTGCAGGGCGGCAAGCCTCTGGTGCTGTACGTGGTCGGCCAGCTGTTCAACATCGTTCTGACCTTCCTGGCCGTATACCTCCTGCTCTCCGGCAAGTTCTTCCCCCTGCCCACTCTGGTATCGTAATCAGTCCGTTCCATGAGTACAAAACGTCAGACTGCCCCGGATAAGGCAGTAAAAAAGTGGAAGATTGGCAGCGTGATTTCGCTGCTCATCCTGATCGTGTCTGTTGTGACTGCGATCTACATTATGGCAAACGGTCTCGGTTTGATCGACAGTCTGGATTTTGGCGCCGGTGCTTACTATTACGCAGATATCCCCGCCTTCCAGCGCTTTGTCAACGGCAACGCCTACACCTCAGAGACTCCGATGTGGGTGATCATCGCCCTGTTTCTCGTCTGGGGCTGGCTGATGTACCGTCTGTGGGTCTGGGCAGACAAGAAGTTCCAGAGCAAACCTTCCTCTGAGGAGTGAATGGAGCAATCCGGTTCTTCACACCTAACTTATCACAAAGGGCTGCGGCAATGCCGCAGCCCTTTGCCGTTCTGATCATCAATCGCTTCCATATGACTAAATATTAACGCACTTTCAGGGAATACTTCTATCAGACATTTCGGGAGGTGCAGTATGGAACTGTTGAAAGTAATTGGGACGGCTCTGCTCTCTGCCGTGGCTCTGTTTCTCATTGCGAAGGTAATGGGACACAAGGAAATCGCACAGTTGGATTTTTTTGACTATATCACAGGAATCACCATCGGTTCCATCGGCGCAGAACTGGCCACAGAGCTGGAAAAACCGTGGAAGCCTCTGGTGGCTATTGCCATTTACGGCGGGATTTCAATCGGGCTGAGTGTGATCACCAACCAATTCCCCAAGCTGAGAAAATATATCAATGGCTCACCCACCATCATTATGAATGACGGAAAACTGTACCGCAACAATATGAAAAAGGCAAAGCTGGATCTCAGCGAATTCATGGTCATGTGCAGGCAGCTGGGCTACTTTCAGCTCAGCGATATTCAGACCGCCATTTTTGAATACAACGGCAAGCTCACCATACTGCCCGTCAGCAGCAGGCGTCCGGCGACGCCTGAGGATATGAATCTCAGCCCCACTCAGGAGAGGATCTGCACCGAGGTCATTATGGACGGCAGGATTCTGGACGAGAATCTCAAGCGCAGAGGGCTTGATGCAAAATGGCTGCAAAAGCAGCTGGAAGCCCAGGGCTACCGCCACGCAGGAGAGGTTTTTCTGGGGCTGTGCGACAGTGAAAATCAGCTCTCCCTGTATCAAGGAGAATGAGGGAGGTATTCCCTTCCGTTCAAAAAGGAGATGGTAAAATGAGTCGAAAGTCCCTTGCTTGCTCTGTCCTGGTGGGCTGTTTAATCGCACTGACAGGCGCATGGCTTGCCTTGCTCCATCGGGTGACCGTCATGCTGGATTGGGACGATGTGGAGTGGGCGTTTGATTGAATCGGCTGACAGGGGTCTGTCTGATTTTCCTCCTGCTCCTGCGTGACATACGCAGGAGTAATTGCATTTTCCCGCGGGCTGTTTTATAATGATAGCTACAATATCTGCATTTGTATGGAAAGAGGAAAGACCATGAAAATATTCGCCTACGCACTGCGGGAGTTCGATGAAGTACCGTATTTTATTCAAATCGCCGAGAAGCTGGGGATCGAGTACGGCTATACGTCCGACTATCCCACCTTGGACAACGCCGACCTTGCCCGGGGCTATGAAGGAGTCACCATCATTACAAATCCCATGACGCCGGAACTGCTGGACAAGTTCTATTCGCTGGGCGTGCGGTACATTGCCACAAGAAGCATCGGCTACGACCACATCGACACGAAACACGCCAGGAAAATCGGCATGGGCATCTCCCATGTAACCTACTCCCCCAACAGCGTGGCCAACTATACCATTATGATGATGCTGATGGCCTGTCGGAAGATCTCCTACATCATGGACAAAGCAAAGCTGCAGGACTTCAATCTGGCAGGAAAGATGGGCAAGGAGCTGTCTCTCTCCACCGTCGGCGTTGTGGGAACGGGTAAGATCGGTGAGACGGTCATTCGGCATCTGCAGGGATTCGGCTGCAAAATTCTGGCCTATGATCTGTATCCGAAACAGGAGCTGGGTGGTCTGGCAGAGTATGCTGATCTGGAGACCATCTATCGGGAGTCGGATATTATCACCCTCCATGTCCCCGGTATGGAGAGCAACTACCACATGATCGATGAGAAGGCGCTGTCTCAGATGAAGGACGACGTCATTCTCATCAACGCCGCCCGTGGTATGCTGATCGACACGCAGGCGCTCATCAAGGCGCTCTCTTCCGGCAAAATCGGTTTTGCCGCACTGGACACCATTGAGAACGAAAAGGGAATGTACTATCTGAATCTGGAGAACCGAATCCTTGATAACCCGGATCGGGCCATTTTACAGGCCTTCCCCAACGTGATGGTCTCTCCCCACATGGCGTTTTATACTGATCAGGCAGTATCTGATATGGTGGGAAATGCCGTCAAGGGTCTGCTGGCCTTTGAGCAGGGCGGTCACAATCCCTTTGAAGTGGTGTATGAGGAGTGATTTCTCCTTTTAAGATCAAATCCCCCGGCCGGATGGCCGGGGGATTTGCTTGCTCAAAGCGTCTCCTCGTCCTGCTCCGCCGTACCGCAGATGCAACCCAGAGACAGACGTCTTTCGTATCTGTTGCATCGGAACAGCCAACCTCAGGAGAGCCAGAAATCCAATCGATCGGCAATCAGGCGAATCAGCTGTATGCGCCGATCGGAGAAGCTGTGGTCGGAGGGGAGACTGGTGTAGGCCGCATTCCCCTTTCCAAAAGCGGCAATGGTCTGATAAAGGCGCTTTCCGTTCAGCGTCTCATCCGCCACCTCATCCTTGCTGCCGGTGACGATATAGATCGGCTTGTCCGCAAGGACCTCCGCTTTGGTATTCAGGTCGTAGTCCTCCCGCCGCTCCATCACCTCACGCAGCATGGTTTCCGACTCCGTATTCAGCCACTGTACTCCGTTTGCGATGGCGGCGTCAAAGGTGCTCTGAAGTGCAGGCGCCTGCGTCAAAATGAATTTCTGCATTCCTCCGAAATTGAAGGGTACAAGGGCAATCGTCCCCGCAATCCCCTCTTCCATCGCCGTCAGATAAAGCGAGATGAAGCCGCCCATGCTGTGTCCGATGACATAGATCCGGTCGGTATCAATGTGATATTTTTCCACATTCTCCCGCTCTCGGAGAAAATCCAGTCCAAACAGCGCATCTTCTATGCATGTGGAGACGGCAGTATTGATGTCACGGGTTGACCGGTGACCGCCGAAAAAGTGCCGTATTTCCGGTCTTTTCGGGCATCTGACCGTCAGCGCCGGAGAGTGAAAATGGCTGGAAAAACCGCTCTACGGAAACATATCAAAGGAAATTTGCGGAGGGTTGAGTAGGCCATTTAGATGTCATAGGGTTGAGTTAGTGATTTAGATGTTTTTGCGGTAGGGTTGAAGCTGTGATTTAGATGTCGGAGGGTAGCTATGCTTGTATTGAAAATCTTGTCCGTTCTACTGGGATTGGCGTTTGCTCTATTCGGGTATTTTATATACTTTCGGAAAAAGTATAATCTCATCAATGGCTTCGAGGCTGATTTCAAAGCGGGACGTAAAAATGAGGACTATGCAAAGCGCGTCGGGATGGTGGAATTTGTAATTGGTATAGCGATCTTGATTGCGGGAATCGTCCTCATCATATTTGCTTAAAGAGTAAGACACACCAAGGCTCCCACACTGTCATCAGCGGCGGTGGGAAGCCTATTTTTAACCGTTCACCTGCATATCAATACCGAATACCGAAATTTTATGACAGGGAAGAATCTTTCATGTATGATACGACCATCGGAGGTGATGAGAAATGGTTTTCAAACTATTCATCGACAAAAACTGTCGGGAGGAAGTGATTGCCAATGTCCGTGAGCGAACACCACTCGTCGATGAAATTGAGCGTCTGGTCCTTCAGAACTATAATGGTCCCCCTGTCAAGACCACTATCTCAAATTTTATCGTGAACCAGATATTTCCAATTCTGACTTTGGCAGCATCCCGAGCCACTCCGCATA
>CACYLC010000085.1 GCA_902775105.1 Oscillospiraceae bacterium
GGTGTGGAAGACCTGAGCGCACCAACGCAGACCCTCACGGAAGGAGGGAGCGCCCACGGGCATGATCATGAACTCCTGGATCTCCACGTTGTTGGTGGCGTGAGCGCCGCCGTTGAGGATGTTCATCATGGGGACGGGGAGCGTCTTGGCGTTGACGCCGCCGATATACTGATACAGAGGCAGACCCAGAGCGGCAGCAGCGGCCTTGGCAGCGGCCAGAGAAGCGCCCAGAATGGCGTTAGCGCCGAAGTTGGTTTTGTTGGGGGTGCCGTCGGCGGCGATCAGAGCCTTGTCGATGGCGACCTGGTCCAGCACATTCATGCCCACCAGCACGTCAGCGATCTCCTCGTTGACATGACCCACAGCGGTCAGCACGCCCTTGCCCAGATAGCGGCTCTTGTCGCCGTCCCGGAGCTCGCAGGCCTCATAGATGCCGGTGGAGGCGCCGGAGGGAACGGCGGCACGACCAACGGTGCCGTCCTCCAGATAGACCTCGACCTCAACGGTGGGGTTGCCGCGGCTGTCAATGATTTCGCGGCCGATGACGTCCTCGATTTGAATGATCTGCTTCATGGTGAACTCTCCTTTTATGAAAGAATTGGGGATAGGGTTAGTCTATGCCCACAGCGGCAGATTATCCAAAAATAATCTGCTGTTTGTTAGCTCTAACTAACGATATTGGGGAGAGATTGTCAAGGGGGAGCGGGAGAAATGAGGCAGTGATTTGGTCATGGAAACGGGCTGTTCGTGAACGACTCTGCGGATGCATTGAAAAGAGTGACGTAGGGGCGGTTCATGAATTGCCCGCAAAGCTGCGTCTGAACCCATTTTATACAAAAATTTCACCGTGTTCCTGCTCGTAAGTCTTAATACATTTTCGAATCAGGATCAATACCTGACGGCTTGTGGAGCGGCACTCGGAGTCTGCCACGACGTGGAGTTTATGTAGTGTGGTGGAATCAATACGAATCGAAATATGCTGCTTTGCCATATCTATTTCTCCCAAATGCGTGTTTTGCATGGGAAATAATAGCATAAATAGTATGGAATGTGCAGGTTTAGTATAGATGTGAACTAAACTGGCGCAATTTATCCCGGCTCACTTCGGAGCCGGGGTAAATTCTGCGCCGAAACCACGATTGATCGGACATTTTACTGGACAGCAGAGCTGAATTGTAGTATAGTAAAAATAATGATTTGAACGCTGACAAAACAGGGAGTGCGGCGTCGCATGAGCCTTTGCTTTCGACGAAATGAGAGAGTGATGGAATGAACCGGCTGCTATCCACCGACAGCAAACTGGTCAAGGCAGGATATTTCGCGGTGCTTGCGTGCACTGCATTCTTTTTAGTTGTCATCTGCTGGCAGACGATGTTTCACATTCGCTCCACCATCCACCTGCAGGGGCCGCTGGTGGCGGCGGGAGCGGCGGCCTATGTGGCATTGCTCCTTCGGGCGAGAAATACGCTCTGCCGCCGTCTGGCATCGCTGAAGCGCTGTACGCTGACAGCAGTCGGTATCTGTGTCCTGTGGGGCATTTTGCTGTGCGTCTCGGCCAAGCTGCTGCAGGTCATTCCCCTGTATGACCTGAACAATCTGCAAATGGAAGCATTGCAAATGCTGAAAAACAGCAAAGCCGGGGTAGAGGGCGGTATTTTTGAAAACGGCATCTATTTCTACCGCTATGCAGCTCAGGTTCCGGCGGCACTTTTGCACTATTGGGTCTACCGGATCGGTGATCTCTTCGGCTCGTCGGACTACACACTTTTGGGAAACCTGCTCAACTGCGTCTCTATGGCGGCGGCGGCGCTGGGCAGCTATTTTGTGGTTCGGCAGAAAAGTACAGAGCAGAATGCCTTTGCGGTGTTGCTGCTGTTTGTGACAAACCCGATTTTCTATCTCTACGCCTCCTATTCTTACACGGATACCCTCTGCCTGCCCTGGGCGGTATGGGGCGCATACCTTTTCCTGCGCCATGTGGAGCGGGAAGAGCCATGGTGGCGCAGTGCGCTGGGTATGGCCGGCGGTGTGCTGCTCCTGCTGATCGGGTTTCGGATTCGGGCAACAGTCGGCATTTTGCTGATCGCTCTGGTGGCCTGTGGATTTTTGTCGAGAAAGCGGGGCAAGCTGCTGGTCATCGCCGTGACGGCAGTGTGCTATCTTGCCGTGTCCTTTGCGGCGAAAGGGATCAATGCCTATTACGGCGTGGAGGAGGATCGGTCGATTCAGTTTCCGGCGGTCCACTTCATCATGATGGGCGCAAATGAGGAGAAAAACGGCTGGTTTCGGGATGAGGACGTGGCCTTTTCGGCTTCCTTCCCCACGTATGAGGAACGGGTCAGCGGCGATTTGGCGGAGTGGAAGGCGAGACTGTCTGCGCTGGGCGTGGGTGGAACGCTGAAACTGGCGGAGAGCAAGCTCAGCTCCGTCTGGTCCTGCGGCGACTCCACCAACACGACCTTCCAGAGCATGGAACGTCAGGGGAGACTGTATCAGTACGTTGTAGGAAGCCACAGCAAGTTTATCAAGTATGTCATGCAGTTTGAGCGCTGCGGACTGATGCTGCTGATGCTGGCGACGGTGGTGAGAGATCTGGTCTCCAAAAAGCGGGAGCTGTCTCCGTGGATCGTTGCGTTTTTCGGAGGTGTGATCTTCTACCTGCTCTGGGAGGCGCATAACCGGTACAGTCTCAGCTTTTTGCCTTGGCTGTTTATTGCGGTTGCTCCAACACTGGGTCGTCTGGCAGAGCCGGAGCCGTTCCGCTGGCTGGGGCGAGAGATCCGCTGGCACAAGGCCGGGGGATGGATCTATGCCTGTGTGGTTTTGCTCACGATAGGTGTCTTTGCCGGGGCATGGAATGCCAATACGGCGGATCAGCGGGAGTATACCGATGTGGTGGTCTACCAGCGCAACTCCGACGCAGGGAACATCAAGGATATGGGGCTTGCCGAGCTTCGGCAGACATTTGCGGCCGGCGGGCGGTTTAACACCATTGAGCTGTATTTCCTGCCAAATGACACGGCGGAGAACAGTGTCTATCAGATCGACCTGATCAATGCCGCAGACAAGGTGGTTCGCTCCACCACGTTTACAACGGATGAGCTGGAGGAGGACGGCAGGCTGGTCTTCCGATTCGATCCCGTTTCGCTGAAAAAGGGCAGGGAATTTACCGTCCGGATCGCTGCGGCGGAGGCTGTGGGGGAGCACTCCCTGGGCATCCGTGCGGCAGGCAACATAGATTACCTGCCCTCCGGCACCCTGTATCTCTCCGGTGAGGAGCAGGCGAAGGATCTGAAGCTGATCGTCTCCAATGTCAAGACCCGGACGTATACTTCGGAAAAGGTGTATCTGGGCTGCCTGCTGCTGATGCTGGCGGCGGAATATGCGGGCTTTTTTGGGCTGAAGCACCTGAAGCAGGTGGGTCAATATTGCAAAAAGAGAAAGGACACGGAGCAGCGGCAATAGCGCAGAGCGGCGGCTGTATCGGTGCAATTAGGAGGTAATGGAACATGGACAAGCTTTATATCATCATCCCTGCCTACAATGAGGAAGAGAATATCAAACGGGTCATTGACGATTGGTATCCCATTGTAGAGAAGCATAACGGCGGCGGCGAGTCTGCGCTGGTCATCATTAACGATGGCAGCAAGGATAAGACTTATGACATCCTCTGTGAGTATGCCAAGGAGCGTCCGCTGCTGAGGCCCATCACCAAGCCCAACGGCGGCCACGGCCCCACCGTGCTCTACGGGTACAACTATGCGATCGAGCACGGTGCGGACTATATCTTTCAGACCGACTCCGACGGCCAGACCAACCCGGCGGAATTTGAGCAGTTCTGGGAGGCGAGAGGAGCGTATGACGCGATCATCGGCAACCGTGTGGTGCGGGGGGACGGCAAGAGCCGGAAATTTGTGGAGAACACGGTCTGCTTGCTGCTGCGGATGATCTTCGGCGTCAAGGTGGAGGATGCGAATGCGCCCTTCCGGCTGATGAAGGCGGAGCTGGTGGCCAGGTATATCAAAAAGCTGCCGGAGGACTACAATTTGCCCAATATTATGTTTACCACCTATTTCGTCCATTACAAGGAGAAGGTGAAGTTCATTGACATCACCTTTAAGCCCAGACAGGGCGGCACCAACTCCATCAATATCAAAAAAATCGTCAAGATCGGTTGGAACGCGCTGGGCGACTTCCACCGGCTGAAGAAAGAGATGAAGTGAGAAGGATGGATATCAAGCAAATCTATCAGAAGTATAAGGATATCATCCCGTATGCCATCTTCGGTGTCCTGACCACGCTGGTCAATGTGGCGGCCTACTGGGTCGCCGCCCATCCACTCAGTCTGGGTACCATGGCCAGCACCGTCCTTGCGTGGATTCTGGCGGTCCTCTTTGCCTACGTGACCAACCGAAAATGGGTCTTTCACAGTGAGGCGAAGGGAGCGGGAGCGATCGTCAAGGAGATGATCTCTTTCTTCCTGTGCCGCCTCGCCACCGGCGTGGTGGATTGGCTGTGTATGTTCCTCTTTGTGGAGACGTTGCATTGGAACGATGTGATAATCAAATTCGGAGCCAATGTTCTGGTCATCATTCTGAACTATGTGGCCAGCAAGCTGGTCATCTTCCGGCATAAGTCCTGATACTATTCCCTGATAAAAAGCTTACACTTTTTATCAGGGATTCGTATGAGGATAAGACCGCAGGACGTCCCCGTAACTCATTTTCAGGCGAACCGGAAAAGCAGACAATAGACAAAATACCCCCTGATGTAGAAAACGGAACTACATCAGGGGGTAAAATTGTGGCAAGAAAGGATCAGCCCTCGATCAGGCTGACGCCGTCCATCTCAGCGGGCTTCTCCAGACCCATGAGATCGAGCATGGTGGGAGCGATGTCGCACAGACGTCCGTCTTTCAGCTTGACGTCGGCGCCCACGATTTGAATGATCTGTTTCATAGTGAACGCTCCTTTTATGAAAGAATTGGGGATAGGGTTAGTCTATGCCCACAGCGGCAGATTATCCAAAAATAATCTGCTGTTTGTTAGCTCTAACTAACGATATTTGGACATGGAAACGGGCCGTATGCCAACGCCCTCGGCTCAAAAGAGCCGGGGGCGAATTGCGTCAATACAGGCGGGATTATGCCTGCTGTGCCAATGCAGCCTGAAGCTGATCCATCACTTTTTTGACGGATTTCTTCGGGACGATGGCAACGAAGCCGTTGAGATCCATCTCCCTGCCACCTACGCTGCCCACGCCGGCCTGCACCCAGCCGTACACTTGGGCGGAACCGGCGGCAAAGTCCACCTTAATGAACTCCATGGCGGTCATCAGACCAGTACCCTTCTTCCACACATTCTCGCCGCTTTTCAGCGTAGTTGTATGAAAGCCGTTGCTGGAAAGGATGCTGTTGACAATCGCCTCTGCCTGCTCAAAGCTACAGGTATAGTTCATGCTCACTTGTGTTCGTGCCATATGATTACTCCTCCCGATAGACCGAATTGCCGCACTTGGGGCAAACGGCGGTATTTTCTGTCAGATTCAGCCCACAATGGGGACATACATTCCGCCGCCGCCCGTCTGGAGTGGTATTTGTCAGGCGAGCGATCTCGTCCTCACGCTGCTTTGTCCGGATGGCCACAGCGAGGGAAAAACCGCCGCCCGCAGTCATAACCAGTCCGATCAGAGCGAGAACGAGCAAACGAAGGATGATGCCGCTGAAAAGAAGGCCGAGACCGAATCCGGTCAAAAGATAACCCAGAACCATAACGTGACCCCGATCAGCCCTCGATCAGACTGACGCCATCCATCTCGGCGGGCTTCTCCAAGCCCATGAGATCCAGCATGGTGGGGGCAATATCGCACAGACGTCCGTTCTTCAGCTTGACGTCAGCGCCCACGATGCAGAAGGGCACCGGATTGGTGGTGTGGGCGGTCATGGGGGAGACGCCGTCCTCCTGGAGCATCTGCTCGCAGTTGCCGTGGTCGGCGGTAATGAGGGTGACGCCGCCCATCTTGGAGGTGGCCTCGACCACCTGACCGACACAGCGGTCGACGGTCTCTACCGCCAGCACTGCGGCCTCCATGACGCCGGTATGCCCCACCATGTCGCCGTTTGCGAAGTTGAGGATGATGACGTCATACTTGCCGCTCTCGATGCGCTCGACACAGGCGGCGGCGACCTCGTTGGCGGACATGTCCGGCTTCAGATCGTAAGTCGCCACCTTGGGGGAGGCGATGAGGCAGCGATCCTCCCCGGGGAATACCTTCTCCGCACCGCCGTTGAAGAAGAAGGTGACATGGGCGTATTTCTCCGTCTCGGCAATGCGCAGCTGAGTCAGACCCAGGTCGGAGATATACTCGCCGAAGATACGGGTCAGCTTTTGCTTGGGGAAGGCGATCTCCACGTTGGGCATGGTGGCATCATAGGAGGTGGTGCACACATAGTTCACATGGAAGAAGCCGCGTTTCCGCTCAAAGCCGGCAAAATCGGGGTCAACAAAGGTGCGGGTGATCTCACGGGCACGGTCGGGGCGGAAGTTCATAAAGAGGATGGAATCGCCCTCACCGATCTCGGCATTTTCGGCAGTGACCACGGGAATGACAAACTCATCGGTGACGCCGGCATCATAGCTTGCCTGCATGGCGCCCACGGGGTCGTCAATGAAACGCTGCTCGCTCTCGCCGTAGACCATTGCCTTGTAAGAGCGCTCCACACGATCCCAGTTGGTGTCACGATCCATGGCGTAGTAACGGCCGGAGATGGTGGCAATCTTGGCACCGTACTGGTCGCAGGTCTCCTTCATCTGGGCGACAAAGTCCTTGCCGGAGGTGGGAGGCACGTCACGTCCGTCCATGAAGCAGTGGACAAAGATCTTCTCCACGCCCAGGTCATGAGCCATCTTGACGGCAGCCTGAATGTGGGAGATGTGGGAGTGGACGCCGCCGTTGGACATCAGGCCGTAGATGTGGACGGCCTTTCCGGCGTCCTTTGCGGCCAGAATCGCCTTCTTATAGGCGGGATTTTCAAAGAAATCGCCGTCCGCAATCGCCTTGGAGATCTTGGGCAGATCCTGAAAGACCACCCGGCCCGCACCGATGTTGGTGTGCCCCACCTCGGAGTTACCCATCTGTCCGTCAGGCAGACCCACATCCAGACCGGAGGCAGAGAGCTGGCTCACCGGGTTCTCGGCAAAGAGCTTATCCAGAACAGGGGTATTGGCCTGATAAAAGGCGTTGCCCTTGTGCTCGTCAGTCAGACCGACGCCGTCCATGATAATCAGAGTAGTAGGTGTTTTCATAGAAACCCTCTTTCAAGTTAGATAGGGCGGTCAGAGACAGCGGAAGCCGTCTCTGACCGGGGAAAATTACTCCTGATTGGCTGCGTTAATGATGGTGGTGAACTTCTCAGGCACCAGAGCAGCGCCGCCGATGAGGCCGCCGTCGATATCGGGCTGAGCCAGCAGCTCATAGGCGTTCTTGTCGTTCATGGAGCCGCCGTACAGAATGGTGACGGAGCGGGCCACACGGGCGCCGTACAGCTTGCGG
>CACYLC010000086.1 GCA_902775105.1 Oscillospiraceae bacterium
CTGCAAGAGCAGGGCATTACACGGTAGGGACTAAAGCATACCACCCAGAGCCACAAAAACCAAGCACCACTAATCACCACAGCGAGCGGCACCCAGACCGGGGCCGCTCGTTTCCGTTTCAGAGCGCCGCCCTCTCCCGCAGCTCAGAGGCCGTCTGATAGCGCCGCTGTTTGCACTGTGGCCCCAAATAGCGGCTATGCCGGATAGGGACAGATCGACGCCCTGTGTCGCTCTGAGCGTCCAAATAGAGCCGGTGGGCAAGCTGTGGCAGCGCCCCCATCTCCCGGAGGGGACGACAGATCACCACGCCATAAGGCCACAGGCGGCGCAGCTCCTCCGCTGTCTCAGTGCCACGAGAAAGCACCATGGAGAACTCCGGGGGCATATCGTCCGCCGCCCAGCGCAGACCGTACAGATAGGCACAGGGGACGCCCTGCGCCTTGCGCTCCCGTTGGAGCCGCTGAATGAAATCCGTTTTCAGGAAGTAGAGCGCCGCCTCCCGGCTGCTGGGCTGCCGCCCTGGGAAATAGCCCAGCGTCAAGAACAGATCATCAGGCTGAAAGCCCTCCTCCAGCAATCGGGCAATATGCTCCACCGCCCGGGGGTGGTAGTATTCACGTTTCCAGCACATGGCAGCTCCTCCGTTCTCCCAAAATTTCATCGGGGAAAATTTTTCGCACGGATGGGGAGGCGCGGTATGGGGGTGCCTCCCCCCAAACTTTTTGACCCCGGGGGGACCCCCTGGGCGAAGCCGGCGCACGCATACGCAGGCGCACGGGCGCAGGCGCTCACGCCCAAGCCAGAGCAGGGAAAGCCGGGGAACGAGGTGAAAGAAACCGGGAGAAAAGCGCTTTTTAACGCCCCTATGGCCTCCTTTTTCGCCTGCCTCTGAGGGAAACGCTGTGCCTCCGGGCGCTGTCTCTGTCTCCAAAACCGCAACCGGTTGCGGTTTTCAGCCTATCCACGGCACAAGGCTACTCCCTTTCTGTCTGCACTCTCCACCCCTCCCCGCAAAATTGCAGAGGGGGTCGGAGGTCTCCGGTGCTGTGTCAAATCCGCAACCGGTTGCGGATTTCGTCAGGGCATGACAAAGGCGCAGCCCGACCCGGTTTTCGTTTTCCGGGGCCTGTCGCCTGCGTCAATGATAGCACACAAAAGCGGGACGTCACAATAGAAAAACTGTGTTTTCAAGGGACAACGCCCTTTCCGTTTTGCGTTGTTTATTCAATTTTCTGGGTGCTATTCCCTTCTGTGTGCCGCTCGTTTGAAATGAGGGTTGTAATACTCCAGATACTGATACCCGCCCCATAGTCCCCAGCGGCTAGCCTCTGCCAACTTGAAGCATCCAGAGGGGACGGCAAGTGCTGCGCTCTCGCTGACCCACTCCGTCCTTCTGGCAGGCCGGTGAAGATTCCTGCTGCACGTCCACATCCTGGCACCCACAGGCCGCCCCTCCACGCTCTCTTTTGCCATATACTCAGCTATTGCGGCATAGTTCACCATGCCCAAGCTGTCCCGCTCCAGCCGTTTGATCTCAAACACCTTGCCATATGCCCAGAGGCTGCGAACAAGATCACCATCACGAGCGGTCAGATTCATAACAAGATGATGATGAAGCCGCCCGTCTCCGTGTTTTTCTTCCGTGGTATATATGTAACGCAGCTCCCGCCCCTGGCGGCGCAGACTGTCACGCAGGCGGCGAATAAAACGCTGCACACAGCGAATAGCCTCGCTGCGTCTGGACGTGAGATGATCGTCGTCATAGGTAAGCGTTACAAAAGAGTCACGTTGGTCAAAGTTTGCAGCTAACAGCAGCTCCAGCTTTTTCTTTGCCCGCTTGTCGTTAATCAGCTGCCGGGCAGCTGTGGAGGCATTCTTCCTCTCCCGCCGCTCGTTGGGCGTGTCACGGTTTGTAGGTGGGGTGTAAATGGTCTGCAAGGTAATCCGCCCCGCCTGTATCGTTGTCAGGATTTTTGTTTTTCGACTGCTCATGTGTTCGCTCCTGTACGGTCTGAAATAAAGCCAGGCAATGTTGTACGCACCTAGACGCATTTTGCCCAATAAACGGCGAATCGCCCGACAGGCTGAAAAATCAGCTTGCCGAGCGGTTGAAATATACACTTATTTTGAATTGATCTTGTCAAGCCTCTGTGACCAGTGTCCCCCGGCTTGATCCAGCTTCGAAGCATCATCATACCACGAATCAAAGTCAATGCCCCATTCCGAGCATCCGCCCGGGTTCGTCTTTTTTATGTCCTCGATCTTCTGCCCGTAGTGCTTTCCGTAACAGGTTCCACCATTGCCCTTGAACTCGCATGTGTCACAACAGACATTCCAATAGTGCTGTTCTCGCCACCAGAACGGATTATCTTTGTTTTCCCGAATCCATTCAGCCGAAGCACAACGCATCTCATTATCGTTCATATTGCCTCCCGTTGTCTGTCTCTGACCTCTGCCAGTCTGGCAGCATCGTCACGGTATGGAGCATGGGCAAGCCTCCAGTTTCCGCAGCCTTGTGGAAATTGCTGCGCCGTCTCCCTGATTGGGCGGCTGGGCGTACAGTTCACGCATCGACCGGCGACACAAAAGGCGCAGCTGTCGCAGCCCTTGCCCCAGTAGTGGGCCGAATCGCTCCACGCTGGATTGTTACAGTGCTGGGCATACCACGCAGCAGGCCCGGCGCTGCACCGCCTGCCGCTCGTGTGAGGGGCAAAATGATAATGGCTCATGCTGCGCCTCCTCAAACAGGCCGGATTCCACCGGAAGGGGTGAGCGGCTTGTTATCCTGCCCATGCTCACAAGTCACCCATGAGAGGACATTCGGATAAAACAGGAGGCAATTTCGCCCGATGATCCGGGCAGGAATATCACCCCGCTTGACCGCTCGTGTGAGGGAATATTCACTGACCGGCAAGCCCTCCGACTTCAACCGGCGGGCGGTTTCCTTGATGCCAGCGACGTCTCTGAATTCTTTTCCTTCGCTCATTCTGCCGCCTCCTTCATCTGCTGCCGAATATCCTCAACAGAGCACCCCAGCAATGAACTCAGTTTCGGCCCTATTTTGACGTTCGGCACACGCTTGCCTGTCTCGTACTGGCTCACTGCATGCGGAGTCGTACCCAGCTTGTCAGCCAGTTCCGCTTGAGTGATTCCGTTCTCCAGCCTATACTTTTTGATAGGATTCAAGTTACACACCTCATTTCATAGGGCAACCCCTTTTTCTGATTAACAGACTATCACGGGAATATCTCATAGTCAATCCTTTGTGAGATGTTTTTGTGATATTTAACAGTTTATTCACATATCTATCTCAATTCATATTGCATCATGTGATTATCCGTGATATACTGACCTAGGGTGATACCATGAACAGGATAGCAGAATTGAGAAAACTGCATAATTTGACGCAGAAGCAGCTTGCAGAGTTAATCGGCATAAGGGCAAATACTATCAGTCAATATGAGAGTGGTCTAAGAAAACCTATCTCACGCAACGTCAACGCCATGGCAAAACTGTTTCAAGTAACCCCCGCTTTCTTACTTGGCTTTTCTGAGCCGGAATCTGGACCCTCAGATAACGAGCAATTCACGCTGGATAAAGTTCGAGAGATAATTGAAGTCAATGACTATGGTAGCGCAAATTTGTACCTATCTGCTGGGTGGAGACTGATTGGCATTACTGCGGGCAAAGACGCTCCTATATATTCTCTGGGCTGGGATAAGAGTGTTACACCGCCAGACTTTTCAAGAGAAGCGAATACTAAGGATAATTCTGAACAATTAACAATCAGAGATTTAAACGATGATGAGTTGATAGAAGTATTTGGCTTAAATGACCTCTGGAATGAGGAAGGAGGACAAAGTGGCAACGATTGAACCCCGCCGCAACTCAGCCGGTGAGATCACTTCCTACCGCATCCGTGTATCTGTTGGCTGCGACATGACCGGCAAGCAGATCCGGCGCAGTACGACATGGAAGCCGGAGCCGGGCATGAGTCAACGAAAAATAGAAAAGGCGCTGACACAGGCCGCCGCAGACTTCGAGCGGGACGTAGAGCAGGGCTACCAGACGGACAACCGCCTGCGCTTTGCCGAATACGCCGCTCGTGTGATCGACCAAAAGGAGGCCAACGACGAGCTGAAGCACTCCACCGCTCTACTGGATCGCTATTTTTTGATCCGCACGAATACCGCCATCGGTCATATTCGCCTGACTGATCTCCGCCCCCAGCATCTGAACGACTTTTACAGGCAACTGCAAGAGGGCGGGATTCGCATTGACACCGGAAAGGCCGTGACCAAGGTTGACCTAGGCAAGCTGCTGCAACGCCGCAAAATGACCCGTACCGCCCTGTCAGAAGCTGCGGGCGTCTCTCATACTACCGTGACAACCGCTTGCAGAGGTCAGAGGATCCAGAGCAGCAAGGCCCGGAAGATCGCCGCCGCTCTGGAGATGGAAGATACCGCCCTGTTCAAATTTCTGACCGACGCCTCTCCCCTCTCCTCAAAGACCATTATCGGGTATCACCGCTTCATTCACGCCGTGCTTGCACAGGCAGAAAAGGAAATGCTTGTTCCCTACAATGCCGCCTCTAAAGCCTCCCCTCCAAAGGTCACGCAGAAGGAACCGAACTATTTCCAGCCCGATGAGCTGAACAGAATCCTTGACGCTCTGGAGGAAGAGCCGCTGAAATGGCGCACTATTACACACCTGATGATTATTACCGGCTGCCGCCGTGGTGAGATCATGGGTCTGAAATGGAGCAAGGTCAATTTGGACGCCGGTCGGCTCAAAATTGACAATAACCTGCTATACTCCAAGGAACGGGGAATCTATGACGGCAGCCCAAAGACCGGGCAAGTTCGATTTGTAACCATTCCAAAAGAAACCGTTTCTCTGCTAAAACAGTATCGAGCGGAGCAGAGCCAATTAAAGCTGCTCAATGGCGACAGATGGAATGACACAGGCTATGTCTTTACCCGTGACGACGGGCGATCCATGTTCCCCAGCAGCCCCACGGCGTGGCTTGATGGGTTTGCCAAGCGGCACGGCCTCCCGCATATCAACCCTCACGCTTTCCGGCACACCATGACTTCTCTGCTAATCAATCAGGGGACGGATGTCGTCACCGTATCAAAGCGGCTGGGACACTCACGCACCAGCACCACAACCGACCTATATAGCCACGTCATACAGGAAGCAGACGCACAGGCCAGCGAGCAGATCGCCGATGTCATGCTTCGTCACCGGAAAAAGGCATGAAAAAAGGACGGCTCCCCGCTCGTTGGGAACCGCCCTTTTTCATGCCTCGGAGGCCGTTTTGAGGGCATTTCACCCCAAATTCACCCCACAGGCCAGATCTTTGATTTTGAATATGTCCAAAAAGTTATGAAAAAAGCCTTGAACCGTTCAGATTCAAGGCTTTTAACCATACGGCAGAAGGGACTCGAACCCCCGACCTTTTGATTCGTAGTCAAACACTCTATCCAAC
>CACYLC010000087.1 GCA_902775105.1 Oscillospiraceae bacterium
CCGGATCTTCCGCCGCTTCGGCCTGTCCGGTAAGAACTTCATCCCCATGCTGGTGGCTACCGGCTGCGGCATCCCCGGCATCATGGCCACCCGTACCGTTGAAAACGAATCCGACCGTAAGATGGGCATCCTGACCACCACCTTTATGCCCTGTGGCGCCAAGCTGCCCATTATCGCCCTCATTGCAGGCGCACTGTTCTCTGACGCCTGGTGGGTTGGCCCCTCCTGCTACTTCATGGGCATTGCCGCCGTCGTCTTTACCGGCATTGTCATGAAGAAGACCAAGGCTTTTGCCGGTGAGCCTGCGCCCTTCGTGATGGAGCTGCCCGCTTACCACCTGCCCCGGATCAAGGGCGTACTGATCCACATGTGGGATCGTGCCAAGAGCTTCGTCAAGAAGGCCGGCACCATCATCCTGCTGGCCTCTGCTCTGGTCTGGTTCCTGTCCTCCTTCGGCTTTGAGGGCGGTTTCGGCATGGTGGAGGATATGGACAACTCCCTGCTGGCCGCTGTGGGTGGCGCTATTGCCGGTATCTTCGCGCCTCTCGGCTTCGGCGACTGGAAGGCGGCTGCCGCCGTCATCACCGGCCTCATCGCCAAGGAGAACGTGGTCGGCACCTTCGGCGTCCTCTACGCCGGTATGGAAGAGGTCACCGAGAGCGGCTTCGAGACCTGGGCCATCCTCCGGGGCACCTATACCAGCGTGGCGGCCTACTCCATGCTGACCTTTAACCTACTCTGCGCCCCCTGCTTTGCCGCCATCGGCGCGATGCGTCGGGAGTTCGGTACCGCCAAGTGGACGCTGATCGCTGTGGGCTATCAGTGCCTGCTGGCCTGGTGTGTCGCTTTGGTCATCTATCAGATCGTCGGCCTCTTCACCAGTCTGGTGTCCTTCGGCTTCTGGACCATTGTTGCCGTTGCTCTGGTGGTGCTGGGTGTCTACCTGCTGGCCCGTCCCGGCTACAAGCCCGAGGGCGAGCGCCTGCCTGACCGGGCAGTCAAGGCCTGATCGGCACGATCAAGATTCCTGAAAGGAGCGTTTGACCATGGGAAGCTTTGTAGTCGCAGTTATTTTGGCAGTCATCTTCGTTCTGGCCTTCCGCTCCACGGCGAAGGAAATGAAAAAGGGCGGCTGCGCCTACTGTGCCTCTGCCATGAAAGAGGCACACATGGAAGGTGAAGCGACCGGATCCTCCTGCTGCGGGAACTGCAGTCACTGCAGCCGCCGCTGTCATTGACTCCATAAAATCCAGATCCCTCCGGTACGTGCCGGAGGGATCTGCTGTAAAACAGACCGGACTGAGGAATATCTGCACCCCAGTCCGGTTCATTTGTTTTAATTCTGTGTATCCGCTATTTTCAGATCTGCCAGATCTTTTAACGTGGGCATGGCCGGGATCGCACCGCTTCGGCTGACTGTAATGGAGGCCATTCTGTTGGCAAAGGTAATGATCTCCTCTATCTTTTCGATGGGAGCAGGCTTACTCAAATCCAGCTCAGACAGCTTGACCAGAACAGCGGCAAAGAAGGAGTCGCCTGCGCCGTTGGAGTCTACGACCTTGCAGGGGACTGCCGGCACGTGACCGGAATGGTTCCGATAACGATAAAAGGCGCCGTCCGGACCCAACGTTACAAGAATGAGCGTAATGCCGCACTTTGCCAGCTGGTCGGTGCCTTTTTCCAGATCGTCTGTGCCGGTCAGGAGCTTCAGTTCCTCTTCGTTGACCTTAACGATATCGCAGAAGGGGAGAGCCTGCTTGATGTGATAGGCAGCGTCAGCAGGGCTGGGCCAGAGGTTGGCCCGATAGTTGGCGCAGAAGGTGATCAATGCACCCATACGCCTTGCCATAGTGGCCGTCATGGAGATTGCGGAGCGGGCGGGTTCCTTGGTGAGCGTCACAGAGCCGAAGTGGAACAGTTTCGGACGTCCCGAAAGGCCGGCAATCGCCTCCTCCTGGGTCAGGAGGGAGTCCGCACCGGGGGAGCGGTAGAAGGTGAAGGAGCGCTCACCGTGTTCGTCCAGTGAAACGACGGCCACCGTCGTGTGCTCCGTGGGATCGGTGTAAAGATGAGTGGCATCCACGTTGTTTTCCACCAGCGTCCACCGAAGCAGATCGCCAAAGCTGTCGTTGCCGACTTTCCCAATAAAGGAAGTATCCGCCCCGAGCCGGGCTGCGGCCACTGCCAGATTGGCAGGAGCGCCGCCGGGATAAGCGGCAAACTCCGGCACACCGCTGTCGGTGGTGCCGGTTTGCGTCAGATCAATCAGAATCTCGCCAATGGAAGTGATCACAGACATATGGGATGTCTCCTTTCGAAGAATCAGATAAAATGTCTAAAAAAGCAATAAGTAAAAGCTTTTTCTGACGAGTCACTCTTATTATAGCAGTGACCTCAGTATAATGCAACTGTATTCGCTATTCGCTGAGAATTTCGCAAAGAGAAAATATCCTGCCGGGCACCGCATACCGGCCGTTCGATGAACGCCTGTTTGGCATGAACTGAAAAAATGCCGGAAAATGTGAAAAAAATTCTTGCAATCTGAAAAAGATTATAGTATAGTAGTTCAGGATTACGCACACCAGGGGGATTTTATGCCCTGTTGCCGGATCTATTCCGGTGGGTATAAGAGATGAACCGGGTGGAGGTAACAACAAATTTTTAGGAGGAATTTATCCATGGCAGTCGTATCAATGAAACAGCTTCTGGAGGCCGGCGTTCACTTCGGTCACCAGACCCGTCGGTGGAACCCCAAGATGGCCACTTATATCTACACCGAGCGTAATGGCATCTATATCATCGACCTGCAGAAGACCGTGAAGAAGCTGGAGGAGGCATACTCCTTCGTCAAGGAAGTGGCCGCTGAGGGCAAGAGCGTTCTCTTTGTCGGCACCAAGAAGCAGGCACAGGACGCCATCCGTGAAGAGTCTGCCCGCAGTGGTATGTATTTCGTCAACTCCCGTTGGCTGGGCGGCATGCTGACCAACTTCAAGACCATGCGCACTCGTGTGGACCGTATGAACCAGCTCAAGAAGATGCAGGAGGACGGCACCTTCGACATGCTGCCCAAGAAGGAAGTCATCAAGCTGCTGCACGAGATGGCCAAGCTGGAGAAGTACCTGGGCGGTGTCAAGGAGATGCGTCAGCTCCCCGGCGCGATCTTCGTCGTCGATCCCCGCAAGGAGCACAACGCGATCGCCGAGGCTCATAAGCTGGGCATCCCCGTGGTCGCCATCGTGGACACCAACTGCGATCCCGATGAGGCTGACTATCCCATCCCCGGCAATGATGACGCCATCCGTGCCATCCGTCTCATCTCCGGCGTCATTGCAAACGCCGTCATCGAGGGCAAGCAGGGCACCGATGCTGCCGAGGAGGCCGCAGAGACCGAGGCTGCCGAGTAATACGAATATCCGAACTACAATATAGGAGGTAATTTCCATGGCTGCAATTACTGCACAGCTGGTCAAGGAGCTGCGTGAGCTGACCGGCGTTGGCATGATGGACTGCAAGAAGGCGCTGGTCGCCGCTGACGGCGATAAGGATAAGGCCATCGACTGGCTGCGTGAGAAGGGTCTGGCTGCCCAGACCAAGAAGGCCGGCAAGGTCGCCGCTGAGGGCGTGAGCTACGCTACCGTCGTCGAGAGCGGCGTCGGCGCTGTCATCGAGGTCAACTCCCAGACCGACTTCGTGGCCAAGAACGCCACCTTCCAGGAGTTCGTCCGTGACGTGGCTACTGTCGTCGCTGAACAGGACCCCGCCGATGTGGAGGCTCTGAAGGCCGCCACCTATCCCGGCACCGACCGCACCGTGGACGCTGTCACCGCTGACAAGGTGCTGGCCATCGGCGAGAACATCCAGATCCGCCGCTTCGTCCGCTATGCCGACGGCATCAACGTCCCCTATGTCCACATGAACGGCAAGATCGGCGTTCTGGTCAACCTCAAGGCTGAGGGCATCGACAATACCGCCGCTGTCGTGGAGCTGGGCAAGGACCTGGCCATGCAGATCGCCGCTATGAGCCCTGCCTATGTCTCCTCCGCTGAGGTTCCCGCCGAGGAAGTGGAGAAGGAGAAGGCCGTCCAGCTGGCAAAGGCTCTCGAAGAGGGCGCTGCCAACACCAAGATCCCTGAGGCCAAGCGTCAGATGATCGCTGAAAACAAGGTCAAGGGCCGTATGAACAACTTCTTCGCTGAGGTCTGCCTGCTGAACCAGGCTTACGTCAAGGAGAACAAGACCACCGTCGATGAGCACGTC
>CACYLC010000088.1 GCA_902775105.1 Oscillospiraceae bacterium
TCTCGCCGGGCATCCTTTCCCCACTGTTCCATGACAACGCCCCCTTTCCCTTATTATACAGGAATCGGGGGCATCTGGGTAGTTTTTTGACAGGCTGAGGCAGACTCGTTCAGAGTCTGCCTTTTGTTTCCGGGTAGGGTTTGGATTCGTCCGTTCGTCCCAGGAGATAGTCGGTACTGGTGTGGTAGAAATCTGCCAGCTTGCAGAGGATGTCGGTGGGGATGTCTCTCGCTCCCCGCTCATAATGGGAATAGCAGACCTGAGAGCATTGCAGGTAATCTGCTATCGTTTGCTGTTTCAAATCGTTGTCTTCCCGTAAATCTTTGATTCGTCGATATACCATTTCAATCACCTCGTCATTATTATCTCCATAACAAAATGGTATATTGACAGTCATAACAAAATGTTATAAAATCTTTTTTTGCAAGGGAGAACTTCAAATCTAAAGTGTGAGGTGTGTATAATGAAGAAAGCGGTTAAGCGTATTTTGTCTCTCGTCCTTGTTGTCTGTATGGTTTCTTCTGCGCTCTGCACATCCGCCTTTGCTGCAACGTCTGGAGGCAGAGGCACGCAGACCATCACCGTTGTTACAAAGTCCAATTGGTGGTATCCTGGACATGAAAGCATTACGTTGCGGCAGGACAAGGTAACTGTGACCTATACGAATTGGCGCAATTCCAACAAAACAAAGACAGCAACATACTATCCAACTTATGTGATTTCAATTAAGAATACCAATACTGGAAAAACCGTCACCAAAACATGGGATTCCAAATCTATCACGCTGAAGCTGGATAGAAATGCTACTTACAAGATCACGGTCAGTTATGCAAACTCCCCCAAAAATCTCATGGCTGGAACCAGCAAAGCCCCACTTGGCTACCTCTATAAGAATGAAACCAGTCCCAACTGGTGGGTGAATTCCACTTGTAAGGCATCTGCATGGTGAACCTGTAGTGTTGCATTTCTGAGATGTTCTTCTCAATCTAAGCTGAATCGTTAACCAAATTCTCCCTTGCCATCTGCCCCTTGGTCTTGGACTTGGGGCAGATGTATTTCTCTCAGACTGTGGAGAAACCATACTCCTTCCCTTGACAACCCTCCCCTCCCGGTGCTAAAATCACTCTAACAAGGCACTGACGAGGACAAAACCCGGTCAAGCCGCATCCCAGAGAGGACGGGCAGTTGCTGCAAGCCCATCCATGCGACCCCGGTACAAACCACCTCTGAGCCGCCGATGAACAGCGTTCCGACTGACGCCCATTAAATCGGACGGGTTCGCCCGGTACAGCGAGCACGAGCGGTCACTTTTATGTGGCAAGCAGGGTGGAACCGTGAGATGAGCCTTCATCCCACCCCTGATTCTGGTCAGGGGTGGGATTTTTTTCGCCCCTCATTCTTAAGGAGGAATATCATCATGGCAGACAATCAATTTACCTTTGAAAACGAGCAGTACCGCCGCACCTACTGGCACACCTGTTCCCACATTCTTGCCCAGGCGGTCAAGCGCCTCCACCCGGAGGTCAAGCTGGCCATCGGCCCGTCCATCGAAAACGGATTTTACTACGACATGGACGCTCCCTTCAACTTTACCGCCGAGATGCTGGAGGAGATCGAGGGCGAGATGCGGAAAATCTGCAAGGAGAAGCTGAAGCTGGAGCGGTTCGAGCTGCCCCGGGAAGAGGCGCTGGAGCTGATGAAGGACGAGCCTTACAAGGTGGAGCTGATCAACGACCTCCCGGAGGACGCCGTCATCTCTTTCTATAAGCAGGGCGAATTCACCGACCTCTGCGCCGGACCCCATGTGGACTCCACCGGGCGCATCAAGGGCAACGCCATCAAGCTGACCGCCTGCAATGCCGCCTACTGGCGGGGCGACTCCAACCGGGAGACGCTTCAGCGCATCTATGGTATTGCCTTCCCGAAGAAAGATCAACTGGACGAGTACCTCCAAAAGCTGGAGGAGGCCAAGCTCCGTGACCACCGGAAGCTGGGAAGGGACCTGGGTCTCTTTATGACCTGCGATCTGGTTGGTAAGGGCATGCCCATGTTCCTGCCCAAGGGCTATACCCTTTGGCAGATTTTGGAGGACTATATCAAGGACAAGGAGCGGAAGCTGGGCTATCAGCACGTCCTGACCCCCTGTGTGGGCACAGTGGGTCTCTACAAAACCTCCGGCCACTGGGATCACTACAAGGAAAATATGTTCCCTGCCATGGAGGTGGAGGACGAGAGTTTTGTCCTGCGTCCCATGAACTGCCCCCACCACATGATGATCTATGCCAACCGCCCCCACTCCTACCGGCAGCTCCCCATCCGCATCGGCGAGGTGGCTCACGACTTCCGATTTGAGGCCAGCGGCACTCTGAAGGGCATTGAGCGTGCCCGGCATTTCTGCCAGAACGACGCCCATCTGTTCGTCACCCCGGAGCAGATCAAGAGCGAGGTGGCGGCGGTCTGTGACCTGATCTTTGAGGTCTACAAGGACTTCCACATCACCGACTACCGCTGCGTTCTCTCCCTCCGTGACCCGGCGGATAAGAAGAAGTATCACGACGACGACGAGATGTGGGATAAGGCGGAGTCCGCCCTCCGGGAGGTGCTGACCGATCTGGGTATCGAGTTTACGGAGGAGATCGGCGAGGCTGCCTTCTACGGCCCCAAGCTGGATGTCAACGTCAAGCCCGCCGTGGGCGCTGAGTACACCCTCTCCACCTGCCAGCTGGACTTCTGCCTGCCAGCCAAGTTTGATCTGACCTACACCGACACCGACGGCGGGGACAAGACCCCGGTCGTGCTGCACCGTGCCATTCTCGGCTCTCTGGACCGGTTCATGGCCTACCTGATTGAGGAGACCATGGGCGCCTTCCCCGCCTGGCTGGCTCCTGTTCAGGTGAAGGTGCTGCCTGTCACCGACCGCGCCTCCGAGTACGCCGATCAGGTAGAGCAGAAGCTCTCCGCTGCCGGCTTCCGGGTGGAGGTAGATCACCGCAGCGAGAAACTGGGCTATAAGATCCGTGAGGCCCAGGGCCAGAAGATCCCCTATATGGTGGTCGTGGGCGACAAGGACATGGAGAACCAAACCGTCTCCATCCGCCACCGCTCCGGCAAGGATCTGGGCGCTATGAGTCAAGATGAGTTTGTAGCATTGCTGCAAGAGGTTGTGGACAACAAGGTCAAGGACTGAGCCGTTTTCCATCGCACGCACAAAGGGGTTCGGCAAACGCCGAACCCCTTTCCCGAAGGAGGCATACAGAATGTCCCAAATCATTGAGATCACCGACTTTTCCGCCCCGGAGCTGGATGTCTATGCCCGGCTGACCGAGGGACAGCTATTTCACAATAACAAGCCGGAGATGGGGATGTTTATTGCCGAAAGCCCTAACGTCATTCTACGGGCGTTGGACGCCGGGTATGAGCCTGTCTCCTTGCTCATGGAGCGCAGGCATGCGGAAGGGCAGGCCAAGGAGGTCATCAGGCGATGTGGCGAAATTCCAGTCTACACCTCCACGTTGAACGTGCTGACCAAACTCACCGGTTTTCCGTTGACGAGAGGCGTTCTCTGCGCCATGCGGCGGCGGGCGGAGCCGGATTTTCGGGAAATCTGCCGAGGCGCAAAGCGCATTGCCGTTCTGGAGGACATTATGAATCCCACCAATCTGGGGGCGATCTTCCGCTCTGCGGCGGCGCTGGGAATGGATGCAGTCTTGCTGACCCCCGGCTGCTCCGATCCGCTGTATCGGAGGTCGGCCAGAGTGAGTATGGGGACGGTCTTTCAGGTGCCGTGGGCACATATCGGTGAGGAGACGGGTCAATGGCCACATCTGGGCATGGAGTGGCTGCGGGAGATGGGCTTTTCCACGGCAGCGATGGCGCTCCGGGACGACTCTGTCTCCATTGACGATCCCCGGCTGATAGGATCGGAAAAGCTGGCAATTGTGCTAGGCACCGAAGGCGATGGATTGTCGGATGGCACCATTGCCGACTGTGACTACACGGTTCGTATCCCTATGTCCCACTGCGTGGACTCCCTCAATGTGGCGGCGGCCAGCGCAGTGGCATTCTGGCAGTTGGGAAATCGGTAAAAACAGGTTCTATAATAAATGTTGGGGTCGGGTGTGCAGACACCCGACCCTGTTTTTGAAAAAAGAGTAGAGCATAAAGAAGAAATCCTTTAGAATAGAAGTA
>CACYLC010000089.1 GCA_902775105.1 Oscillospiraceae bacterium
TGCATTGTGCTTCCTAAAGAAAATGTACCAGCACTTTGCAGTGTCGGTACATTTTCTTTAGGCTTATTTTTTCTCTACCCCAACTATTGACGTAGAGCCCTCTTTTTGTATTGTCAAGAATGGGTATGTGCTTTACCGCACCGAATAGTTCGGCGCTTCCTTGGTGATGGAGATGTCGTGGGGATGGCTCTCCGGTACCGCCGCAGGCCGTGAGCGTCAGGAGCAGGAGCAGGGTCAGGATCAAGGGCAGTGTTTCCTTCTTTCTCATGTCCATTCCTCCTATATAATGACACCGCTGGACAGGCTGACAATGGCGACCTTGCCGGCTCTATGAAGGAACCGCTGATTGAATCAGGCTACGGCGTCCGGGCGGTCTATTTTACGCCATACAGGTCTAAAATTTCTTGAAATCCGTCAGGATTTACCTGCAAGGGGAACTTGCGCCTGCAAAATTTTACCCCTGCCTGACGAAAATATCCTCGTCCAGCCATCCGAGAGATTAAATCAGCGCTTCCCTGAAAATACGGTTTCACGAGGGCTCCCTCACTGTTCCCTTTTGCTTCGCTCACATTCGGCCCCCATGGATCCTCACGCTTCTCCCGTCGCCTCCGTCCCATGCAGCCGGGCAAAATACTCATCGTGAGCCTTATTGTAATCTCGGTTGAAGTCCTCATCGTTGCCGGAGTGCAGATAGGCATAGTAGTGATGCTCCTGATCCGCCAGCTCGGGACGGACACGGATCACCGTCGCAATACCCACATTGGAGCAGACATCCGCAATTCGTTTCATGTCCGCCAGCAGGTTGGTGAAGCTGGCATCGGCATAGATATTACATCCACCGTTGCTCATCCGCTTGAGATGGTTACCCTTAAGCAGGTTGACGATCTCACTGGCTACCTGAGTCAAAGGCTCAATGCGATAGGCAGCCTCCACATCTCTCCTCTTAAATGCCTGCTCCGCATTGTTCAAGATCTCGTCCAGCGCATCCTCCAATACACTCAGCTCCCCAATAGCAGATGCGGAGTAGGCGGTGCCGCTCTTGGCCAGATTGGCGGCATTTTCCGCAATGCTGACAGCGTGGTCGCCCAAGCGCTCGAATTCCTTGGTCACCTTGTAGTACTGGTCGAGAATCGACACATGGTGCTCTTCCTGTAGGTGGGGGAGCAGTTCTACAAGGTAGCGGCTGAGTCGGTCGGTGATACGGTCAATGTTATTCTCTTCTTCCATGATTTCGTTGTTGACAGACTCGTCGTACTTCTCCAACAGTGTCAGTGACTTTTCCAAATTGCTCCTGGAGGCACGGAAGATGGTCAGCAATACGTCATAGCAGCTTCTGAGCGCAAGTGCGGGTGTAGTAAAGAAGGCAGGGCTGAGGGCGTCCAGCTTCTCCTTGTATTTGTCCTCGCTGGCAGGTGCGTCTTTAATGATCTTCCGGGCCAGCTTTTCGTAGACACCCAGCATGGGAAACAGCAGGACAGCGCAGGAGAGGTTAAAGACTGTATTGGTGTTTGCGATGATACCGGAGGTGACGGACAGTTCCCACAGGTGATCCAGCAGTCCCAAATGCCGAACCACAGCCACACCCACCAGCACCAGAACCGTCTTGCTCAGGTTAAACAGAATGTTGACCACGCCCACCCGTCTCGACTCGGTGTCGGCCCCGATGGAGCAGACAATGGCCGTTGTAATGCAGTCGCCCAAATAAATACCCACGATGACGGCGTAAATGGCCTTAAAAGTCAACACACCGGAGGCTGAAAATGCCTGCAAGATACCGATGGCCGCTGACGAGCTTTGCAGGACGAAGGCAACGCCTGCGCCGGTGATGTAGCCCAAAAAGGGGTTGTCGCCCAATCCCGTGAATAGTGTCTCCACAATGCCGGACTCGGTCAGGGAATCCACAGCGCCGGTCATGTTCATAAGGCCGGAGAATAAGATGCCAAAGCCAATGGCAATATTGCCGATAGACTTGGAGTTCTTAAACTGAACGCCCACAATCAGGACAATACCCACAATGAGGGCAATAGGCGCCAGGGATGAGGGCTGGAAGATTTGCAGCCATGAGCCGGAGGAGGCGTCCACATCCAGCAGGCGGATGATCTGCCCGGTGACTGTGGTCCCCACGTTGGCGCCGATGATGATACCCAGCGACTGATGGAGGGACAGGATGCCCGCACCCACGAGGCCGGAGGTGATGACAATGGTGGCCGTGGAGGACTGGATGAGCGCCGTAATGAGCACACCCAGAATAAAGGCCTTAACAGGATTGTTCGTCACGTGCTCCATGGCCACTTTCAGTGTACCGGAGGAGCTTTCCTTCAGGGAGTTACCCATGAGGCGCATGCCGTAAAGGAACATGGCTAGGCCCCCGAAGAGGGTCAGTAGGTTAAAAAAACTCATCTGTCTGTCTTACCTTTCTTTCACCTTCTGGTACGGGAGGGAGCGGCGCTTGTCTTTTCAGCCCTGTTGCAAATCCGGTTGCCGGATTCAGCCGTTCAGCACCCGCCACGCAGGGGCTGCTGGTCAGGAAATATATCATGTTCATTTCCATGATCAACAATCATCTTTTGAACGAATTTCAGAAACCCGTCCTCCCCCCTGCTGCCTGATCCAGCGCCTCCGCTTCCAAGTCATAGCAGTATTTACCTGTTTTGATGTCCACAGCCGGGGCGCAGTATTTTGTAGGATGTGGGGACGATATGAAACGACTCGCTCTCCATGGGCGGCTCCATGGCCTTGTAGATATGGGCATCGTCCCGGATAAAGCAAGGCGCATCTATGATAACATCATACCACAACATCGATGTATTTGCGATACTTTTCTCTTACTCTTAACAATTTGTTTCGGGAAGTCGTTTCGGATTATCTGGAAAAACCTGCATCTCTTCCCTTCTCATAAACTTCCCAAAATCGCAGATACTACCTGCGACATGAAAGATATCCACTTTTGGAGGTAGAAGAATATGAAAGCGACAGGTATTGTGCGAAGAATTGACGACCTTGGTCGTGTGGTCATCCCCAAGGAGATTCGCAGAACGCTGCGAATTCGGGAGGGTGACCCGTCACAGATAACGTGGGGAGCGTTTGAGTTGTTCTGTATCGGATGCTTTGAACTGGAAAATAGGTTCGGAAATGGGAAAAATTTGACAGAAAATGTTTTGTAGACATTTTGCATGACAGTCCATATTTGTGAGAGGTAGATGGGTGGAAAAAGTGCGGGAGGTCACCTCATTTGGAGTGGCCTCCCGCTTTCTTCGGATTGGATATGTTCGACAAGCGATGTTCGCTGGTCACGAATTATCATCCAGCAAAGAGTGCTCTATGCCATGATGGATAATCGCTACTATACCACCTCAAACGGGAAATCCGGTGAAGGCCGTTACGGCATCTGCTTGCCGAAAACCGGTAGGCAGTCTTTACTGTCACAGGTAGGAGTATGTGACCATTCCTGTTTCACGGCAGAAATCAGGTGGTGCTGAAAGAATAAAAAGTATAGGGGTAGAAACTCATTTTAATTTATGATATAATGTCACATTATGATGTATTGTATGCTCCGGAGTTTACCCACGGGGTAACTCTGCCATGTCATTCGTCCTTTCTCCGAAAACAGGCAAGTTATGATGCGTTTACACCGTAGAACACTTTACATTTTATTGGAAACCGGGGCATTTGAACGATTTGTCATTCAGATGAATGTCTCGGGTTAAACTTGGATAGGGCGTTTTGATCAAAAAAGCATCCGTCAGAACGGAGGGATAAGCAGTGCGAAAACTGAGGATTTTAAGTATTATTATCTTTTTGCTGGCAGCAGCCTGTTTTGTATTCTATCGTGTTCAACTGACCCGCTCGCTGGATACGGAAGGCCCGGTGATTTCCATTGGAGATGAGCGGATCATTGTCCCCGTTGGGGCAGATGACGCCACGCTGCTGGAAGGTGTGACTGCCAGAGACGAGGTAGACGGCGATGTGACTGACCGCCTGATCGTAGAGAATTATTCTCATTTCATTGAGACAGGACGGCGGCAAATTTCCATCGCCGTCTCAGACAGCTCTAACAACGTCACGAAAGCAGTACGCGAGATCGTCTATGAGGACTACATCTCCCCCGCTTTCTTCCTGTCTGAGCCTCTGTTCTTCCCTGTCAATGCCCGATCTATT
>CACYLC010000090.1 GCA_902775105.1 Oscillospiraceae bacterium
CAGTCCCAGAAAGCTCCATAACGCCAGCCGTCGGATCCGGGCGTGGGCATAGCGCTTTGTCTTTGCCAGCTCATAAAACTGATCCAGCGAGACCGCCTGCCGTGCCGCCCGATAAAGCCGATGCTCCAGACCTTCCGAACAGTCGGGGAGGGCGACAAAGTCCGCCTCCGTCATCTGGCGAAGCCGGTAGAGGACGGCACGCTCGCAGTGACCGAGGTCGGCGGGCACACGCCCGTTGTCCCACTCCCGTTTCAGGATGGGCCGGGCAGGCTCCGGGAGCAGCGCCGCCGCTCCGTCACAGTCGCCGTTTGACAGAAGCTGCCGGATGGCGGATGCGGAGGCAAAGCCGTTTTCCTCCCCGTTGGCATTGTGGGCAGGGCCGGTGCGCCTGACCGTTTTCAAGGTCATGTTCAGGCCAAAATGAGCAATGGCCTCCAAATAGGAGACTGCCAGCAGGTCATTGGGCTGAGCCAGAACACTGGCCGCCTCTTCCCCCGCCAGCACGGCCACTGCGCTCTGCCGGGCGGAGGCGAAGCTGACCCCAGAGGAAAGCCGCTTTTTCAGCTCCCCATGATACGCCTCCGTTCGCAGGCAGTCTGCCGCCTTTTTCAGCAGCGCCTCGCTGCCGCACTCACTGCCGCAGACAATGGTATCCGCCACCCCTGACAGCACCGCAACGCCTCCTCTGGCAAACCCCTCGGCGGAGGAGATCGCCCACGGGAGGGGCAGCTCCAACACCAGATCCGCCCCGCAGGAGAGCGCCATCTCCGCTCTTGCATGGGGCTCCAGAGCCGCCGGGCAGCCCCGCTGGGTAAAATACCCGCTCATGGCGATGATGACGGGGGCGTCGGGAAACTGCTCTCTGGCCTTTTGTATCAGATATTCATGTCCCCGGTGGAAGGGGTCAAATTCCGCTATAATGCCCACAGTGTGCTGTGACATTTTGACCCCTCCCCGGAAAAATTTTGCAATCGTGGTTGTTCTCACTTTGGTTTTGTACTAAAATGATGGTATCTATTATACCGTCTGTTTTTCCACTGTGCAAGCGGTATGGATTTTGCTATTAAAGGAGAACGTAAGTGATGAATATTCTGGTCATTAACGCAGGCAGTTCCTCCCTCAAGTATCAGCTTCTCGACCCGGAGACGGGCAAGCTGCTGGCCAAGGGCCTGTGCGAACGCATCGGTATTGACGGCAAGTTCACCTATAAGCCCCAGATTGAGGGCAAATCCGCCCTGAACGCCGTAGACGTAGCCATGCCCACCCACTCCGAGGCGATTCAAACCGTCCTGAACGCTCTGGTGGACAGGGATAACGGCGTGCTGTCCTCCATGAGCGAGATCGACGCCGTGGGACATCGGGTGGTACACGGCGGCGAGTCCTTTGCCAATTCCGTCCTCCTGACGGACGAGGTGCTCCAGGCCATTGAGGCGTGCAATCCGCTGGCTCCTCTCCACAACCCGGCAAACCTCATCGGCATCCACGCCTGCACCGACGTTCTGGGCGAGAAAACCCCTCAGGTGGCCGTATTCGACACCGCCTTCCACCAGACCATGCCTCCCGTGGCCTACACCTACGCCATTCCCTACGAATATTACGAGCAGGACAAGGTGCGCCGCTACGGCTTCCACGGCACCTCCCATCGGTTCGTCTCCCAGCGGGTGGCGGCTCTGCTGGGAAAGCCCCTTGAGGACTTGAAGGTCATCACCTGCCATCTGGGCAACGGCTCCTCCATTGCGGCCATCAAGGGCGGCAAGTGCGTGGACACCACCATGGGACTCACGCCGCTGGCAGGCCTCCCCATGGGCACCCGTGCCGGCGATATGGACGCAGGCGTCATGGAGTTTTTGATGGCGAAGTACGATCTCTCCATCAAAGAGATGATGAACATTCTGAATAAGAAGTCCGGCGTACAGGGCGTCTCCGGCGTCTCCTCCGACTTCCGTGACCTCTACGCCGCCGCCGACGAGGGCAATGTCCGGGCAAGGCTGGCCATTGACGTCTTTGCCTATTCCGTGAAGAAGTATATCGGCGCTTACGCCGCCGCCATGGGCGGGGTGGATGCCATTGTCTTTACCGCCGGTGTGGGCGAGAATAACCCCGCCCTTCGGTCGCAGATCGTGGAGGGGCTGGCGTATATGGGCGTGGCTCCGCTCAACGAGACAGAGAACGCCAGGCGGGGCGACGAGGTGGACGTCTCCGGCGAGGGCTCCAAGGTGCGGGTGCTGGTCATCCCCACCAACGAGGAGCTGATGATCGCCATGGATACGGCGGAGATCGTGAAGGGGATGTGATTCAGATGAACGATGACCCCATACTCGGTTTGGTATTGTATACCATGATCGCAGTGTTGCTTCTTCTGGAGTTTATCCTGCCCGCCGCAGGGATCGTCTTCGGTGTGGTTCAGGCGAAGCGGCGCTCTGCGCCACAGTGGTATCTTCTGTCAGCCGTGTGCCTGTTTTTCCTGATCGTCTGTACGGTGCATGCCCTTACAGCGCAGTAGAAACGATCAACGGCGAGCGCACACTGTGCGCCCCTACGCAGTCATATCGTTTCGTCCGGGCATATCCAAAAAATTGACATCCGCCCTGAAGCCAAGGCCTCAGGGCGGGTTTCCTGTCCGTTCAATTCCCGTAAATCAATTCCCGGTACGTCTCTTCCTCCGCCACCTTGCCCACCACAGAGAGAGAGGCGTTCTCCCAGCGGAACATCTCGCCCGCCAGCGCCTGCACATCCTCCATGGTCACGGCGTCATAGGCCGCAATGATCTCGTCCGGGGTCAGAATTTCCTCCCCGTTCAGCACCGACCTTGCCATATGGTTCATGTGGGCGGTGGTGGACTCCATGCCCATGAGGACGTTGGCTTTCGCCAGCTCCCGGACACGGTGCAGCTCCTCCTCCGTGGCGCCGTCCGTCAGGAACTCGTCAATGACCTTCTTGATGCTGGCAATGGCCTGCATCTCGGTGTCCTTGCTCTGGGCAGTGGCGATACAGAAGATGCCGATATCCGCAAAGCTGGAGCCGTAGGAGTAGATATTGTAGCAAAGCCCCTGCTGCTCCCGCACCTGCTGGAAGAGCCGGGAGGACATGCCGCCGCCCAAAATGGAGCTTAAAAGCTGGAGGGCAAACCGCCGCCGGTCGCCAGCAGAGATGGTGGGGAAGGCCAGAATCAGGTGGTTCTGCTCCGTGGCCTTGCGCTTAAGAGAAACGGAAGGGGTGTATTTCCCCGCCTTGATTTTCGCCGCTTTTCCCGGCGTCATGGCGGCGAAGCGGCGGCGGATCTCCTCCACCACTTCCTCTGAATAAGACCCTGCCAGCGAGACAACCACCTTGTCCGGCAGGTAGTGAGATTCCTTATAGTCCCGCAGCCATTCTCCGGTCATCTTGTCCAGCGTGGCCTTTTGGCCGAGAATGGGGCGGGCCAGCGGGGTGCCATGGAACACGGCGGCGGCAAGCCGCTCAGCACAGAGGTCGGCGGGGTCGTCCCGGTACATGCCGATCTCCTCCAGCACCACGCCCCGCTCCGTCTCCACGTCCTCCTGGGCAAATTTGGAGTCGAAAAACATCCCCGTCAGAATGTCCAGCCCCTCCGGCAGGTGACTGTCCAGTGCGTGGACGTAGAAGCAGGTGCACTCCTTGGTGGTAAAGGCGTTGAGTTGTCCCCCGATGGCGTCCATCCGGGCGGCAAGCTGGGCGGCGGTATTGTCGTCAGTCCCCTTGAACAACATATGCTCGATAAAATGGGCGGCGCCGGATTCGGAGGCGGCCTCCGCCCTTGAGCCGGTCGCCACCCAGATGCCCAGATGCGGACGCCGTTGGGCAGGGTTTCGAGGTTATATTGGGACATGGTTTTCTCCTTTCCGCAGATGCCGGATATAATATACCGTACGGGACGGCGTCCCCGACGCCCCGCATACACGGTTTTTTGCAGTCTACAGCCGACAAGCGCCGGACTTCCGTCCGGCGCTTATAGCATTCGGTCAAATGAGGGCAATTATGCTCACTCAGCGTCCTTCCGGGCCTTGATCTCCCGCAGGGCGTCGATGTGGCTGAGATTGACTCTGCCCTTCTCGTCAATGTCGGTGACCTTGACCCAGATCATATCGCCGATATTGACG
>CACYLC010000091.1 GCA_902775105.1 Oscillospiraceae bacterium
GATCGCTCAGTTTGCCACTCTGTCCTCTAAGAGCGATCTGTATGCTCAGTTGGTGGGCACCCTGATGGCACCCGTGGCCAACCTGGCTGCCGTTGTCGACGCTATCGCCAGCAAGGGCGGCGAAGCTGCTGCTGAGTAATTTATTCAGCGAAAACCCCAAAACATTATCAAAATACCAAAATCAGGAGGTTTATTATCATGGCTGATATCAATGCAATCGTTGAAGAGATCAAGGCTCTGTCTCTGCTGGAGGTCAAGGAGCTGACCGACGCTCTGAAGGAGACCTTCGGCGTCGAGGCTGTCGCTTTCGGTGGCGGTGCTGCTGCCGGCGCCGGCGCTGCCGCTGCTGAGGTCGAGGAGAAGACTGAGTTTGACGTCGTTCTGGCCAGCTTCGATGCTGCTGCTAAGATCAAGGTCATCAAGGCTGTCCGTGAGGCTACCGGCCTGGGTCTGGCCGACGCCAAGAAGGCTGTCGAGGGCGCTCCCTACACCCTGAAGGAGGCTGTCGCCAAGGAAGAGGCCGAGAAGCTGAAGGAGTCCCTGGAGGCTGCCGGCGCCAAGGTCGAGCTGAAGTAATTCACACTTCATCTGAAAAATCCGAACTTCCCGCACTGCATACGCAGTGCGGGAAGTTTTGCGTCTATTCCAGCTCACCCTCGTTAGCCTCCTGAGCGGTAAACTCCGTCTCCGGCGGCGTCTCGATGAACTCCGTTTGCAGTACCGCCTGCGCCCGGTTCAGACTGATCTGAGCGTGGCGTCCCTTCTCCTGCGCAGCTTGCTCCAGAAGGACGCACAGCCGTACCAGGCGGTCTTTCGTCAAATAGTCGCCCCGCCACTGGAAGATGAGGGGCTGCTTCTTTCGCATGGCCTGCAGGGCACGCTTGGTCACATCCTCTTCTTTCGTAACGGCCAGCTTTTTCTCCCGGTAGTAGCCACGCTTGCCGTCAGTGCAGGCGGGCACGGGAAAGATCACCGGCTCGTGATCCCGGAACAGGGCTTCGTCGTCCAAATTGAAGTAGTCATAGCGGATGGAACCGCCCTTGCCCAGAGAATTGTCAAAGGTGGCGTCCAGATGGTAGTATCTGCCGTCCAGCCGAATGATATTCCAGGTGTGGCGGTACTTGATGCCCTTTTCCGGGTTGTTCTCCGAGATGGCAATGATGCACCACAGCCCCACGGTGTCGCACAGCGCCTTGACTGCCTTGGCAATGCCCTCGCAGACGGAGACGCCCTGACTGAGGGGTCCCAGAATCTCGTGGGAATAGGTTTTTTTCAGCTTGTCGTACCGGACATTCTGACAGATAAAGTCGTGGATGTACTGCTCCTTGTCCCAGTCGCTTTTGCCTTCGATGGGGCGAATCAGTTTTTGGATCCGGGACTTCATAGCCTGCTGGTGGGTGCGGATCTTCCCCTTGTCAAAGAGGTATTCCGGGATCAGCTCCACATTGGCGGCCTCAGGGTGAAGCCGATAGGAAAAGCCGGTGACGTAGAAAATGTCCGGGCAGTCCAGCCGCAGCTGCAAAAGGATCTCGCTCAGTTCCCGCCCCTCCAGCCGGGGGACGGAGAAGGAAGGAGCGAGGGCAGTCAGTCCCGCCTTCATGGCGTGGTAGACCTCCTGATGCGGGCGGCTCATCCGCTGATAGTAGTAGGCCTCCATCACAGCGCCTGAGGAGAAAAGTGACTGTTGTAGCTGAATGGATCATGTGGCATGGGGAGTACCTCTTGTCTCGTTTCTATTTGACAAAAATCTGCAAGATTGTTAGGCTTAAGCCAGCCTCGCAAGAGGTCAGGGCATTGCCATATACGGTAGGCGGTTAGCTGCATCTCCAAAAGGAGGTGAACATATGCCGATTACATTGACGTTTCAGATCTTTGATATAACGATAACGATCAGAGTAACGAGCAAGAACCGCCACTCGGCCAAGTGACGGTTCTTGTATCGCATCAGCGATAGCCAATAACTGACCGGGCTAACCGCTTATCGGCGATGCCCGTTTCTATTGTCATTATAACACATTACCTTGTCGTGTCAAGCTGGAAATTGCCCCCGACCCGTAAGGGCCGGGGGCATGGTCAGGCCTTCAGGCTATGCAGAAAATATTAGTTGCAGCCGCAGCCGTTGTTGCAGCCGCCAAAGCCGTTGTTGCCGCAGCAGCTGAAGAGGATGATGATGATCAGAATAGCCCACAGACAGCTGTTGTTACCGCAGCCAAAACCGTTGTTGCAACCCATAATGAGAAAACCTCCAAAGATGATTTTGAGGAGTCGGTTTTGCCGTCCTCAAACCATACTATGCGCCAGAGGCGGAAGGGTGCAAATCAAACCTTCCCGTACTGAAACAAATCGCACTTGAGCATCCCGTTGTAGAGCTTCCGCTTGCGCTTCGCCTTCTGCCCGAAGGCCTGCTCGAACTCCGTGTGGGAGGACAGAATACTCACCCGCCAGCCCTCGGGAAGCCTCCGGACGGCAGCGCCAAAGGTGTGGTAGAGCTTTGTCGCCTCGTCATGCTCCAGAAGCCGCTCTCCGTAGGGGGGATTGGTCACCACCCTGCCGTAAGGCTCGTGGGCGTAGAACCGGCCTGCGTCGGCCACCTCAAAGCGAACAGTGTCCTCCACCTCGGCTTTCACGGCGTTTTCCTGGGCAATGCGGACGGCGTTGGGGTCAATGTCGCCGCCCCAGATGTCGTAGACTCGGTCATACTCCCTGTCCAGCGCCTCGTCCACGGCGTCCAGCCAGAGGCCCGACTCCACGAATTTCCACTTCTGAGCGGCAAAGCTGCGATTCAGGCCGGGGGCACGGTTTTTGGCGATCAGCGCCGCCTCGATGCAGATGGTGCCGGAGCCGCAGAAGGGATCGCAGAAGGGATCCAAGCCGCGATATTTGCTCAGCAGCACCATGGCGGCGGCCAGCGTCTCCCGGAGGGGGGCTTCGACGCCAACTGCCCGGTAGCCCCGCTTGTAAAGACCCTGCCCGGAGGTATCGAGACAGAGATGCACCTCGTCCTTCATGATGGAGAATTGGATCTGATACCGCTCCCCTGTCTCGGGAAGCCACTCCACCCCATAGGCCGTACTCAGCCGCTGGGACACCGCCTTTTTCACAATGGACTGACAGGCGGGGACGGAGTGGAGCTGGGAGTTGATGGAGTAGCCCTTGACGGGGCATTCTCCGTCTCTGGGGATCAGCTCCTCCCAGTGGACGGCCAGCGTCCCCTGAAACAGCTCCTCAAAGCTGGTGGCCCTGAAGGCGGAGAGCACCAAAAGCACCCTCGCCCCGCAGCGGAGGTTGATATTCAGCCGGGGCAGATCGGCGATTGTCCCCTTGCAGAACACCCGGCCGTTCTCCGCCTGCACGTCCTCCAAGCCCAGCCGAGTGAGTTCGTCCGCCACCAGACGCTCCAGACCCAGAAGGCAGGGGATCATATATTGCATCATTTCCATGTCGTTCACATCCTTTTGCCTGCATATAGTATAGCGTATCCGGAGCGGGATGGCAAAACGAATTTCACCGTTCGTGCCATTTTGACCCACTTCTAAAAAATTCTGTCTCCTTTTGACAAGGGATTTACTTTT
>CACYLC010000092.1 GCA_902775105.1 Oscillospiraceae bacterium
GTTCAGATCGGGCATCTTCATCTCGGCAATTTTCAGCACCTCAGCCTTGCTGATGGTGGCCACCTTGGTCTTGTTGGGCACGCCGGAAGCGGTCTCCAGATTGCAGGCCTTCTTCAGCAGCACGGCTGCGGGAGGAGTCTTGCAGACAAAGGTGTAGGAGCGGTCGGCGTACACGGTGATGATGACGGGGATGATCAGACCCACATCCTTCTTGGTACGCTCGTTGAATTCCTTGGTAAATGCGGCGATGTTGACGCCGTGCTGACCCAGAGCAGGACCCACAGGGGGGGCGGGAGTCGCCTTGCCTGCCGGGATCTGCAGTTTGACATAGCCAGTGATTTTCTTATTTTTAGCTGCCACGAAGAGCACCTCCTAAAATTCTTTCATTACAGTTCGACGGCCTCGATCTGATCCAGTTCCAGCTCCACCGGAGTCTCCCGGCCGAAGAGGGAAACGATGACCACGACCTTGCCCCGCTCCATGTCGATCTTGTCCACCACGCCGATGGAAGAGGACAGGGCGCCGTCGGTGATTTTTACGTTGTCGCCCACAGCATAGGAAACGGTGATTTCATGCTTCTCTACGCCCAGAGCAGCGACCTCTGCGTCGGTGAGCGGGATCGCCTCGTTGCTGCCGGAGCCGACAAAGCCGGTGACGCCGCGGATGTTGCGGATCACATGCCAGCTCTCGTCGTCCAGCGCCATCTTGACCAGCACATAGCCGGGAAAGACTTTGCGCTCAACGGTTTTCGGGCCGTTGTCCGTGATCTCGGTGACGGTTTCCAGCGGAATGGTGACCTCCAAGATCCGGTCGTGAAGATTGCGGTTGTCCGCATTCTTCATGATTGCGCCGGCAACTGCGCTCTCATAACCCGAATAGGTATGCACGACATACCATTTTGCATTTTCAGCCATGTTCCCGTCCCTCAAGCTGCGAAGAGATGGATGAGGGCCTTGACAACAGAGGCGGACAGCCAGTCAAACACCCAGATGCAGACGCCCACGACCAGAACGCAGGCCAGAACGACCAGTGTGTCGTGCAGGACGTCCTTGCCGCTGGGCCAGACGACCTTTTTCAGCTCCAGCCGCAGCTCATGGCACCACTTTTTGATGGCACGCCAGGCTCTCACAAACCAGTTGGGCTTCTTCTCCGGCTTTTTCTCTGCTGTCTTTTCATTGATTGTCTTATTCTCAGCCATTGAAACACACGCATCCTTTCCGTTACTTCGTCTCAACGTGTTCGGTGTGCTTCCGGCAGAAGGGACAATACTTGTTCAACTTCAGACGGTCGGTGGTGTTCTTCTTGTTCTTGTTGGTGTTGTAGTTTCTCTGCTTGCATTCAGAGCATCTCAGAGTGATCTTCACCCGTGCGCCGGCTTTCGCCATGTTCGGCACCTCCTTAATAGTTTGGTTGTTTCGGGCAAAAAACAATGCCGGAACTCCGGCAGAGGCCCGAAACGGGGCAAACATCTGTCAAAGTCCGGCAGGCATACTCCCAGAGCGGGAGCCTACACTTGAACGAGCTTCGACAGAGAGTTTTCTGCCTCCCTGCGCTGCGAAAAACGCTTCAAACGGGGTTCTGTCACGTTAAAAAGCGCAACAAGAAAAGCCCGTTCACACAGGTATGGTTAGAATAGCATGTCAAAGCCCGCTCGTCAAGAGGATTTTTCAATTTTCCGCTGATTTTTCCTGTGTTTTCACAGGCTTTCGTTCTCAGCGTCCCCTTCAAAGGTGAACTGACCCATATTCTTGGCGCAAAACAGGTCAAAGGCCGCCTGCTCCAGCGCCTCACTCTCCGGGATGTCGTAACACTCTGCCTTCTCCTCGTCCTCGCCGGTAAGCTGCAAAATGACCGCATCGCCCTCGCTCTGCCCCTCCGGCAGGAAAATGCCGAAGGTGTATTCCAGATACTCCACCAGGTCGATCCGTTCATAGATCACCTCGTTGCCGTCCTCGTCCTCCAGCGGAACCAGTACCCGCTTTTCATCTGTGTCCAGAAACATCTCTCTTCCTCCTCAAGCATCCGGATGGAGGCGTTTATAGGTGAGAAACCCCTCCAGAATCAGCGTCGCCGCCACAGCGTCCACCGTATTCTTCCTTTTTTTGCCGTGTCTGCCGTTTTCGGACAAAATCCGATGGGCGTCCACTGTCGTCCGCCGCTCGTCCCACATGGTCAGGGGCAGCCCCGTCTCCGCCTTCAGGCGTTCCCCAAAGGCGGCGCTCTTTTCCGCCCGGTCGCCAAGGGTGGCATTCATATTCTTCGGCCAGCCCAGAACAAGCTCGTCTACCCCGTGCTCAGCGATGATCTTTTTCAGCTCCTCCGCCACCACGTCCTGATTCCGGCTGTGAATGACGGTGGTAAAGCCTGCCAGCATGCCAAAGGGGTCGGAGATGGCAACCCCCGTCCGGGCGTCGCCGTAGTCAATGGCCATAATCCGCATGATAAACCGCCTCCCTTGTGGCACACATTGTACCACAGAGGAGGCGGCGTTGCAAATCGGTTTACTGAAGCAAAACAAGGACGGTGAGCGCCACGCACAGGAGCGTCAGAAGGATGACGCCTACATTGAGGTAGGCGATCCGGAAGGCAGTGCCGTGGGGCAGCTCCTCAGCGGCGGGACGCAGCTCCACCTTTTTGCGGTTTACAATGAGCAGCACCACGCCGGCAATCGCAAGAGCGACAACCAAAACAACATAGCAACCGAAGACCGTCACGCCGGGCAGCAGCTCCGTCTCGTTCTGCGTGAGTGCCCACGGAGCCAGCACACTGCCGAGAAAATTGATGACAGCGTGCAGAATCACGGTGTAGCGGAGACGCCGGGTGCGGGTGTAGACATAGGCAAAGAGCATGCCCAGGCCGCAGGCATAGAAAAACTGGAAGAGATTCCCGTGGAACAGGCCAAAGGTGACACCGGAAAAGACGATCGCCACGCCCTCACCGTACTTACTCAATCGGTCGATGATCTGCTTGCGGAAGATGTACTCCTCCACCAGCGGGGCGAGAATGACGATGACGAGAATCTTCAGCGGACTGGAATCAAAGGCGTAATTCGTCAGGGGATTCTCCGCCGAGCCGCCGGAGAAAAGGGCGGAGAGACCGGTACCGATCAGATTGCCCACATACATGACGGTAAAGCTCATGGCGATGTATTTGAGCAGCTTGCCCACACTCAGGCCGGCAGTCTCCGGGTTTTCCTCGGCGGGGAGGCGGCGCATCATGGCAAGGCCGACGGGAACGCCCACCAGATAGAGGGGCAGGAAGCTGATCGCCCAGATCAGCCAGGGGTAGGTCTCGTAGAGATTGTTGCCCTGCATTTCCATTACGTTCACCACGCTGCTGCAGATGGCCTGAACCAGGGTGGTCACAACCAGCATGACAAAGAGGGCCAGGCCCATGCGGGAAAAAGCTTTCTGAGGGGTAAGTGTTTTCTGTTTCATAATGAT
>CACYLC010000093.1 GCA_902775105.1 Oscillospiraceae bacterium
GTTCCCCATCCGTGATGAGAATGGTATTTTCGTAATGGGCGGCCAGCTTGCCGTCCGCTGTCAGCGGGACGATCCAGCCGTCCGGCATCCGGCGGTTCCTGATCTTCGCAGAGCCTGCGTTGACCATGGGTTCCACACAGATGACCATGTTTTTCATCAGACGGGGATTGCCGCCTACCGCCCGCTCCGGGACGAAGTTGGGAATCTCCGGCGCTTCATGGACGCTGCGGCCGATGCCGTGACCGGTGTACTCCCGAATCACGCTGTATCCGGCGCTCTCTACATCCTTCTGAACTGCTCTGGAGATGTCAAAGACGTGGTTCCCGGCCTTCGCCTGCCGAAACCCCTCCCAGAACGCATGCTCAGTCTGGTCAATCAGCCTTCTGGCCTCCTCAGAGATCTCGCCGCAGGCGAAGGTGCCGCAGCAGTCTCCGTGATAGCCGCCGATGGCGACACCGTTTTTGTCCAGCCGGTAGTCTCCCACGCAGACGCACAGGTCGATGGAGACGATGTCTCCCTCTTCCAGCTTGCGGCTGCTGGGAACGCCGTGAATGATCTCGTCATTGACGGAGATGCAGGCATTGCCCTTGAAGCCGTACAGATGCCAGCAGGAGGGGTAGCCTCCCCAGCTCTTGATGAACTTCCCGATCTCATTGTCGATCTCCCGGGTGGTGATGCCCGGCTGAACCAGACTGCCGCCATACGCCCGAGCCTCTGCGGTAAGCCGTCCGGCCTGCCGCATCAGCTCGATCTGGCGAGGGGATTTGATTGTGATTCGGCCTTCTGCCATATCACTTGCCCAGTGCCGCCATAATGGCTTCGGTGGTGGCCTCAATGGAGCCCTGGTTGGGGATCATCTTAAGGAGGCCGCGGCTCTCATAGTAGCCTTTCAGGGGCTCGGTCTCGGAGTGATAGGTCTTGAGGCGGGCACGAACGGTCTCCGGCTTGTCGTCCTTGCGCTGGGTCAGCGCCTCGCCGCAGACGTCGCAGACACCCTCCGCCTTGGGAGGAGCGGCGACGACGTGATAGGTAGCGCCGCAGCTCAGGCAGGTCCGGCGTCCGGTCATCCGGCGCTCGATCTCCTCGTCGCTGATCTCAATGGAGACGACAGCGTCAAAGTAGATCCCGGCAGCTTCCAGAGCATCCGCCTGTGCCAGCGTGCGGGGCACGCCGTCCAAGATATAGCCTGCTGCGCAGTCCGGCTCTGCCAGACGTTCGACAATGATGCCGATGATGACCTCATCGGGAACCAGCGCCCCGGCATCCATATACTCCTTGGCCTTGAGGCCGATGGGTGTGCCGTTCTTCACGGCGGCACGGAGGATGTTACCGGTGGAGATGGTGGGGATGTTCAGCTTCTTGCTGATGATCTCCGCCTGTGTGCCCTTGCCGGCGCCGGGGGCGCCCAAAAGAATCAGTTTCATCTGAATCTCCTTCTAAAATCAGTTCAGGAAGCCCTTGTAGGTACGCATCACCATCTGTGCCTCCAGAGCCTTCTGGGTCTCCAGGGCGACGGAGACAACGATCAGCACGGAAGTACCGCCGATAGACAGGGCATTCAGGCCAATCAGGTTGCCGGTGATGATGGGCAGCAGGGCGATGATACCCAGATAGATGGCGCCGAACATGGTGATCCGGTTCAGCACACGGGTCAGGAAGTCAGCCGTGGGGCGGCCGGCACGGAAGCCGGGAATAAAGCCGCCCTGAGCTTTCAGGTTGTTGGCAACCTCTACGGGGTTGAACTGAATGGTGGCATAGAAGTAGCTGAAGCCAATGATCAGCAGGACATAGACCACAGCGTACAGCACGGTGTTGGTATCAAATGCCTTCATAAAGCCGGAGTTGGCCAGTTTGGGCACGAAGGCGGCGATGGTAGCGGGGATGGTGGCGATGGTCTGGGCGAAGATGATGGGCAGAACGCCGGACATATTCACCTTCATGGGGATCTTGGACGCCTGACCGCCGTACTGCTTCCGACCCACCACACGCTTGGCGTACTGGACGGGAATGCGGCGCTCGGCCCCGGTGATAAAGACCACGAAAACCACCAGCAGCAGCATGCCGATGAGGATCAGCGGGATCGTCCAGGGGGCGAGGCTGATCGTAGCTTCGGAGTTGCCCGCCAGATAGTTCCGCACGCCGATATACATATAGTAAGCAGCGGTGGGCGCTCTGGAGACGATGCCGCCGAACAGGAGGATGGAGATGCCGTTGCCGATGCCGAACTCGGTGATCTGCTCACCCAGCCACATGACAAAGACAGATCCGGCCGTGAAGGTGACGACGATCACGATGGCAGCCCAGACACCGTTGGACGCCAGCAGGCCGTTGGAGCGGAGCAGTGCGTAGTAGCCGCTGCCCTGCAGCAGGCCGATGGCCAAGGTGCTGTAACGGGTGATCTTCTCGATCTTCCGCTTGCCGTCCTCGCCGCCGTCCTTGGCCAGCCGCTCCAGCGGGGGGATGGCCACGGTCAGCAGCTGAATGATGATGGATGCGTTGATATAAGGCTGAATGGAGAGGGCGAAGAGCGTGCCCTGTCCAAAGGCGCCGCCGCTCATGACGTTCATCAGGCCGAGAATATTGCTGGAAGCTGCATCGAAGTAGCTCTGCAGCGCATCGGTGTTGATAAACGGCACGGGGATGGCGTTGCCGAGGCGAAAGATCAGCAGGATGAAAGCGACAAAGAGCAGTCTCTGACGCAGCTCCTGGATCTTCCAAGCGTTGCGGATCGTCTCCAGCACTTAGATCACCTCAGCCTTTCCTCCAACTGCTTCGATCTTCTCCTTGGCAGATGCGGAGAAGGCATTGGCCTGAACGGTGAGCTTTTTGGTCAGCTCGCCATTGCCGAGGATCTTAACGCCGTACTTGCTCTTGCCCACCAGACCGGCAGCGACAATGTCGTTCACGGTGACGGTGGCGCCGTCCTCAAACTTCTCCAGAGCGGAGACGTTGATGGCGTCGAGAGGCTTTGCAAAAATGTTGTTAAAGCCACGCTTGGGAACACGGCGGGAGAGGGGCATCTGGCCGCCCTCGAAGCCGATCCGAACGCCGCCGCCGGAGCGGGCCTTCTGACCCTTGTGGCCCCGACCGGCAGTCTTGCCGTTGCCGGTGCCGTGGCCGCGGCCCTTACGCTTTGCGACATGGGTAGAACCCAGAGCGGGAGCGAGGTCTTGAAGATTCATGTCTACAACCCTCCTTATTCAGCTTCGGTCACCTTGCAGAGGTAACCGATTTGGGCGATCTTGCCGGCCGTCTGAACATTGTCAGGCTGGACGGTGGTGTCGCCGATCTTGCGCAGACCCAGAGAGGCTGCGGTGTCCTTGTGCTTCTGGAGCCGGCCGTTCAGGCTTTTGACCAGAGTGATTTTCTTTGCCATTTCGTCCGACCTCCTTACAGCT
>CACYLC010000094.1 GCA_902775105.1 Oscillospiraceae bacterium
GTACAGAATGGTGACGGAGCGGGCCACACGGGCGCCGTACAGCTTGCGGATGACGGTGCGGATCTCGCAGTTGACCTCGTTGGCCTGCTCGGGGGTGGCGGTACGGCCGGTGCCGATGGCCCAGAGGGGCTCGTATGCGATGACCACATGGCGCATCTTCTCAGCGGGGATGCCGGAGAGAGCGGTCTTGACCTGCAGGTCGATCAGCTCCTTGGTGATGCCCAGCTCGCGCTGCTCCAGGCTCTCGCCCACGCAGATGATGGGGTACAGGCCAGCCTCAATGGCAGCCTTAGCCTTCTTGTTGACGATAATGTCGTCGTCGTTCCAGTACTGACGGCGCTCGGAGTGGCCGATGATGACGTACTTGACGCCGGCGTCCTTCAGCATAGCAGCGGAGACCTCGCCGGTGTAAGCGCCGGAGGCCTCAAAGTGGAGGTTCTCAGCGCCCACCTGCACACGGCAGTCCTTAAAAGCCTTCTGGGCGGCGGGGATGTTGATGAAGGGAGCGCAGATGAGAATGTCGCACCACTTTGCCTTGGGCAGCATGGTCTTGAGTTCCTCAGCGAAAGCCTTGGTCTCGGAAGCGGTCTTGTTCATCTTCCAGTTGCCGGCGATCAGGGTCTTACGATATCTTCTGTTCATAATGATTACCTCTTTCTATATCCATATGCCCGAAGGGCATGAGTTGACAAAGTTAGAGCCGGGATGCCAGCACCTGAAAAGTGCTGAATCTCGGTCGATTCCGACAAAAACGGAAATCTATTTGGCGGATTCTTAAAGCTGTATTTCCCTCGCCTGCGCCCCGGCCGGAGCGCAGGTGAGGAATTTTCAATACAGGAAAAGAGATATTACCTGTCGAGCAACGCCGCAGCAGGAAGGGGTACGCCTTTGGCGTTGATCTCCAAGCGCGGCTCAAACATGCCGCTGGCATGTTTGACTCGACAAATAATTTTTTTTATTTGTCGAGCAACGCCGCAGCAGGAAGGGGTACGCCTTTGGCGTTGATTTCCAAGCGCGGCTCAAACATGCCGCTGGCATGTTTGACTCGACAAATAATTTTTTTTTATTTGTCGAGCAACGCCGCTACACCAGGCAGCTCCTTGCCCTCCATAAACTCCAGAGAGGCGCCGCCGCCGGTGGAGATGTGAGTCATCTTCTCGGCGTAGCCCAGCTGCTGGACAGCGGCAGCGGAGTCGCCGCCGCCAATGATGGTGATAGCGGAGGTCTTGCTCAGCGCCTCAGCAACAGCCTTGGTGCCCACAGCGAACTTGTCAAACTCAAACACACCCATGGGGCCGTTCCAGATGACGGTGCCGGCGTCGGCAACAGCGGCCTTGTAAAGCTCAATGGTCTTGGGGCCAATGTCCAGGCCCTGCCAGCCGTCAGGGATCTCGCCGGCGGTGACGACCTGGGTGTTGGCGTCGGGAGCAAAGGCGTCGGCAGCCACGGTGTCAACGGGCAGCAGCAGCTTCACGCCCTTGTCGGCAGCCTTCTTGACCATCTCGTTGGCGTAGTCCTCCCAGTCGGCCTCCAGCAGGGAGATGGTGTCGGCGATCTCCAAAAGGTTATTGATGACGCCGATCTTGGAGGAGACCTTGCTGCCGCCGAGAATGGCGACCAGAGGACGCTTGGGAGCGGCCAGAGCGCCGCCGATGATCTCCAGCTCCTTCTGGATCAGGAAACCGGACACGGCGGGCAGATAGGCGGCAACGCCTGCGGTGGAGGCGTGGGCACGGTGGACAGTGCCGAAAGCGTCGGAGACGTACACGCCGTCAGCGCCGGCCAAATCGGCCAGAGCCTTGGCGAAATCGGGATCGTTCTTGGTCTCGCCCTTGTCATAGCGGAGGTTCTCCAGCAGCAGGATCTGGCCGGGCTTCAGAGCGGCGGCCTTGGCCTTGGCATCCTCACCGATGATGTCGGAAGCCATGATGACCTCCTGACCCAGCAGCTCGGAGAGGCGAACGGCCACGGGCTTCAGGCTCAGCTCAGGCTTCCATTCGCCCTTGGGCTTGCCCATGTGAGAGCAGGCGATGACGGCGGCGCCGTTGTCCAGCAGATACTGAATGGTGGGCAGAGCGGCACGGATCCGCTTGTCGTCGGTAATCACGCCGCTGCCGTCCTTTGCCATGGGGACGTTGAAGTCGCAGCGCAGCAGCACCTTTTTGCCCTTGACGTCGATGTCGGTGACAGTTTTCTTGTTGTAGTTCATAACTACGGTCTCCTTCCTGTGTTTTATATAATTGGGATGCGGTCAGTGCGAAGAGGCCTTCGGCGCTGCGCCCTTCATCTCGCCCTCGCCGGACAGACCGGGAAAACCAATCTGTCGCAGCGCCTCATAGGTGACGATAGCCACGGAGTTTGCGAGATTGAGACTGCGTGCCTCCTGCCTCATGGGAATACGGATGCAGCGGTCATAATGATCCATGCGAAACCACTCGGGAAGTCCTGCTGTCTCCTTGCCGAAGAACAGCCAGCACTCGTCCGTAAAAACCGCCTCGGTATAGGATCGGGGCGCCTTGGTGGTCAGCAGCCAGAGATGCTCCTTCGCCTGGGGATAGACCGAAAAAAGATCGTCCAGACTGTCGTGGATCTCCAGCTGCAGCATGGGCCAGTAATCCAGCCCGGCCCGCCTGACCCGGCTCTCCGTGATCTCAAAGCCCAGCGGGCGGATGAGGTGGAGCTTTGTCACCGTGGCAGCGCAGGTGCGGGCGATGTTGCCCGTATTCTGAGGGATCTCCGGTTCTACCAGCACAATATGCAGCATTTCCGAATCCCTCCTTTAAACATGGTACATTCTACCCTCTTTTTTCCAGAAAAGCAACAGTAAATTGGCGAATTTCAAGCCGTTTTTGCAAATTTTTTTATGCCCCCTGAAAAACTCCCTGCGGGGATGGACTTTTTGACGGGGGAGACCTTGCCAAAACGGGGCGAGTTGTGATATTGTCTTAGGTGCTTGAAAAAACTGATCGAATAAGGATGAAACATATATGGACGCTTTGGAACGCAAGCTGCGCATTGTCATTAAGGTAGGTACCTCCAGCCTGACCCGGCCGGACGGCAGCCGCAATCTGCGGAATATGGACCTGCTGGCCCGGACGCTGGCGGATTTAAAGGGCATGGGGCATGAGATTATCCTCGTCTCCTCCGGCGCCATTGGCATCGGCACCGGCAAGCTGGGACTGCCCGGCCGCCCCACCCAGCTGCGGATGAAGCAGGCTGCTGCCGCCGTGGGGCAGTGCGAGATGATGCACATTTACGACAAATTCTTCGGCGAGTACGGCCAGACGGTGGCGCAGGTGCTTCTGACGGGGGACGATGTGGTAGACCCTGTCCGCCGCAGCCACCTCTCCGGCACCTTCTCCGCCCTCATCGGCCTGGGGGCTATCCCGGTGGTTAACGAGAACGACTCCGTCTCCGCCGCCGAGATCGAGACCGGCGAGCAGAAGGTATTGGGGGACAACGACACCCTCTCCGCCATCGTGGCGGGTCTGTGCAAGGCGAACCTGCTCATCGTCCTCAGCGATATTGACGGACTTTACGATGGCGACCCCCGGAGGAACCCGGACGCAAAGCTCATTGAGCGGGTGACGGAGATCACCGACGAGACCTACGAGATGGCCGGGGGCGTGGGCAGCAAATGGGGCACCGGCGGCATGGTCACCAAGCTGGACGCCGCAAAAACGGCAAACGGCCTCGGCATCGACATGGTGCTCACCAACAGCAACCGCATGGACGCCCTCTACGACATCGCCGAGGGCAAGAGTGTCGGCACAAGATTTGTGGCGAAGCGGGATTGAGCTCCAATCGGGAGGCGACAGTGATGGATAAAAAAGGATATATCGGCCTGATGTGTATGCTTGTGGGTCAGATCTGCTTCAATTTGCAGAATATTCTCGGCCAGCCAGCCCTTCTTTGGATTGGTTTGGCATTGGAAGTGGCGGCGATCGTCCTGTTTGCTCTCAGCTGGATGGAAGATCGGAAAAAGAAAAACGACAAGAAGTGACGGGAAAGAGAGGAGGGCGCACCATGGCATACATCCGCAATCACCACCATCACGATGGGGAAGAGCCCCTCTCTCACGTCCACAGCCACGGAAACGGCCACCCTCACGTCCACGCCAACACCAAAGCGGTCTTAAACCGGCTCAGCCGTGCCATCGGGCATTTGGAGTCCGTCCGTCAGATGGTGGAGGACGGGAGGGACTGCAGCGAGGTGCTGATCCAGCTGGCGGCGGTGAAGTCCGCCATCAATAATGTGGGCAAGGTGATCTTAAAGGATCACATCGACCACTGCATCGTGGACGCCGTGGAGCAGGGGGATCGGAAGGCTATTGAGGATCTGGAAAAGGCCATTGACCAATTTATAAAATGAGGTAAGACCGACAAAATCCCCCTTGCCAATTTTGGACAGACATGGTATATTGACCTTGATACAAAGGGAGTAGTTCGCATTCCGATTTTCGGAGTGTTGCAGCGTTCGTCATCACGCCG
>CACYLC010000095.1 GCA_902775105.1 Oscillospiraceae bacterium
AGGAAAATTAGAAATTGGCGGGATTGGGGTGCCGAACCCCAACGAGTTCTTTGTGTTGCAGCTTCGGATTTTCCGAAGTGTAATACAAAGAGAATCTCGCCCTGATGGCTACCGTCATTTAATTCGCGGCTCTCGCCGGGACTTGAAAACACAAAACGCCCAACCTGAAAGCACGTTGTATCCGTTCATTCAGGTTGGGCGTTTGCTGACTGTTTTCAGTATAGCACCCTATCTCCCGGAAGACAAGGCACGTTTATTTCTGCGGTCATTATCGCTCAAAGTAATAGGGTGCTAATTGTAGATGTAAATTTTTTTCGAATGAAGTTGTTAATAATAGCTTAATGTTACAATTTGTGCTATTATAAAAGCTGGATTATTTAATGCGCAAAGGTGTGACCCCCATGTCCAACGAAAAAATCACCATTGTCGGTACCAACATTGCCGAAAAAGCCACCATGATTTGGAACGTGGCTGATATGCTCCGTGGCCCCTTCAAGCCCCACGAGTACGGCCTTGTCATTCTTCCCATGACAGTGGTGAAGCGGTTCCATGACTGCCTGCTGCCCACTCATGCCGCCGTGCAGGAGGCTTACGCCAAGGTGAAGCATCTGGCGGTGATCGACGGCTTTCTGACCCGTGCATCCGGCTACCAGTTTTACAACATCAGCCGCTTTACCTTCGACACCCTGCTCAGCGATCCGGAGAACATCGAATCCAACTTCCGGGACTACCTTGCCGGGTTCTCTCCCAACGTGCAGGACGTACTGAGCAAGTTCGACTTTGACAACATCATCAAGCGGATGGTGGAGAGCAACACCCTCTATCTGGTGGTGAAGGAGTTCAACAGCGCCAAGGGCTATCTTGGTCCGGACAAGATCAGCGCTGTGGACTGCGGCTACATCTTCGAGGATTTGGTGCGCCGCTTCTCCGAGTCCTTTGGGGAGGAGGCGGGAGCCCATTTCACCAGCCGGGACATTATCTACCTGATGACCGACCTGCTGCTCTCTGACGCTGACCTCACGGACACCGGCAATATCACCGTGTACGACATGGCCATGGGCACCTCTCAGATGCTCTCCTGCATGGAGGAGCGGATTCACGACCTGAACAGCGAGACAGAGGTGACCTGCTTCGGGCAGGAGTTCAACCCCTCCACCTTTGCCATTGCCAAGGCTGATATGATGATCCGGGGCGGCGATCCCAACAATATGCGTTTTGGCGACACCCTTTCCGAAGACCAATTCAGCGGCTACACCTTCCAGTACATCATTTCAAACCCGCCCTTTGGCATCGACTGGAAGCGGGAGCAAAAGGCGGTGGAGCAGGAGAACAAGCTGGGCGAACTGGGACGCTTTGCGCCCGGTCTGCCCAAAATCTCCGATGGACAGCAGCTCTTTGTGCTCAACGGTCTGAGCAAGCTGGCTCAGAATGGCAAAATGGCGATCATTCAGAACGGTTCGCCCCTGTTTTCCGGAGATGCTGGCAGCGGCCCCAGCAATATCCGTCAATACATTCTGGAAAACGACTGGCTGGACGCCATTGTGCAGCTCTCCACGGATATGTTTATGAATACCGGCATCAGCACCTATATCTGGATTCTCAGCAAGGACAAGCCGGAGTACCGGGTGGGCAAGGTGCAGCTCATTGATGCCTCCCACTGCTTCGAGCCCCGGCGCAAGAGCATCGGCACTAAGCGCAACGACATCACCGACCTCTGCCGCAGCCTGATCTGTCGGGCGTATGGGGAATTCCGGGAGGGCGTGTACGGTGACAAGGGCGGCATCTGCTGCGAGAGCAAGATTTTTGACACCGTGGAGTTTGGCTACAACAAGATTGTGGTGGAGCGCCCCCTGCGGGACGAAAACGGGGAGATTGTACGGAAAAAGGGCAAGAGCGTGGCGGACGCCGCCCTGCGGGACACGGAAAATGTGCCGCTGGTGCAGGATATTGACGCCTACTTTGCCCGGGAGGTGCTGCCCTACGCCCCGGATGCGTGGATTGACCGGAAAAAGACCAAGGTGGGCTATGAGATTCCCATGACCCGGTATTTCTATGAGTATCAGCCCCCGGAGCCGGTGGAGGAAATTGCCGCCCGGCTCCATGCGCTGGAACTGGACATTCAGAGCAGTCTGGATGCGCTGTTTGGAGGGGAATGAGATGACCCGGAAAATGAAGGACAGCGGGATTGAGTGGATTGGGGAGATACCGGAGGACTGGAAAATTGGCAGAATAGGTCATTTATACACAGAGCGAAAGACAAAAGTAAGTGACTTTGATTACCCACCCTTATCTGTAACAAAAATGGGAATCCTGCCGCAATTAAGCACAGCGGCTAAAACGGACGCACATGATGACAGAAAACTTGTCTGCAAGGGTGACTTTGCTATTAACAGCCGCTCAGACAGGCGGGGCTCTTGTGGCATTTCTGCATTTGACGGCTCGGTTTCTCTGATTAACACTATTTTGAAGCCACGGAGCGAGATGCACCCTGTTTATTATGATTGGCTTTTCCATTCTACGATGTTTTCCGATGAGTTCTATAAGTGGGGACATGGAATCGTTGATGATTTATGGACGACCAATTGGCAGGATATGAAAAAAATAGCGGTTCCTGTTCCGCCATTATCAGACCAACACCGCATCGCCTCCTACCTCGACACCCAATGCGCCAAAATTGACGCCGTTCTGGAACAGACCTGGCAATCCATTATAATGGTCCCCCTGTCAAGACCACTATCTCAAATTTTATCGTGAACCAGATATTTCCAATTCTGACTTTGGCAGCATCCCGAGCCACTCCGCATATT
>CACYLC010000096.1 GCA_902775105.1 Oscillospiraceae bacterium
GCTTCTCTGTTTTGTCGCAACTAACATTTTAGCATAGGTGGTGAGGAAGGGTTTCGACTCTTCCTCTTTTTTCTTGCCAACAATTATTTTACACTAAGATATAACCAAAAAAAGATTGCATTTCCACTCCCGCTCCACTATAATACCCTTGTTGTGCAGGTCACCAGACTCCGCTGTACCCCAACAGGGCGGCAGGAGCCGTTGAAGCGATCGGCACGGCAAATCTACAATTGCGCTGTATCCAACAGACGAAAAGAGCGGAGCGGCAGCAGGAGGTCATTCAAATGAAAAAGAAACTCGACGTACGCTATCTGACGGAGCTGGCATTGCTGGTCGCCATCATATTGGTGATGAAGCTGACCGGACTTTCCAGCATCCCGGTGGGGCCGCTGAACATGACCCTCACCATGGTACCCATTGCCATCGGCGCTATGCTGATGGGACCCTTGGCCGGGGGCATTTTGGGCATGATCTACGGCTTTACCAGCTTCTACGATGCCGTCTCCGGCGGTTCGGTGATGACGGGCGTCTTTTTTCAGCTCAGCCCTGTCCACACATTTATCCTCTGTGTGGGCATGCGTATTTTGGTAGGCGTGGCAGCCGGCTGGATTTTCCGGGGACTGCGCAAGGCGGATCCCACCAAGACGGTTTGTTACTTTCTGACTGGTCTGTTCACACCGCTGCTCAACACTGCCCTCTTTATGGGCTATATCGTGGCAGTGTTCTACCGAACTGACTTTATTCAGGAAAAGGTGGCCGCTCTGAATGCCCCGAATCCCTTCCTGTTTGTCGTCCTCATGGTGGGCGTCCAGGGACTGATCGAGGCAGTCACCGGCGCAGTCATCGGCGGCGGTGTGGGCAAGGGCGTTGCGCATGCCCTGAAGCGAGACTGACCGAACCACTGAGAATGATATAGAAAAGGCGGCAAACCCATGATTTTAGCAATTGATGTGGGCAATACCAATATCGTTTTGGGCGGTATTGAGGATGGGAAGCAGGTCTTTTCCGCCCGTTGCGCCAGCGACCGGAATAAGACAGAGGATGAATATGCCCTTGCCATTCAGGGGATCCTCTCCATGCACGGCGTAGTGCCTTCTGAGATTGAAGGCGGCATCCTCTCTTCAGTGGTTCCCTACCTGCGGACGATCATTCCCCGCGCCATCTTTCTTCTGACCGGCAAGCAGATCATGGTGGTCGGCTCCGGCATCAAGACGGGATTGAATATTCGGATGGATAATCCCGCCGCCCTCGGCAGTGATTTGGTAGTGGACGCCGTCGCGGCGCTCTCCAAGTACCCCACGCCCATTGCCATTTTCGACATGGGTACAGCGACAACGCTGTCCGTCATCGACAAAAAGGGCGATTATATCGGCGGCATGATTATCCCCGGCCTGCGGGTCTCAGTGGACTCCCTGTCTGCCCATGCGGCGCAGCTGCCCTACATCAATCTGACACAGCCCCGGACACTGATTGGGACTAATACCGTGGAATGCATGCAGTCCGGTGCCATCTACGGCTGCGCCGCCACCATGGACGGTCTCATCGACCGGGTGGAGGAGGAGCTGGGTGAACCGGTTTCCGCTGTGCTCACCGGCGGAATGAGCCGAGTGGTGGCGCCCTATTGCAAGCGGCCGTTCCATGTGGAGCCGGATCTGCTTATCACCGGACTCCAGATCCTCTACGAAAAGAATCAGCCCCGTAGGAAAAAGTGAGGAAGAACTCCCATTTTTCCCTTGCAACCGCTCTGCTTTGGTGCTATAATACATCTGCTGTCAGAGAGACGCAGGTGTAGTTCAATGGCAGAACTCCAGCTTCCCAAGCTGGCCACGAGGGTTCGATTCCCTTCACCTGCTCCAAAACAAAACCACCAAAATCATTTATGGTTTTGGCGGTTTTTCTGCTTTTATGCGATTATTTCACTTGATTATTTCGAGTTTTCCTACGTGCCAAAAATTTACGTTGGGGCGATATGAGCTGTTTTGTGCAGTTGTGCTGCACAAAAACTGCACAAGAAAAGCGGGGCTACGGCACTTTACAAGATTCGGAGGATCGAAGCGCTTCTGAACTGTAAATTGCAGCAGGCGGAAGCTGAGTTGGGCCTGCTGTGTTTTTTGTCTTTCAAAGGTTATCCCTTGCACCCGGCCTCTTCCGGAATCGTGTCGTCCTGATCGATCCAGTCCTGTACGGGGGTGATCGTATAGTCCGTGGAGCTGTTGCGGACGACCACCTTTTTGATGCCGGCATTGATAACCAACCGGCGGCACATGGAGCAGCAGGTGGTATCCTGAAGCAGCTTTCCTGACTGGGCGTCCCGGCCGGTCAGATAGAGGGTAGCGCCCAGGGTCTCGCTCCGGGCGGCGGAGATGATAGCGTTGGCCTCGGCATGGACGCTGCGGCACAGCTCATACCGCTGGCCGGAGGGAATCCGCAGTTCTTCCCGGGTGCAGCGGCCTAAGTCAATACAGTTCTTCCGGCCGCGGGGCGCACCGTTATAGCCGGTGGCAATGACCTCATCGTCCTTAACGATAATGGCGCCGTAGTTCCGCCGGAGGCAGGTAGAGCGCTCCAGCACCGTCTCGGCAATATTCAGATAGTAGTTCTCCTTATCCACTCGGCTGACCGCCATGACTTATCCCTCCGTTTATTCCTGATGATCTTCAGTATACGGGATTTTTTCCCGCTCTGCAATAGATTCTTAGTGTAAAATAATTGTTGGCAAGAAAAAAGAGGAAGAGTCGAAACCCTTCCTCACCACCTATGCTAAAATGTTAGTTGCGACAAAACAGAGAAGC
>CACYLC010000097.1 GCA_902775105.1 Oscillospiraceae bacterium
GCCTCGGAAGGGCTGCGGGGGCTCCGCAACGCATGTGTGATCTGTGTGGGCTCCGACGGGACAGACGGCCCCACCGACGCGGCAGGCGGCTATGTGGACGGCGATACCTTTGACGAACTCGAAGAAAAAGGGATCTCTCTGCACGAGACACTTCGGAACAACGACGCTTATCACGCGCTCCGGGCGGTGGACGGCCTGATCGTCACCGGCCCCACGGGCACCAACGTCAACGATCTGTACCTCGGCCTGATCGACGCGGAACAGGAGGAAAGAACATGGCGCTGCATGTGATGGAGGAGGCCAACCGCTGCCTGGGCTGCAAGAAGCCGCGCTGCCGGGAGGGCTGCCCGATCCATACCAACATCCCCGAGGTCATCCGGCTGCTAAAAGACGGAAAGCTCAACGACGCCGGGTGGATGCTCTTTGAAAACAATCCGCTCACCACGGTGTGCAGCATCGTCTGTGACCATGAGCACCAGTGTGAGGGGCACTGCGTGCGCGGCATCAAGGATACGCCGGTGCATTTTTCGGTTATTGAGAATTACATTTCCACGACCTACGCCCACCAGATGGTCAAGGGTCCTGCGCCCTCGAACGGGCGCAGGGTGGCCATCATCGGGGCCGGGCCTTCCGGACTTACTATTGCGGTGATCCTGGCCCGCTACGGCTATCAGGTCACGATCTTTGACAGCAAAGACAAAATCGGCGGCGTCATGCGCTACGGCATCCCGGACTTCCGGCTGCCCGACGCGGTGCTGGATGATTTTGCCTACCGTCACCTGGAGCTCAAAGGGATCCGCTTCCGCAATCTGGACGACCTGTTCCGCGACGGCTATCAGAGCATTTTTGTCGGCGCCGGACTCTGGCGGCCGAAAACGCTGCATATCAAGGGCGAGACGCTTGGGCACGTTGCCTTTGCCATCAATTATCTGGCCTCTCCCTCGGCCTTCCGCTTGGGGGAACAGGTGATCGTGATCGGCTCGGGCAACTCCGCCATGGACTGCGCCCGCACGGCAATCCGCCAGGGGGCGCGCAACGTCACCGTATTCAATCGCCGTGACAAAATCGCGGCCAGCCAGTATGAATCCAGCTATGCCAGGCTCGAGGGTGTGGAGTTCGTGATGATGAAGAGCCCTGTTGAGATCCGCGACGACGGCGTTGTCTTCGCAGACAACGAATTTGATGAGGAAGGAAAGCTCCGCGCCGTCCCCGGCTCGGAAAAGCTCTACCCCTGCACCGGCGTCATTGTAGCGGTCAGTCAGGAATTGGGAAGCAACATCATCAACACCACCAAAGGGCTTGAACGGGGACGCAGCGGCATCATCGCCGTGGATGAGGACGGTCACCCGCACGGTAGTCGAGGCGGTAGCCACCGGCAAGCGCGTGGCAGAGAGCATGCACGCCTACATGCAATCCCTGCCCTTGCCTCAGACGAGCGACTATCCCGATGTGCCGACTGCCGAAACCATCAGCGCCTCCGCCCAGGCCGAGCAGCAGCTGTGAGCAGAAAGGAGAGCAGACATGAGACAAATCATCAACTTCAACGACAACTGGACCTTTCTCAAGCCCGGCGAGACGGCTGAGCCTGTGACCCTGCCCCACACCTGGAACGCCATCGACGGACAGGACGGCGGCAACGACTACTGGCGCGGCACGTCAATCTATGAAAAGCACTTTGCCAGACCGGAGCTGAAGGAGGGCGAGCGCTGCTTTATCGAGTTTGGCGGCGCGGCCATGACGGCGGACGTGATCCTCAACGGCAAGCATCTTGCCCACCATGAGGGCGGCTATTCCGCCTTTCGGGCTGAACTGACTGACGCGCTGGAGGAGGAGAACCTGCTGGTCGTATCTGTGGACAACAGTGCCAACGACCGGGTCTACCCGCAAATGGCGGACTTCACCTTCTACGGCGGCCTCTATCGGGACGTGAAGCTGATCCTGGTCCCCGAAACGCATTTCGAGCTTTTGAAGGACGGCACGCCCGGCATCAAGGTCACACCGACCGTGCATTTGAAAGACCGCGAGGCCTATGTCATGGTCGAAACCTGGCAGACAGGCGGTGCGGAAGTCTGGATCGAAATTCCCACTGAGCGCGTCAAGGAGTTCCGCCGCGTGGAGGCCTACGGCGGCCATGCGGTCACCAACATCATCCTGAAAAACGTCCACCTCTGGGACGGTCTGGAAGACCCGTATCTCTATACCGTCACCGCAAAGCTCGTGAAGAACGGCGAAGTCGTTGACGAAATCTCCACCCGCTTCGGCTGCCGGGAATTCCGTATTGACCCGGAAAAGGGCTTCTTCCTCAACGGGCGCAGCTATCCTCTGCGGGGCGTGAGCCGCCACCAGGATCTCAAGAGCAAGGGCAGCGCCCTCACGTATGAAGATCACAAGGCCGACATGGCCATCGTCCGGGAACTTGGCGCAAACACGCTGCGCCTGGCTCATTACCAGCACGCTCAGGCGTTCTACGATCTCTGCGACGAAAACGGTATCATCGTCTGGGCGGAGATCCCGTACATCACAAAGCACATGTCCGGCGGCAAGCAGAACGCTCTGAATCAGATGCGAGAGCTGATCACCCAGTGCTATAACCACCCCTCCGTCGTCTGCTGGGGACTCTCCAACGAGATCACCGCCAGCGGCGCGGTGACAGAGAAGCTGCTGCAAGACCACCGGGAGCTGAATGAGCTCTGTCACGAGATGGATTCCACCCGCCCAACGGTCATGGCCCACGCCTTCATGCTGGAAAAGGACAGCCCGCTGATTCCGATTGCCGACATCGCCAGCTACAACCTCTACTTCGGCTGGTATCTGGGGGAGCTGGAGCAGAACGAGCAGTTTTTCGACGAGTACCACGCCATGTATCCCGATCGCGTCATCGGCTTTTCCGAATACGGCGCGGACGCCAACACGGCTTTCCACTCCTCCCGACCGGAGAAAGGCGATTATACCGAGGAGTATCAGTGCGTGTACCACGAGCATATCCTGAAGCTCATTGAGGAGCGCCCCTGGCTCTGGGCCACCCATGTGTGGAACCTCTTCGACTTTGCCGCCGACGGGCGCGACGAGGGCGGCAAGAAGGGTGAAAACCAGAAAGGTCTGGTGGAGTTCGACCACAAGACCAGGAAGGACGCCTTCTATCTCTACAAGGCCGCCTGGAGCAAGGAGCCTTTTGTGCATCTGTGCGGCAAGCGCTATGTGGATCGTGCCGAGGATACGACGGAGATCAAGGTCTACTCCAACTGCGAGAGTGTGACGCTCTATGCGGATGGCAGGGAGCTGGAAACCAAATCCGGCAAGACCGTCTTTACCTTCTCCGTCCCCATTTCCGGTGAGCACAGGATCGAAGCCGTCAGCGGAGAGAACCGGGACGAGAGCATTGTCCGCCGGGCCGATGCGCCAAATCCCGCCTATCTCTTCCGCAAGCAGTCGGTGATCAACTGGTTCGACACCGCGGACTATGATCCGAGCTGCTACTCCATCAAGGACACCATGGGCGCCCTCTCGCAGAACCCCCGGACGGCTGCGATCCTCGGCCGCATGATGGAGCGCATGACGGCCTCCCGCGGCGACGTGGCCAAGGGCGCCAACAGCAACGCCAACCTGCAAAAGATGATGGCGGGGCTCAGCCTGGAAAGCCTCATCAAGCAGGCGGGCGACAGCGTGCCGGGCGAGATGATCCGCAGCCTCAACGCCGCCCTGCAGCAGATCAAAAAGTGAGGGAATCCCCATGAAAAAACAGGTTTTCAATCCTTTTCTCCCGAGTTGGGAGTATGTCCCGGACGGGGAACCTCACGTGTTCGGGGACCGTCTGTATCTATATGGCAGCCACGA
>CACYLC010000098.1 GCA_902775105.1 Oscillospiraceae bacterium
GTTTGTGCTCAGGAGCCTTCCTTTCGGTGAGTTGAAGCTGTAATCGAATTCCCTGATGGCATAGGTTTTATTTCTGCCAACGATTGGTTGACACATACGGTTATATAGATAAAAAAGGACTGATTGCATTTCCCGCTGCCATGTGTTATCATCCTTTTGACAGATTATGTGATATTGGAGGGCAGTAGACTATGCTTCGTGGAAAGACCGTTCTTTTGGGCGTGACGGGCGGCATCGCTTGCTATAAGGCGGCGGCATTGGCCTCTGCGTTGGTGAAGCAGCACGCAAACGTACAGGTCATTATGACCCGGAATGCCACCCAGTTTGTCTCCCCCATCACCTTTGAACAGCTCACCGGCAACAAGACGCTGACCGATACCTTTGATCGGAATTTTGAGTTCCATGTGGCTCACATTGCCGTCGCTGATCAGGCGGACTTCGTGCTCATTGCCCCGGCTACCGCAAACGTCCTTGCCAAGCTGGCTCACGGAATTGCAGACGACATGCTGACTACCACCGTGCTGGCCTGTAACTGCCCCAAGGCGGCGGCGCCTGCCATGAACACCAAAATGTACGAAAACCCTGTGACCCAAGACAACCTTGAGACGCTCCGCCGTTACGGCTGGGAGATCGTAGCGCCCGCCTCCGGACGTCTGGCCTGCGGCGCTGTGGGGCCGGGCAAGCTGCCGGAACCGGAGCAGCTGATGGAGGTCTGTTTGCACCAGCTCTCCCATGAGAAGGACATGACGGGCAAGCGGGTCTTGGTCACCGCCGGCCCCACCCGGGAGGCGCTGGATCCGGTGCGTTATCTGACCAACCGCTCCTCAGGCAAGATGGGCTATGCCATTGCCAGGGCTGCCAGCGCCCGGGGAGCTGAGGTGACCCTCGTCTCCGGCCCCACTGAGCTCCCGCGCCCCGGATATATGGAGGTGGTGGACATCACCTCCGCCGAGGATATGTATCAGGCGGTCACCGGCCGGGCGGATCAGATGGATATTATCATCAAGGCCGCCGCCGTCGCCGACTATCGTCCCGCCGTCGTGGCTGAGAATAAGATAAAAAAGGCCGACGGCGAGCTCTCCATCCCGCTGGAACGCACCCATGACATTCTGGCCTATTTGGGCAGCCACAAGCGGCCGGGGCAGTTCCTCTGCGGCTTTAGTATGGAGACGGAGCGCCTGTTGGAAAACAGCCGGAAAAAGCTGGTCAAAAAGAATCTTGATCTCATCGCCGCCAACAATGTAAAGGTTGCCGGGGCGGGCTTCGGCGTGGACACCAACGTCCTCACGCTTATCACTCCCGACGGAGCAAAGGAATTGCCTCTGCTCAGCAAGGACGAGGCCGCCAACGCCCTGCTGGACGAGATCCTGGGGCGGATGATGTGACTTTTGAAGAGAAAAGAGAAGCGATATTTTTTTCTCAACTGGATCTGTACGGCGGAATGATATTTAGCGAAAAGAAAATGCTTTGCACGACTTCGGCGAATTTGATGGCATTTTTCTTTTGAAAATGGGCATTTCCTCTTTTCAACGCAAAAAAATGTGATATAATCATCTGAGAAAATTAAGAGAAGGGAAGTGCCCCCATGAAATGCCCCTATTGCGGACAGACAGACAGTAAGGTTGTGGACTCCAGACCTGCCGAGGACGGAGAGAGCATTCGACGGAGAAGAGAGTGCCTGACCTGCGGCAAACGGTTTACGACATATGAGACGGTGGAGACGCTGCCGTTGATCGTGGTAAAAAAAGATGGCAGCCGCCAGAGCTTTGAAAAGGATAAGGTGCTCAAGGGCATCATTCATGCCTGCGCCCAGCGCCCGGTGACCATGGAGACGATGATGTGCATTGCCGATGAGGTGGAGCAGGAGATGCAGAACTCCATGAATCGGGAGATCAGCGCTACCCGAATTGGCGAGCTGGTCATGGAGAAGCTGAAAAAGGTGGACGAGGTCTCCTATGTTCGCTTTGCCTCTGTCTACCGTCAGTTTAAGGACGTGGACTCCTTTATGGAAGAGCTGAAAAAGCTGATGGAAGAGCGGTAAAACAATAGATGTGCCTTCCCTGTGACGGGAGGGCGCATTTCATTGATATGTATCGTCCGGGCAGAAACGACTGACTGTCGGAGCGGAATGGATACGCTCGAAATCAATGTCGAAAAAAAGTAGTTGACAACGCCTTCAACATCTGGTATAGTAAGCAAGCTGTCCGTGAGGACGGCGGTTTATATCGGCCTGCCTGAGGCAACGCCCCAAAAGAAATTGAAAAAATTTCGAAAAAGGGTATTGACAAGAGGTGCCGAGGCTGATATAATAAATAAGCTGTCCACGAGAGCGGACAGCGCGT
>CACYLC010000099.1 GCA_902775105.1 Oscillospiraceae bacterium
GCTGCCCGCCCCGCTTGTTGACGATAACCAGTTGTTCTCCCCACTCCTGACGCTTCTGCCCCTCGCCCATGAGATAGGCACGGCGTTCGGCGGTGCGGATATACATATCCGCGTAGTCGCTGATGGTGTGACGGGCACCGTTCTTGTAGACGATGCTGTCAATGCCCCGGCTCAGAAAGTCCTTCGTGGCCATGTCCACCGCCTGCTGAACGGTTCCGGCTCCGGTGTTAGCGTACATCTGAGCATCGAAGATGATCTTCCGATACTGGTCATTGGAGCGCCGCAGGATGGCGTATTCTGCCCGCTGGAGGTCGTTCTGGGCGGCGGACAGCGAGCTGCCCAGCTTACGATCATTGACCCGGAAAAAGGCGTCTCCCGCACCCTGAACGGCGGCCTCTGCTGCCTTGCGCCGCTGGAGGCTTTTGCTCTGCGCCAAAGCGCGGAGGATATTCAGCTCCTCCGCCTTCTGCCCCTGCGCCTCCGCCTCGGCAATGGCTTGTTGCATCTTCCGGTTGATGGAATCAAACTGCAGTCCGAACGTCTTGGCATTCTTACGGCGGTACTCCTCCAGATAGCGGAGCTGCTCCGTCTGCCACTGTGACCAGTCGAAGCCTTCAGCGTTCTCCTCTGCCAGATGGCGCTTGAGGTTACGCATCATGCTGTCGATCAGCTGATCTTCTATGCGGGCGAATGCTTTTCCAGCGTCATAAGCCATTGCAATAGACCTGGAAGCCCTGCTCCTTCAGTCCTCGCCGAGCACGCTTCAAAGCACTGCGGCTTTCGAACTTCTGGTTATGCAGCTCGATGTAGTTGCCTTTTCGCACAGCATAGACCCCGAAGGGCACCAGATCGGCGGCTACTTTCAGCAGCTTGTTTGACCTGTCCTCCGTCATCTGGTACAGACGCTTTGCCACTTTAACCGTTACCATTGAAACCACCTCCAAAAAGGCCGTCCATGTTGACGGCAGGCTCTTCAGCGTCCACAAGCCCCTGCTCTGCCCGGATGCGGGCGACCTCTTTCTTCTTCCAGTCCTCGTCTCTGGTGTCGCCGTACAGCTCATCCACCGACGCCTCAGTAGACATGATGCCCTGCGCCTTGGCCTTGCCGATGGTCTCCACCTGGGATTCAAAGGACGGATTGGCATAGTCCCCAAAGGTGACATCTGCTCCAATATCATCCGGGACAGGCTGATTCTGCATGGTATAGTATGCCTTGACGGCGATTCCCACCAGCAACTTCAGATCCTCCTGCAAGGATTCCACGATGCTGTTCCGGGTGTAAAGGGTCACCTTTTCCTTTTCCCGCTGGGCATCGGCATTGTCCAGTTTCTTCAGGTCAATGCCCAGTGTGGAGGGGGAGATCAGCCCTTGTAAGCACTGATCCAGCGCCGTCGAATAGGTAGCTATGTAGCTGTCATGGGGAATAGAGGGCTGTTCCGTCTGAATTTTGTTCTCAGCGCCCTGTGCCATGTCCGACTGGGTGACAGTAAAACGGTCATCAAAGGCGTTGGGTCTCCGGGGCATACCTGTATCCGGGTCTCTGGGAATCAGCTTATCCGGGATATAGGTCTTTGTCCGCCCCGCCCGCAGGGCGTCCATCCACTGGCTCCACGCCTCGTCGAGACTGTCGAAGTTCTCGATCTTGCGGTCAAAGATGCTCTGCCCCCGACCTTCCCACCGGCCGGACGGAAAGAACCGGACGGGTACAGCCAGCATATACCGGTCTGCCTTAGATCCGAACTCAATGGGAAACAGACTTTCCAGCCCATCCACCTCGGTCATTTCTACCTGATTCCCGTCCCGGTACAGTTCGTAGTGCACATAGCCCAGACCATAGATTTCCCTCAGCTCGTATTTGGCACCTTTTGCGCCCTTCATTGGACTTTTGAAGATGATTTCCTTCACCCTGCCCCGCTGCATGGTGTAATCCACCCGGTCACCAGGGAAGAACTCCAGAATGGGATAGTCAGACAATTCAGGGTCAACGGAGATTTTGAAAGCACCGTCTCCGATGTAAAGCGTTTCCTTCAGCGCGCGGTCCAGCAGCTTTTTGAACTGGTTTTCCCGTTCGATCTCAGACTGATGTTGTATCATAATACTTGACACATCTCCTACACGGATTCATAGTAAAGAAAACGAAGGGAGATAGTGACATGGCAGCGAAGAAGACTTATGAC
>CACYLC010000100.1 GCA_902775105.1 Oscillospiraceae bacterium
AGGAACCGGGACAGAGAACGGTAGCGCCGCCAAGGGATCGGTATGCCTTTTCATCAAATCAAGAGAAATACTGCGTCCCCCTCTCCACACCTCTCCCCCCGGATTTACCAGCTGTACCAGCCGAAAACAAGAATCTGCTCCTATGCCCCTGCAACGGTTTCATCCGACAGGGGCTTTTTTCATGCCCGGCTGAGCAAGAATTCAGCCGGAGCTTTTAACATGGAGGTTCGCAATGAAACACAAAACAATCCTGCAGTGGATCGCGGCCTTTGCCCTGGCCGTGCTTACCGCTTTTTCCATGCTGCCTGCGGCCACGGCCTACGCCGCAGGCGAAGCGGGAACCGTCACGTTCACCTACTGCTATGACTCGGACGGGAACATGATCCTGTATAACGGGGAAACCAACGTGGACGGATACTGTATCCAGCCCGGCCGCCATCTGCTGGTCAACGACACTCTGTACAAGAGTTCCTCCGCCGCATGGAATGCTCTTTCAGTCGGTCAAAGAAAAGCCATCGGCCTTGCCCTTCTGTACGGATACCAGGGCAACTGGAGCAATCTCAGTGGAAGCGATGATGAAAAATGGGTCGCCACGGCGGAGATCATCTGGGAATTTGTGACCGGCTGCCGGGAGTCCTCGCCGCCCTACCGTCAGGTCAGCACGGCCATCTATGATATCCAGTTTGGCAGTAACCAGCCAAACTATGGCACCAAGGCCGTCTATGACACGATCATCGCCCTGATGCAGCGGCACAACACCATCCCCAGCTTTCTGTCCACATCCGCTGATGTCGCGTCCAAAGATCTGGAGTACAAAGATGGCACTTACAGCCTTACACTGACGGACTCTAACGGCGTTCTGTCTGAGTTCAATTTCTCCAGCTCCAGCCGGGCTGTGTCCGTGACCAAGTCCGGGAACACGCTGACGATCAGCGCTTCCGAGCCTTTCCAGGATGTCGTTTGCATTACGGCCAGCCGCAACAACATCCCAACTGTCAGCTCCAGCGCAAAGATTATCGCCTATGGGGATGTGGACCTGCAGGACGTGGTGACCGGCGTGGAGAATGCCGATCCTGTATACGGTTATCTGAATGTGGAGACGCCTACCGGGAACATCGACCTGAAGAAAACCTCGGAGGACGGCGTCGTTGCCGGTATCCGCTTCACGATCTCCGGTGAAAAGATGGAGCAGACGGTAACAACGGCGGAAGATGGCAGCATCTTTGTGGAAGGCCTGGTTCCCGGCGTTTACACCGTGACCGAGCAGAGCATCGACCGCTATCTGCCCCAAGATGTGCAGCGCGTCACCGTGATCGGGGGCAGGACGACGACGGTAACCTTCAACAACGTCCTCAAACGCGGCGATCTGGTCGTGACCAAGACTTCTGAAGATGGCATGGTCGAGGGGATCAAGTTCCACCTTTACGGCACCTCACTCTCCGATCTGGCTGTCGATGAATACGCCATCACGGATGCCAGCGGCAAAGCCACCTTCAAGGATGTGCTGATCGGCACCGGCTACACGCTGGAGGAAGTGGACACGGCAGCAAAGTATGTCGTTCCCGCTAGCCAGGAAGCCGCGGTTGAGTGGAACAAGGTGACGGAAAAGAGCTTTTCCAACATCCTTAAAAAGTGGAACGCTACCATGACTAAGAGCGACAGCGCCACAGGCGCAGCCCAGGGCGACGCCACGCTTGCCGGGGCGGTCTACGGTGTGTATAAGGGCGACGCGCTGGTGGACAGCTACACCACAGACGGTAACGGTCAATTCACCACGGATTACTACGTCTGCGGCGATGACTGGTCCATTCGGGAGATCAATCCGTCCGAGGGTTATCTGCTGAACTCCGCCATTTATCACGTCGGAGCAGAGGCCACGCTCTACACGGTGGAGTACAATAGCACCGCCAAAGATGTGACCGAGGATATTGTCAAGGGCAATATCGCCATTATCAAGCACACCGACGACGGAGAAACACAGATCGAGACCCCGGAGGTCGGAGCGACCTTCGCCGTGTATCTGAATGCTGCTGGCAGCTATGACACAGCCAAGGATAGTGAGAGAGACTTCCTGACCTGCGATGAAAACGGCTTTGCCCAGACGAAGGATCTGCCCTACGGCATCTATACCGTCGAACAGGTTTCCGGCTGGGACGGCCGGGAGATGATGCCCGCCTTTGATGTGTATGTAGCTGAGCATGGGCAGACCTATCGCTATCTGATCAACAACGCCTACCAAGGTGGACGCTGAGACCGGTAATCCCATTCCCTATGCGGGCGCAGGCTTCCAGCTCTATCGCCCGGATGGATCGCTGATCACGCAGACTTTCACCTACCCCGAAGTAACTACCATCGACACCTTCTATACCAATGACGAGGGCTATCTGATCACCCCAGAGAAGCTGGAATACGGTACTGGATATAAGCTGATCGAGGTATCCTCACCGTATGGCTATGTCCTCAGCAGCGAGCCGGTGTACTTTGATGTTACCGCTGACGAAGCCAGTGAGGATAACGCTGTCACGGTTGTGGAGGTCACAAAGGCCAACATGGCCCAAAAGGGCATCATCAAGGTAAGCAAATCCGGTGAGGTCTTTGCTGAGGTCTTTGCCACCGTCACCTCCAAGGGCTTTTACCAGCCGATCTATGAGGTGCGGGGACTTCCCGGCGCAGTCTACGAGATCCGCGCTGCCGAGAATGTGGTCACGCTGGACGGCACGCTCCGTTACTCTGCCGGAGACGTGGTAGATACCATTACCACTGGTGAGGACGGAGAGGCTGTGAGTCAGCCCTTGTACCTGGGCAAATATGAGATCACGGAGATCACCGCACCTTATGGTATGGTGCTGAACACGGAAGTCCGCGCTGTGGAATTGGTCTACGCCGGGCAGGAGGTGGAGATCACCGAGACCTCCGCCAGCTTTAACAATGAGCGCCAGAAGGCCCTGGTGACGCTGAGCAAAACGCTGTTGGCCGATGAGAAATTTGGCATTGGATTGCATGGCGAAGTGGCGACGGTCACCTTTGGACTGTACGCTGCGGAAGAATTGACCGCCGCAGATGGCAGCACGATCCCCGCCGATGGGCTTATGGAGATCGTTTCGATCAACACCAACGGCAGCGCCGCCATCCGGACCGACCTCCC
>CACYLC010000101.1 GCA_902775105.1 Oscillospiraceae bacterium
GCACCGTGCTTTTTCTATGCCCGAAAGGAAGGACGAACGATGAAAGATTTTCTAAAAATGACGCTGCTCCGTCTGGCTATGCCAATGGGGATTATGCTCGGCGCCGTCCTTATGACATGGCTGATAGCAGCAGTGCGATAAGCCGTTCCAGCACGAAAACGCCTGTGCCGCCGGTGATGAGACCTGTAACGAACTGGCTGAAAAAGTTTACAATAAACTGCTTGCGTTCTGCTTTTCGGGTCATAACATATTCCCGGCCAGAATCAGAAATCACAAATATGCCGTCAGGTGAGCCGTCTTCTGTCAATCCCTGTTCGATGTAGCGGCGAGATTCCAAGTAGTGGATTGTCGTGAGTGCGTTGGTGAGCTTTGCCAGTTCGGCACGACAGAGATGGCTTTTGTTTTTTAGCAGTTTTTTTAAGATACTGTATGTCTTGTCACGCATTATGCAGCACCCCTTTTCCGGCATTATACCACAAACAAACACGTTGATTGAAGCAACTCTTTCCATTTCGGAAACGGTTGCTTTTTTCATACCCAAATGGTGAGACACACCAGAAAACAGGCTATGGGGAGACACCCCTAAAACAGGAGGAATGAATTATGGACGAAACTAACAACAGTCAGGCCAACCAGAATCAGAACACCCAGCAGCAGGCAGCCCAGCAGACCCAGCAGCAGCCCCAGACCGGCAGCGCACCGGCCTTCGACTATGACAAGCTGGCGAATATCCTTGCCGGAAGACAGGCGGCAAATGAGGAATCCGTCCTCAAAGGGTATTTCAAACAGCAGGGCATCACCGGGGAGGAGGCGGCGCAGGCCATTGCCGCCTTCAAAGCGGAGAAGGCCAAAAACACCCCCGATCCCACGGCATTGCAGAGCCAGATCGCATCGGCCAATGCGGCGGTGCTGCAGGCGCAGATGGAGAACAAGGCACTGCTGATGGCATCCGAGCTGGGCGTGGAGCTGAAGACCATGCCCTATGTGCTGAAAATGGCTGATCTGACAAGCGCCGTCGTCGATGGCAAAGTCGATGACGAGAAACTGAAAGCATCCATCACCAAGGTGCTGGAGGATATTCCCCAGCTGAAAGCCACGGTCACGGCAGGAGGAGACGGGAAGCAGAATCCCGGCTTTCGTGTGGGCGCTGACACCGGCTCTACCGGCGCTGTCACCGACGAGGATCAGCTGAAGAAGATCTTTGGCGTCAAATAATCAACAGAAAGGAAAATGCAATATGGCAGTTTACAGCTATGCAGAAAAATTTGAGCAGATCCTTGCTCAGAAGTACGCAGCGGAATCCAAGTCCGATGCGCTGTTCCAGTCCAACCCTCAGGTAACCTTCCTGAACGCCCAGACCATCAAGCTGCCCCGGCTGACCGTCAGCGGCTATAAGGATCATAACCGCTCCAGCCTGGGCTTCAACACCGGCTCTGTGGCAAACGACTGGGAGCCCAAGAAGCTGGAGTTCGACCGTGACATTGAGATCCCCATCGACCCCATGGATGTGGACGAGACCAATCTGGTGGTATCCATGGCCAACATCCAGAACGTCTTTGAGACGGAGCAGGCCATCCCGGAGCGGGACGCCTACGCCTTCTCCAAGCTCTACACCGAGTATCAGACCAAGTACGCCCAGACGGTGGACACCGCCGCTCTGACCGCCGCAAACATTGTGTGGCCTTCGATGAGGTGGCGGGCATCAACTTTAAGGATAAAGATGGCATCCAGATCATGAAGGACTACATGGCCTCCGGTTCCTTCGCCCGTGGCAAGGAGGAAAAGGCAGCCAGCGCCTCGATGGTGTTCGTGGGCAACATCAACCAGAGTGTGGACGTCCTGCTGAAGACCAGCAGCCTGTTTGATCCCTTCCCTCCGGAGATGGGCACGGATACGGCGTTCCTCGACCGTATGCATTGTTATATTCCCGGCTGGGAAATCCCTAAGTTTTCTGGGGAAAAACCTGAACCAGCGCGATACCATTGCGGTCCGGAAAATGGTTGGCGGCTTCATCAAGCTGCTGTATCCGGATGGGGTATATACAAAAGAACAGTTGGAGGAGATCCTGCGGTTGTCACTGGAGATGAGACGCCGTGTCAAAGAGCAGTTGAAGAAACTTGGTGGCATGGAGTTCTACGACGTGAATTTCTCCTACATAGATAATGAGACCTTCGAGGAGCACTATGTCTCCGTGCCCGAGCAGGGCGGCGGCAAGCTGATCCCGGAGGGCCTTTGC
>CACYLC010000102.1 GCA_902775105.1 Oscillospiraceae bacterium
CAACTCCTTTTTCTCATATTTCTCGGCAATTTTTGCTCCACTTCAGACTAGAACCCCCTATTTTGCCATGGCAAAATAGGGGGTTCTTTGACAGGCTGAGGCTCTACGTCAACTATTGACGTAGAGCCATTTTTTCTCTACCCCCAACTATTGACGTAGAGCCTAAAGAGAACCCTCCCACGGGCAGACCCGCGGGAGGGAAAGTTGTGCGATTGGATTGTAAGGGAGATTACGCCTCGACCTTGGGGCCGGCAGCAACCAGAGCCTTACCAGCCTCATTGCCCTCGTACTTGGCAAAGTTCTTCACGAAGCGGCTGGCCAGATCCTTGGCCTTGACCTCCCACTCAGAGGCATCTGCGTAGGTGTCACGGGGATCCAGGATGGCGGGATCGACGCCGGGCAGCTCGGTGGGAACCTCGAAATCGAAGTAGGGGATGGTCTTGGTGGGGGCATTCAGGATGTCACCGTTCAGGATGGCGTCGATGATGCCGCGGGTGTCCTTGATGGAGATACGCTTGCCGGTGCCGTTCCAGCCGGTGTTGACCAGATATGCCTTGGCGCCGCTCTTTTCCATCTTCTTGACCAGCTCCTCAGCGTACTTGGTGGGATGCAGCTCCAGGAATGCCTGGCCGAAGCAGGCGGAGAAGGTGGGAGTGGGCTCGGTGATGCCACGCTCGGTGCCGGCCAGCTTGGCGGTGAAGCCGGACAGGAAGTAATACTTGGTCTGCTCAGCGTTCAGCACGGAGACAGGAGGCAGCACGCCGAAAGCGTCGGCGGAGAGGAAGATCACGTTCTTGGCGTCGGGGCCGGCAGAGACGGGATTGACGTTCTTGACGATCTTCTCAATGTGCTCGATGGGATAGGAGACGCGGGTGTTCTCGGTGACGCTCTTGTCAGCGAAGTCGATCTTACCCTCAGCATCCACGGTGACGTTCTCCAGCAGGGCGTCACGCTTGATGGCGTTGTAGATGTCAGGCTCGGAGTCCTTGTCCAGGTTGATAACCTTGGCGTAGCAGCCGCCCTCGAAGTTGAACACACCGTTGTCGTCCCAGCCGTGCTCGTCGTCGCCGATCAGCAGACGCTTGGGGTCGGTGGACAGGGTGGTCTTGCCGGTGCCGGACAGACCGAAGAAGACGGCGGTGTTCTTGCCCTCCATATCGGTGTTGGCGGAGCAGTGCATAGAGGCAATGCCCTTGAGCGGCAGATAATAGTTCATCATGGAGAACATGCCCTTCTTCATCTCGCCGCCATACCAGGTGTTGATGATGACCTGCTCACGGCTGGTGATGTTAAAGACGACAGCGGTCTCGGAGTTCAGACCCAGCTCCTTGTAGTTCTCAACCTTCGCCTTGGAAGCGTTGTAGACAACGAAATCAGGCTCAAAATCGGCCAGCTCCTCAGCAGTGGGCTTGATGAACATATTCTCAACGAAGTGCGCCTGCCATGCCACTTCCATGATGAAGCGGACTGCCATGCGGGTGTCCTTGTTTGCGCCGCAGAAAGCGTCCACAACGAACAGCTTCTTGTTGCTCAGCTCACGCTTGGCGATGTCCTTGACAGCCTTCCATGCCTCCTGGGAAGCGGGATGGTTGTCGTTCTTGTACTCATCGGAGGTCCACCAGACGGTATCCTTGGAGTTTTCATCGACAACGATGAACTTATCCTTGGGAGAACGGCCGGTGTAGATGCCGGTCATAACGTTGACCGCACCCAGTTCGGTGACCTTGCCGACCTCATAGCCCTCCAGACCGGGCTTGGTCTCCTCAGCAAACAGGTCCTCATAAGAGGGATTGTACACGATCTCAGTCGTGCCGGTAATGCCATACTTGGTTAAATCAATTTTTGCCATTTTGCATGGACCCCTTTCTTTGATTTCATGGAACCATTATAGCACAATCCAAAATGCAATGGCAAGGCTTTCCAAACAACAAAAGAGGGTTGTTTCCAATCTCCTTTTTGTCTATTTTGACGGCATTTGCAGGAAATTCTGCATTTCAGGCGAAGCTGAACCAGCAATATGCCCCATAAATGGCCAAAAGCAGTATTCCCTGCAAACGGGAGGACTTCTTCCGCAGCAGGATGGGGACGATGAGCACTGCCATGACAAGAATTCCCACCGGCGCATCCACCAGCAGGGTGGACTGTTCCAGCGGAATGCCCGCAATCGCCGCCGGAATGCCCATGACCAGCAGAAGGTTAAAAAGATTCGCTCCGATGATATTCCCAAGCCCCACACTGCCGTAGCCTTTGATGATAGAGACCACCGAGGTCACCAGCTCCGGCAGAGAGGTGCCCAGTGCAATGAAGGTGACGGCAATCACCCGCTCCGGAACGCCCATCAGCTGAGCCAGCAGGATGCCGTTATCCACCAGAAAGTTTGCGCCGAAATACAGCAGAGCGGCGCAGACCGCAAGGACGACCAGCTGTCTGAGCACTCCCCCCTCCTCGGAAGTCTCCTCCTCTCCTTCCCCGGAAGCCCAGCGGATATTCAGGTAGGCGTAGACGGCGAAGGTCACCAACAGCGCTATGCCAAAGATGCGGTTAAACTCTCCCGTCAGCACGCCCACAATGTCCGCAAAGGCAATCGTTCCGAAGAAAAAGGCCGCCCGCCAGCCCACAGATTTCGTCTCCACCCGCTCCATGGGACGGATGGTCTGGGTCAGCCCGGCAATCAGCGCCGTGTTGCAGATGATGGAGCCGAAGGCGTTGCCGGCGGCGATTGCCGCCGAGCCCTGAAAGGCCGCCGTTGCGGAAACTAAAATCTCCGGCAGGGTGGTGCCCAGACTGACGATGGTGGCGCCCACCACGATCTGAGGGATGCCCAGCTTGCGGGCGATGGCCACGGCGGCGTCCACCAGCTTGTCCCCGCCCAGACAGATCAAAATCAGTCCCAGCCCAAAGAGCAGAATGGTTTGCAGTACGTTTGTTGTCATTTGTTCCTTCCTCCGTATTTTGCGGCTGTTTCATAAAAGAAAACGCGAGACCTCTACCGCACAATAAAATGCGATAAAAGTCTCGCTCCTCACCCGCAGCGTCCGGCCTTTCGGCGTGATGACGAACGCTGCAACACTCCGAAAATCGGAATGCGAACTACTCCCTTTGTATCAAGGTCAATATACCATGTCTGTCCAAAA
>CACYLC010000103.1:0-1263 GCA_902775105.1 Oscillospiraceae bacterium
CGGGCTGCTGGAATCGCTCGGTGTTCTCAGTGCCGCTGCAAAAGCGCTCGCCTGTCCGCTCGGCGCGGATGAACGGCTGACCCACGCATTTCTTACAGGACTTCTCGAGCTCGGCAGCGGGATCGGCTGTATGCGCGGTCTGCCGATCTCAACCGTACTCTTTTCAATGTCGGCTTTTCTTACCGGCTGGGGCGGCTTGTCAGTTACTTTTCAAACCGCCGCCGTTCTGAGCGAGAGTGATCTCTCCCTGCGTTATCATCTGATCGGCCGTGTGCTGAGCGGCGTTTTCTCGGCGATTTTAGCCTTTCTTGCCGGGCAATTCCTTTTTCCGCCCGCTTGATGGCAACCTCCTTTGCAATGGCACTTGAATTTTTTAATCGAATGAGATATACTCATCCCATCGCGCCGGTGTGATGGAATGGTAGACGTGACGGACTCAAAATCCGTTGGTGGCGACACCGGGCGACACCGTGTGGGTTCGAGTCCCACCACCGGCACCAAACCAATGTAATCCGAACCAAGTTTTCCCTGTGGGAGACGGGTTCGGATTATTTGTTTTCTTTGGCAAGTTCGAGGAAACCTATTTCCGAAACGGTGTCATCAAACGACCGGAATCAAAACCCAGAGGACCAAGAAAAAAGAAACAGATTTAGGAGGACACTGTTATGGATAAGAAAGTTATTTCCTGTGAGTTCAATATCGATACTGCCTGTGTCGAGGTCAGGTATACGGATGGCAGTATGATCTCCATTGACTGCACTCTGGTGGAAGCGGAGGTTGCACGAATATATATGAGAGAATCGAGCCGGAGTGGCTGGTGTACAATGCGCCGGTTGACTATGTGAACCTGCTGCTCCACGGAGATGTCCGGGAGTATCTGAGGAATGTGACGGAGTATCGGGGCTTTTCTATTGAATATCAGTATAAAAATGGAAAATGCAGGCGCTTGTCAAGCTGCGGCTTGACCGGCGTCTGCATTTTGACTGATTGTATGATAGCGTCCATTTTTTGTGAAGAATGAAGACAGGAACGGTTCTTTACGTCAGCTCGATCAGCTTCGCCAAGGCATCCCGGAAATTCCATCTTTTGGATGTACCCATCATGGTAACGCTGTCAGGGAAATCCTGTTGTGAAAGCAGGGTCCGAATTTGTTCCATAGGGACACAGCCCGGATGTTTTGCTTCAATTTCTGCCAGTGCCGAAACGGCGTGGGACGCAAATTGGAAAGCAGCATCTTCCTCGTTTGTGATCAGCCGGTTCCAT
>CACYLC010000103.1:1276-2140 GCA_902775105.1 Oscillospiraceae bacterium
GGCAGAGATCGCGGAGACGGCATAGGGCATGACGTACATATAGCTGGTGTCCGGCGCGCTCCCGGAACGATCCATTGCCATATCCAGCAGGATATCCTCACCGGAGGCGTCATCCAGCAGGCTGAGCGCCAGAGCGGCGTGACGGCAAAGCCGTAAATCGCCTGATGATAAAGCGGTTTTGAGCATGGGGATGCAGCGGCTCCCCCGGATTTTCACCGACCAGATGGCATAGCCCGGGCAGTTGGTTCCCAACTGCTCTAATATCTCCCGCTCCTCCAGCCACAACTCGGAAAAGGTATCTGCCCACAGCCGCAGAGGCTCCTTTCCCTGACGCTCGATACGAAGGCAGTCCCCGGCTTTGATGCAGCCCGTTTCTTCCAGCTTTGCTTTCAGCAATTCGTAGGGAACCTTTTGGGGTACTTCTCCCAATTCTATGGAAAGCGTCGCCAACGCCCCCGCCGCCTCGCCGGATTTGGAGCAGTCATCCATCATGCGTACTCCCTGAGAGAAATTGTGATCACAGGACAGGCATCTTCCGGCAGCCAGAATGCCGCCCCATCCCTTTGGAATCAGGGTTCCCACGCCAACGGGCACGCCCACATTCCAGCCCCACATTCCTCCGATGGTGAACCAGCTTCGCAGCAGCCGATCCTCCAGCGCGAATTCCTTGTTGTGGGTGTCCAGATTGGTGCGACACCAGAAAATGGGCTGCTGTGTCAACCGTCCTTGCAGGAAATCAGAAAAGGTCAGAACTTCCTCCCCCAGAATCCGCTGCCCCTGACGAATGCCAATCAGGGGTGCGATGCCAAGATACCGTTTGTTGGAGTCCGGCACCGGGGGAAGCTGGTTGTCCTCCCAGGAAGA